>CAZACZ010000017.1:30486-43442 GCA_964483695.1 uncultured bacterium | reverse complement strand
GCAGCCGATTCGTAATCGGCAGGTCGTCGGTTCAAATCCGACCATTGGCTCCAAGGAGAACCCCGTCCAGGACGGGAAGCGTGAACCTCGGCTCCGACGGTGGGGCCGAGGTTCGCGTTGGTGGGTGCGAACCGTGGTGCGGCTCGACGTCGCGGCTCCACGTTGCGGCCGTGGCCGCATGGTTCTTGTACCGGCCCGACTACGGCAACCGCACCAGCGCCATCCCGTCCGGCTCCACGCCAACGTCGAAGGTCCGCGTCAGCCGCGGCGCCGTGGCGTCGCGCACGTCGATCTCGTGCACCGCGCCGCTGCGCACGGTGGCGACGAAGAGCCGGTCCCCATCGGGCGTCGGCAGCGTGCCCACCGGGGCGGCGCCGCCACCGAGGGGGTCGGGCAGAGCCACCTCGCCCAGCACCGTGCGCGTGCCGACGTCGACGAGTTGCACCCGGTCGTCCTGGTAGCAGGTGACGGCCATGAGTCCTGACCGCACCAACGTCACCCGGATCGGGACGCGGCACGTCGGGATGACCGCGCGGCGTTCCAACGTGGCGGCGTCGAACACGTGCACCTGGTGGCGCGCGTTGCTGCCGACCCACACCTCGCTACCGGATGCGTCCAGGGCGATTCCCTCCGCTTGGTCGGCCACCGAGGCATGCTGTGCGTCGCCGGTGGCAAGGTCGATGCGCGCGAACGACCCCGCCACGATGTTGGCGGTGAACGCCCATGCGCCGTCCGGCGCCGCCACCACCATGTGCGGAAGCCGCTGCCCGACGGTATGCACCCGAACGACCTCGAGCGTGACCGGATCGACCTCGAGCAGCGCGTCCTGCGCTTCGGCCGTCACCAGCAGCCGACCCGAGCCGGGCACGAACGTCATGCCGTGGGGGCGTGTGTAGGGTGCCGTCGACATGGTGCGGACGGCCCCCGTGCTCAGGTCGACGAACGCCAGGGCCGAACCGGGGGCGCCGGCGGTGCCGTAGATCGAGACCACTGCGGTGGTGCCGTCGGGGGCGAGCGTCACCTCGTGCGGTCCGTCGCCGACGGCGATGCGGCGCGTCACCTCGCCGCGCTCGAGATCGAGCACCAGCAGGTTGCCGGCGGTCTTGTCGACCACCAACAAGCTCCAGCCGGCGGGGAAGGCGCCATGCCCGACCTGGGCCTGAGCCGTGGCCGCCAGTGCGACCGTCCACGCGCCGATCATCCACGTGAGGGGGAGTCGTCGAGGCGTCATACGCGATGCTAGCCGAAAGCCGCTCTGGCACGCGCGCGGTAGACTGCCCCGTGCCAACGCCCACCACCCCCGGCTTCGGCGGTGCATCCGCCACGCGCCCGGCCCCGACGCGCCGACGCCGGCTACGCGAACCGGTGAACAGCCTGACGCACCTCGCGGGCGCCGTCTTCGCGGTGGTGGTGACGGTACTCCTGATCGTGTTCTCCGGAGGCGGAGCGCTGCGGGTGGTGGCGTTCGCGCTGTTCGGCGCCTCGTCGATCGCGCTGTTCACCGCCAGCACCCTGCTGCACGCCGTCCATGCCGGCCCGACCGGCGAGCAGCGGCTCAGGCGCCTCGACCACGCCGCCATCTTCGTGCTTATCGCCGGCACCTACACACCCATCACGCTGGTGGCGATGCAGCCGTGGTACGCCACCTGGGGTTGGGTGCTGTTCGGGGTGGCGTGGGGTGTGGCGTTCGCCGGTGTGGTGTTCAAGATGCTCTGGATCGGCGCCCCGAGGTGGCTATCCACCGGCCTCTACCTGGCCATGGGGTGGCTGGTGATCGTCGCCGTCGTGCCGGTGGCGCGCTCGCTGGGTGCCGCCAGCATGACGTGGTTGGGGGTCGGCGGTGCGTTCTACACCGTCGGTGCCATCATCTACGCCACGAAACGACCGAACCTCGCGCCGGGCGTCTTCGGCTTCCACGAGCTGTGGCACCTGTTCGTGCTGGCCGGTTGGGCGGCGCACGTGGTGGTGATGTTCCGAGTGGCCCTTGCCGCTTGACGCTGCGGCACACCCCGCTTGGGCGAGCCGGGCCGAACGCTCTAGGATGGTGCCGACCGCGAACACGCTACGCCGCATGGAGCGCGCGCCGCCGAAGTGCTGCTCCGCCAACTCGAGGACGACGCACGGGGAGGACATTCATGACCAGGTTCGTGCACCGGAACGCCTTGCCGCTCGCGCTGACCGTCTTGGGGGTGGTCCTCGGTGCCTGCACGCAGGGTCCGTCGATCCCACCGGCGCCCCAGGCGAACGATGACCACTACGACGTCCGCTCGGACGGCGCGCTCAGCGTAGCCGGACCGGGCCTGCTGGCGAACGACGTGGCCGAGTCTGCCACCGTCTCCGCGGTGAACGGGAACGATGCCAACGTCGGGCTGCCCACCGCCACGGCGGAGAACGGCACGGTGACCGTACAAGCGAACGGCGCGTTCCAGTACGCTCCCGCCGCCGCCTTCACCGGAACCGACACCTTCGCCTATGGCGCCTCCAACACCGGTGGTAGCGATGCGGCGACCGTCTCGGTGTTCGTGACGGACCCTTGGACGCAACTGGCGTCGATCCCCACGCCGGTGTCCCGCCCGGCGGGGGTCTTCTGGGGCGGCCGCTTCTATGTGATCGGTGGCGAGGCCGCGGGTGGAGCGCGCGACGGTCTCGTCCAGGTCTTCGATCCGGCAACGGCCACCTGGACCGTCCTTCCGGACACGATGCCGACCGGCGTTTCCAACATCTGCGCCGCCGTCCTGGGCGACGAGGTCTACGTTCCCGGCGGCTACTCGGGTACGGATGGTCCGACCACGACGCAGGTCCTGGATCTCGTGACGGGAACGTGGAGTGTGAACGCAGCAGCCGAGCTTCCGGAGTCGAGGTACGCGCACACCTGCGCCACCCTCGCGGGGAGGATCTACCTCTTCGGAGGCGGAACCAACGGTACCGGTGCGAACACGACGTGGCTCTACGAGCCGAGCCTCCCACCGGGGAGCCGTTGGGTGACCACCTTGGCGACCATGCCGTCGGCCATCTCGTACGGCGGCTCGGTGGCGGTAGGGGATCGCATATTCGTCACCGGCTTCGGGAGCCCAGGTGTGACCGACAGCGCTGCCGTCTGGGAGTACACGCCTGCGGCGGACGAATGGCGCGCGTACCCATCGCTGCAAACCGCTAGGGCCGCCGCCGGCGTGTGGTCCGACGGGACCACCCTGTTCGTGGGCGGTGGCGGATGGGCCTCGCAGCACCTCACGGTCGAGGCCTACGATCTATCCAAGGGTACCAGCGGCACCTGGATGTACACGGATCCCTTGCTCGAAGCCAGACGCACCTTCGCCCACGCACTGGACCCCGCCACGGGCCACCTCTACGCGGCGGCAGGGTGGGAAGGGGGCGCCTACGAGGACACCTCCGAGGTCGGCAGGTTGCTCGTGACTCCTTGACGGTTACCCAGAACCCGTCACCGAACTGCGGCGCCTAGAACCGCTCGGTCACCGTCTTCATCTCCAGGAACCCGCGCAGGTAGTCCGGCCCGCCCGCCTTGGCGTTCGAGCCCGACATGTCGAATCCGCCGAACGGCTGCACCCCGACCAACGCGCCGGTGATCTTGCGGTTGAGGTAGAGGTTGCCGGCGCGGAACTCGCGGCGCGCGCGTTCCAGACGGGCGCGGTCGCGGCTGATGACGCCGCCGGTGAGGGCGTACATGGTGCCGTTGGCGATCTCGAGGGCGTGGTCGAAGTCGCGCGCCCGGAGGACGGACACCACCGGCCCGAAGATCTCCTCGCGCGCGATGGTGGCGTCGGGCGGCACGTCGGCGAACACGGTGGGTTTCACGAACCAGCCGCTGCCGGCGCCCTTGGCCGGGCCTCCGCCCGCTGCCAAGCGCGCCTCGGCCTTGCCGGTCTCGATGTAGGCGAGGATCTTGTCGTACTGGCGTTGGTTGATCACCGCGCAGACGTCATGGTTCTCGTCGGCGGGTCCTACCGACAGGCGCTCGGTGGTTTCGACGAAGCGCCGTAGCACCTCGTCGTACACCTCGTCGACCACGATCAAGCGGCTCATGGCCGAGCACTTCTGACCTTGGAAGCCGAAGCCGCTGGCCACCGCCGCCGCCACCGCCATGTCGACGTCGGCCGTCTCGTCGACGATCAACGCGTCCTTGCCGCCCATCTCGAGGAACACGCGCTTGAGCCACTTCTGGCCGGGCTGCACCTTAGCGGCGCGCTCGTGGATGCGCAGGCCGGTAGCGACCGAGCCGGTGAAGTTGACGAAGCGCGTGCGCGGGTGATCGACCAGCGCGTCGCCCAGGTCGGCGTCGTCGCCGGTGAGCAGGTTGATCACGCCGGGTGGGAAGCCCGCCTCGGCGACGCACTCCAGGAACTTCGCGGCGATGATCGGGGTGGACGGCGACGGCTTCACGATGACGGTGTTGCCCACCACCACCGGCGCGACGGCGGTGCCCACCAGGATGGCCAGCAGGAAGTTCCATGGTGGGATGACGACGCCGACGCCCATCGCCTGGTAGAAGCTGGTGTTCTCTTCGCCTGGGTAGTCGTAGGTGACGGCCGGCGAAGCGTACTGGATCGACTCGCGGGCGTAGTACTCGCAGAAGTCGATCGCTTCGGCCACGTCGGCGATGGCTTCGAGGTAGTTCTTGCCGGCCTCGACCACCTCCCACGCCGCCAGCTCCTCGCGGCGACGGCGCATCACGGCCGCCAGCTTGACCAGCAGACGCGCCCGGTGCTCCATGGGGAGCGCCGACCAAGCGTCGTACGCGCGGTACGCCGCGTCGAACGCCTGCTCGATGTGGGCCGCCTTGCCTTTGGCGGCGTGCCCCACCACCCGCTCGGGTCGGCTCGGGTCCAGCGACGCGAGGTGCTCGGGCGTGTCGACCGCCTCCCCGCCGATGATCAACGGGTAGGTGCGCCCCAGCTGGCCCAGCACGCGCTGCAGCACCGCTTGGAAGCGGTCCAGCGTGATGGGGTCCTTGAAGTCGGCGTACGGTTCGTTCCGGTACGGCTCGAAGTACATGCGGTTCGTCCTTTCCGGCAGCGCCGCGGCAGGTTCAACCGAACATGCCGCGCACCACGAGAGCGAGGTTGGCGGGGCGCTCGGCCAGGCGACGGCTGAAGTAGCCGTACCAGTCCGAGCCGAACGGCACGTAGACGCGCACGGCGTGCCCCTCGGTAGCGAGGCGGTCCTGGTAGGCGGGCCGCACGCCGTAGAGCATCTGCACCTCGTAGCGGTCCGGGCCCAGCCCTGCGCCCTGGGCGTACGCGAGCAACTCGGCCAGCAAGCGGTCGTCGTGGGTGGCGAGGTTCACCTTCATGCCGCCCTCGAAGGCGCGGTAGGTGAGCTTGCGGAACCTGGCGTCGATGGCGGCCTTGTCCTGCAGCGCCGCCTCGGGCGGCTCGCGGTACGCCCCCTTCACCATCCGGAGTTGGTTGGTGGGAGCGACCGCCATCACGCGCTCGAGGTCGTCCGGCGTGCGGTGCAGGTACGCTTGCAGCACGGTGGACACGTGGTCGTGGCCCGCGGCGTGGAGGCGTTCGTAGAGCCGCAAGGTGGCGTCGACGTGGGGAACGTTCTCCATGTCGAGGCACACGTGGCCGGATACCGCGCGCACCGCCTCCGCCACGGCGCTGGCCAGCTCGAACGCCAGGTCCTCGTCGATCGCCAGTCCGAGCTGCGTCGGCTTGACGCTGAGGTACGGCTCGATGCCGCCGTCGGCGGCGGTGCGTACGGCGTGCTGCACCTTCTGAGCGATGGCCCTGGCCGCTTCCGCGGTAGCGGTGAACTCGCCCAGCTGATCGAGCACCACGCGTTTGCCGCTCGCCTCGATGCGCTGCAGGGCAGGCAGCGCCGCCTCGATCGACTCCCCGGCGACGAAGCGCGCCACTCCCATGCGCCAGCCGTAGCGGGTGACGAACCCGCGGACGAAGGGGGAAGCTGCCGTGCGCAGCAACACGTTTCGGTAGAGCGTGGAAGCGTCCATGCGTACGACCATTCTACTCGTGCCGGGCGCGCTTCCCGCCGCTCGCCCGGGGCGCGAATGAACAAACAGACAGCCCGCTCGCGCGTGCGCTGCTAGCGTGATGCGTGTCACGCTTCGCCGCGCTCGTACCGCAGATACCACGGCACTACGCGAGCGGCGCCGGGCGTGCGTGGACCTGCATGCGAGCTTCGATCCGACCCTGCCACCTCCGTCCGGGCCTCTCGAGGTCCGCGACGTGAAGCTGTACTTCATCCGCCACGGCGAGACCGACTGGGGCCTGGTGGAAGCGCGCGGAGCCCGCGGCTGGGCGAAGGACTTCGCCCCGCTCACGCCGCTCGGTCGTCTGCAGATCGACACCATCGCCCGCGACTTCCGACTGCAGGAAGCCGACGCCATCCTCTGCAGCACCTTCACCCGTGCGCTCGAGTCGGCGGCGCTCTTGAGCCGCGCCATCAACAAGCCGCTCTTCGTCGAGTACGACCTTCACGAGTGGCTGCCGCAGAAGGACCCCTTGGCCGACTTCGACGATCGCCACCTGGAGGAGGCCAAGCGCACCTTCGGTGGGGTCGTACCGGCGGGGGAGGAGTCCCCCTGGGAGACGCTCGACGAGGTGCGGCTGCGGGTGCTCAACGTGCTGAAGCGCTACCGTCGGTTCTCCACCCTGGTGGTGGTGACGCACGGCGTGGTGATCGGCAGCATCGTCGGCGTGCAGCGTTTGGTGGATCACGCCGAGATCGTGCCGTTCGACCTCGACGTCGATGCCTTCCCGGCCATCGGCAGCGGCAACGGCGTGGCCCAGCGGCGTTGAACGGGGCCCGAGCGGCACGCCCGCCGCGGGTGTAGCATCCGTACCCATGGACCTAGGTGCAGCGCTCCCGACCGACACGGTGCTGGAGGGCCGGCTCATCCGGCTCGTGCCGCTGACGCCGGAGCACGTGCCGGCGCTCACCGCCATCGCCTTCGCCAACGTCGATCAGTACCGCCTCACCTCGACGCCGGCCACGCCCGAGCAGGCCGAACGGTACTTCGCGACCGCGCACGCCGATCGCGCAGCCGGGCGCGCGCACCCGGTCACCGTGACCACCCACGACGGCCGCGTGCTCGGCGCCAGCCGCCTCACCGAGATCGACGCGCGCCACCGCCGCTGCGAACTGGGGTTCACCTGGTTCGACCCTAGCGTCTTCAACACCGGCGTCAACGTCGAGTCCAAGCTGTTGCTGCTCGGCTTCGCGTTCGAAACGCTGCTGCTGCACCGCGTGCAGATCCACACCGACACCCGCAACCTGCGCTCGCAGCGCGCCATCCGCGCGCTCGGGGCGCGCTACGAAGGGGTGCTGCGCAGGCACATGGTGGCCAAGGACGGCTACGTGCGCGACTCGATGGTCTTCGCCATCACCGACCTCGACTGGCCGCAGTTGCGCCCTCTGCTGGAGGCGCGCCTGGCGCGCCGCCTCGCTGCCACCGCCTGAACTCGCGGTCCAGGCGTGAAGCCGGCGTCGCGGCGTGAACCCGCCGCCTCGGCCGGACGCTGCGCCCGACCTCAGCGAGCATCGAAGGCGCGGAGCCTCAACGGATGCCGTGCAGGATCTCCTCGAGCCCTTCGGGATCGGTGATGAACACTTCCTTCGGGCGCGTCTCGATGACGCCCTCGCCCTCCAACGCCTTCAACGCGCGCGTGACCGTCTCGCGCGAGGTGCCGGCGAGGTTCGCGAGCTCCTGGTGAGTGAGGCGCACCAGCGCGCGCTCCTCCTCGAGGTCGACGACGCCGCCGCGGTAGAGGCGCAGCAGCACGTACGCCACTCGGCCCTGGGCGTCCTTGTAGGACAGGATCTGCGACTCGTCGTCCATGCCGCGCAGGCGCGCGGCCAGGGTGGCGGTCAGGTTCAGGCTGATGGCCGGGTAGTCCGAGATGAGCCGGCGGAAGTCGTCGTTGAAGAGCAAGTACGCATGCACCTCGCCGAGCGTCACGGCGGTGGCGCTGCGGGTGCTCTCGCCGAGGAGCGCCATCTCCCCGAAGAACTCCGGGGGTTGCAGGATGGCGAGCGTCTTCTCGTGCCCCCCGAGGTCGACCTTCGACAGCTTCACCAAGCCGCGCGCGAGGATGTACAGCGCCTCGCCCTTGTCGCCTTCCTGGAACACGGTGGTGTTCGGCTCGTACACGCGCTTGCGCACCGCAGCGGCGGCGATGTCGAGGGCCCGCTCCGGAGCGTTCTGAAGCAACGGGACACGCTTCAGCAGCGCCCGCAGGTCGGCTTGGTTCTCGTCCGTGGTCACGTTCGGGCCTCCATGGTCCGTTCGCGGGGTCCGTGCTCGGCGAAGGACGCTGTCCGGAGCGCTGCACCGCGCCGCGCCTGCACGTCGCTCGTGCATGGCCGCTGGCCGCGCTTGCGTCGGACACTGCTCTTCGGCCCGTATAGTAACCCTGTGACGCCCGTGCTCGCGTGCGAAGGGCTATATCGCCGCTACCGCGGCCCCGCCGGCGACCTCGAAGTGCTCGCCGGCGTGACCTTGCGGGTGGCGGCCGGCGAGGTGCTGGCGGTGCTCGGCCCGAGCGGGTCGGGGAAGAGCACCCTGCTGCACCTGTTGGCGGGCCTCGACCGGCCGGACGCCGGCGAGATCACCTGGGGCGACTTCCCCGTGCACCGGCACCGGCCCGCCGAGTTGGCCGAACGCCGCGCGCGCACCGTGGGGCTGGTGTTCCAGAACCACTACCTGCTGTCCGACTTGAGCCTGCTCGAGAACGTCATGCTGCCGGGGCGCATCGTCGGAGCGCTGGACGAGGCCCGCGCCACGGCGCTGCTCGAGCGGGTCGGGCTGGCGCATCGGATGCACGCCACCCCGGCGCAAGCGTCGGGCGGCGAGCGCCAACGTGCCGCCGTTGCCCGCGCGCTGGCGCTGCGGCCGCCCATCCTGCTGGCCGACGAGCCGACGGGCTCGCTCGACCGCGCGCGCGCCCGCGAGGTCTTCGACCTCCTCCTCGAGCTCGCCGCCGAGGAGCGTAGCGCGGTCGTGCTGGTGACGCACGACGAGGAGTTGATCGGCGATCGCGTGCGGCACGTGCGCTTGGTCGAGGGTCGGCTGGTGGCGCCCACGGCGTCCGCTTCCCCGCGCTGATCCGGAGGAAGACCGTCCTGCAAGGCGCAGAACGGGACCACCTCGATGCGGCCGCGTGCTAGCATCGGGAATTGGACCACGAGCCGCCTTCGTGAGAAATGCCACGTTCGTTCGGGCGGCTCGCACATCGCACTGGGAGGTGCCATGAAGAGACTCATCCTCGCTCTCTCCATCCTCTTGGCGTTCGGGCTCGCGAGCGCCCAGACGCTCGTCTACGGGATCAGCGGGTTCCCGTCCTCGCTCGATTCCGCCGACTCGCAAGACGGCAACTCGCTGGTCGTCAGCGGCCAGATCACCGAGCGCCTGATCGAGTTCGCGCCGGGCGCCACCGACCTCGTTCCGGCCCTCGCCACGGCGTGGAGCTCGAACGAAGACGGCACCGTGTGGGACTTCGAGCTGCGCCAAGGCGTCAGCTTCCACGACGGCACCCCGTTCAACGCCGAAGCCGTGAAGTTCAACTTCGACCGTTGGAACGACCCCAACCACCCGTACTCCGGCCGCGCGGAAGGCAAGACCTACGTGCCGTGGGGTTGGGTGTTCGGCGGCCCGCTGGGTGAGGGCAACCTGCTCGCAGAGGTCGTCGTCACCGGCGAGTACGGCGTGCAGTTCCGCCTGACGCAGCCGGCGCCGTTCCTGCCCGCGCTGCTGGCGGCCAACTACTTCCAGATCGACAGCCCCACCGCCGTGATGGCGGCCGGCGTGGCGTACGGCACCCCGGGTGTGGGCTCCGTCGGCACCGGCCCCTTCAAGTTCGTCGAGTGGACCGAAGGCGAACGCGTCGTCCTCGATCGCAACGACGACTACTGGCAGGGCCCCGCCAAGGTCGAGCGCGTGATCTTCCGCGGCATCTCCGAGCCCACCGCCCGTTTGGCCGAGCTGCAGGCCGGCACCATCGACATCGCCGTGCTGCTCTCCGCCGACGACCTGGCCACGGTCGAGAACGACCCGAACCTTCAGGTCGCCATCGCCGACGCCGAGCTGACCGTCGGCTACATCGCCATCCACCAGGCCAACAGCCCGTTCGAGGACGTGCGCGTCCGCCAGGCCGTGGCCCACGCCATCGACCGTGACGCCATCATCGACGCGTTCTACGGCGGCCTCGGCGTCACCGCGCAGGATCACCTCCCGCCGGTGATGTTCGGGCACGGCGAACCGTGGCCGTACACCTACGACCCGGAGCGTGCCCGCGAGCTGCTGGCCGAGGCCGGCTACCCCGACGGCTTCCAGACCGAGTTCTGGTACATGCCCGTCAGCCGCCCGTACTTCCCGGCTCCGCAGCCGATCGCCGAGACCGTCGCCACCTACCTGGCCGATGTCGGCATCCAGGCCGAGCTGATGACGGAAGACTGGACGACGTACCTGGCGGACTACCAGACCGGCAAGTTCCCCATGTACATGCTGGGCTGGAACGCCGACTACGCCGACCCGGACAACTTCCTGCTGACGTTCTTCGGCCCGTCGGCCGTGACCGACCTCGGTTGGGACAGCCCGGAGACGCGTGACCTGCTGCAGCAGGCGCGTCAGATCGCCGACCCGGCCACGCGCGCCAGCCTCTACGCGCAGGTCGTCGACAACGTCGCCGAAGCGGCTGCCTCGATCCCGTTCGCGTCGAACCGCACCCTCAACGCGCTGCGCTCGAACATCGACGGCTTCGTCATGAGCCCGCTCGGGTACAGCTCGGTGAGCCTGCACTCGGTCACCAAGGCCGACTGATCGCTTCTCGCTCGGTGAGGCGCCTATCGTGGCGCCTCACCGAGGCTTCCGTATCTCGCGCGACACGTTCGCCACCCACCGCGGTGGCCGGGCTCACGAAGGGCGTCCGCAGCGCCCGGCGTCCGGCCGAGCGTGGCGAACCGGCCTAGGAGAACCGCTTGAGCGCTTATCTGATCCGCCGCGTGCTGGGCCTGATCCCGGTCCTCATCGGCGTCACTCTCTTGATCTTCGTCCTCACCAGGGTCATCCCGGGCGACCCCGCCACCGCCATGCTCGGCCAGCGGGCGGCGCCCAACCTGGTCGAACGCCTGCGGAACGACCTCGGCCTCGACCGGCCGCTGTTCCTGAACGGCGCGGCGTTCCGCGCCTCGGGCAACCTCCGCGATCTCTTCGACAGCCAGTACTTCTCGTACATGTCCGGCCTGCTGCGCTTCGACATGGGGCGCTCGATCCTGACCTTGGTGCCCATCACCGAGAGTCTGCGGCATCGCTTCCCCGCCACGCTGGAGTTGACGCTGGTGGCGATGCTCTTCGCCATCGTGATCGGGGTGCCGTCCGGCGTGCTCGCCGCCTTGCGGCGCGGCACCGTGACGGACACCGGGGTCATGATCCTGGCCCTGTCCGGCGTGTCGTTCCCGGTCTTCTGGCTCGCCATCATCCTCATCTACGTCTTCGCCGTGACGCTGGGCTGGCTCCCGCCGTCCGGTCGGCTATCGAACCAGGTCCAGCTCGAGAGCGTCACCGGACTCTACGTCCTCGACGGGCTGCTGCGCGGCCACCTTGCCGCGACGTGGGACGCGCTGAAGCACCTGGTGCTTCCCGCCGTGGCGCTCGGCAGCATCCCGCTCGCGATCGTCGTGCGGATGACGCGCTCGGCGATGCTGGAAGTGCTCGGGCAGGACTACGTCCGCACGGCGCGCGCCAAGGGCTTGGCCGAGTCCATCGTGGTGCGCAAGCATGCGCTTCGCAACGCGTTGCTACCGGTCGTCACCGTCATCGGCCTCAGCTTCGGGACGCTCCTATCGGGCGCGATCCTGACCGAGACGGTGTTCAGCTGGCCTGGGATCGGTCGTTGGGTGTACGACGGCATCGCCGCGCGCGACTACCCGATCATCCAGGGCGGCGTGATCTTCGTCGCCACCATCTTCGTCGTCGTCAACCTGCTGGTCGACCTGTCGTACGCCGTGATCGACCCGCGGATCCAGTACTCGTGAGGCATCCGGTGCACGAACCCCTCCGCACGCTCGTCCTCGAGGAACTCGCATGAGCGCGCCCGACACGGCCGGCGCCGACGTCCGCGCCACCGGCGAGTCGCTCGGACGCGACGCGCTGCAGCGCTTCTTCCGCCATCCCACCGGCGTGACGGGGTTGGTGATCGTGGCGTTCTTCGTGGTGGCGTCGCTGCTCGCGCCCGTCCTGAAACCCTACGACTCGGCTCGTGACCGCGACCTGCGCGCGCGCCTCGCGCCCCCGAGCGCCGAGCGCATCTTCGGCGCCGACGAGCTCGGCCGCGACATCTTCACCCGCGTGTGGCACGGCGGCCGTATCAGCCTGACGGTAGGGCTGGCGGCGGTAGCGTTCGCCCTCGTGCTCGGCACGCTCCTCGGCGTGGTGGCCGGGTACGTCGGCGGCTGGGTGGACACCGTGGTGGTGTGGATGATGGACATCCTGCTGGCGTTCCCCGGCATCCTGCTGGCCATCGCCATCGTCGCCACCCTCGGGCCGAACCTCACCAACGCCCTGATCGCCATCGCCATCACGCAGATCCCCATCTACACCCGCATCGTGCGCTCGGTGGTGCTGTCGGTGCGCGAGTCGGAGTACGTTGCCGCCGCCAAGGCCCTGGGCACCGGGGCCCCGCGCATCGTGTTGCGGCACGTGCTGCCCAACAGCCTCTCGCCGCTCATCGTGCAGCTCACGTTGTCGATCGGCACGGCGATCCTCGACGTCGCCGCGCTCGGCTTCCTGGGCCTCGGCGCGCAACCTCCGGCACCGGAGTGGGGGCTGATGATCCGCGACGGCTTCGCGCAGTTCCTGCGCGCCCCGTGGATGTCGATCTTCCCAGGGATCGCCATCTTCCTCTCGGTGGTCGGCTTCAACCTCATGGGCGACGCCGTGCGCGACGTCCTCGACCCGCGCCTGCGCAACGCCTGAC
>CAZACZ010000017.1:27294-30386 GCA_964483695.1 uncultured bacterium | reverse complement strand
CTCCCGGACGCGGTGGCGTACCCCACCTCGACGGCGGAGGTGGCGGCGGTGATGCGCTTCGCCCACCAGCAGCGCGTGCCGGTGACGCCGGTCGGCGCCAACTCGAGCCTGGAGGGCCACACCGTGCCCGTCCGGGGCGGGATCTCGCTCGACCTCTCGCGCATGGACCGGATCCTCGACGCGCGCCCCGAGGACCTCCTGGTGGTGGTGCAGCCGGGCGTGACCTACCCGCGCGTCAACGATCACGTGCGGCGCCACGGGCTCTTCTTCCCGATCGACCCGGGCGCGCACGCCACCCTCGGTGGCATGGTCAGCACCAACGCCTCGGGAACCGCCGCGGTGCGCTACGGCACCACCGGCGACTACGTGCTGGCACTCGAGGTGGTGACGCCCCGCGGCGAGGTGCTGCGCCTCGGCACCCGCGCGCGCAAGTCGTCCAGCGGCTACGACCTGTGCGCACTCTTCACCGGCGCCGAGGGCACGCTGGGAGTGATCACCGAGGTGACGCTGCGTTTGGTCGGCCTGCCGGAAGCGGCCGCGGCCGCGCGCGTGCCGTTCCTCGACGCGGGAAGCGCGACGCGCTTCGTCACCCAACTGATCCAGGCAGGGGTGCCTGTGGCGCGCTGCGAGCTGGTGGACCCCGACAGCATCCGCGCGGTCAACGACTACTCCGGCACCTCCTACCCCGAGGAGACGACGGTGTTCCTGGAGTTCCACGGCAACGCGGCGGGGGTGGCCGCCGACGTGGAGTTGGCGCGCGAGGTGGCTGCGCAGTCCGGCGCCGGCGCGTTCGAAGCCGGCACCGACGAAAGCGAGCGAACGCGCTTGTGGCAGGCGCGGCACGCCATGTTCTTCGCCTCCAACGCCGCCAACCCCGGCAAACGCAGCCTCGTCACCGACGTGGCCGTGCCGATCTCGCGCCTACCCGACGCCGTCGAGCGCGCGCTGGCCGGGTGCGCCGAGGCCGGCCTCGCGGCCAACCTGGTCGGACACGTAGGAGACGGCAACTTCCACCTGACGCTCTACGTCGGCGACGACGACGAGGCGAAGCGCGCGGAGGCGGTCGTCGACGCGATGGTGGTGCATGCACTCGAGGTGGGCGGCACGTCGACCGGCGAGCACGGCGTCGGCCTGCGCAAGCGCAAGTACATGGCGCGCGAGCACGGCGCCGCGTTAGGGCTGATGCGCGCCCTGAAGGATCTGCTCGATCCCCACGGGATCATGAACCCGGGCAAGAAGCTCCCGGACGGCGACGACGGCGTACCTCTCGCGGAAGCCTAGTCGCCTGCGTCGCGGTGGGTGCGAGCGACGGGCCGCGTGCTGCGCACGGGAGGCCGGGGGGACTTCGACCTGCACTGCGGGAAGGGTCCATCCGGCTGCGCCCTGCGCTCCGTGACGGCTCGGTCCGACCTCGTCATGCGCTGCCGGGCGGCCCCATCTCGTCCGTGGCCGCCGGCGCTCCCAGGTCCTTCGCAGGAAGTCCGGCCGATGCCTCCGGCCGGTACTCGCCGTGCACCTTGGAGGTCGGGGAGAGGCGCACCAGCATGTGCCGCAGCCGTGGCCGCAGGCGGTTCAGGAGCAGGACGCCGGGCACCAGCAGCAGCAGCGCCAGCCACATCATGGCCTCGGACACCAGCACGCTGCTGCCGAACCAGGTGGTGATGACGAGCCAGGGGAAGCGTGCGATCACCGCGGTGAGCCATAGGCCGCGCAGCGGAAGCGAGGTGAGCCCCGACAGCATGACCACGAAGTCGAGGTTCAGGACCAGGAACACCACGCCCCACAGCGGCAACGAGCGGATGCCGACGATCTCCTGCCACTCGTCCCACGCTTCGCGCCGCACCATCAAGTTGAGCAGCGGTCGTCCCAGACGCCGGGCGAGGTTGAGCGACACCAGCGCCCCCACCCCGAGGCCGAGCGTGCCGTACGCCAGCGCCGGCCAGAACCCGAAGGCGGTCCCACCGAGCGCGCTCACCAACGGGGTGGGCACGACCGGGACCAGCGCCGTGAAGACGAACCCCAGCACGTAGTAGAGCGGTGCGAGCCAACCTGCGTCGTTGATAAAGTTCGTCAAGGCATGGGTCATGGTCGCCCGACCATCGTACGTGCTCCGCGGCGGACGAGCGTGAGGCGACGAGACGAGGCGGCCGGCACCCGCCAGCTGCGAGAGGACGAGCATGCACGACGCCGACGCCGCCATCGCACCGCTCTCGATCGCGCCCCGGTTCGTGCGGCGCGTCTGGGGTGGCGATCGGCTGGCAGGGTGGCTCGACCGAGCCGGTGCCGACGCGATCGAAGTGAGTGGGCCCGAGGGGGAGCCGATCGGGGAGTGCTGGCTGGCCGGCGACGGCAGCCGGGTGCGAAGCGGCCCGCACGCCGGACGCACCCTCGGCGAGGTGGCGGACGTCCTCGGGGAACACCTGGTGGGCAACGTGGCGATGGCGCGCTACGGCGCACGCGTGCCGCTGCTCGCCAAGGTCCTCGACGCGGCCGCCGACCTCTCGGTGCAAGTGCATCCCGACGACGCGTACGCACTGCGCTTCGAGCGCGCCACCGGTCACCTCGGCAAGAGCGAGGCGTGGTACGTGTTGGACGCGGCGCCTGACGCGGCGGTGCTGTGGGGCTTCCGGCACGACGTCGACGCCGCCACGGTCCGGCGGGCGGTGGAGGCGGGCAGCCTGCCCGCGCTGATGCACCGCGTCGCCGTGCGCCCCGGTGACGTGGTGTGGAACCCCGCCGGGACGGTGCACGCCATCGGCGCCGGCGTGCTGGCGTTCGAGATCCAGCAGGCGAGCGACCTCACCTACCGGCTGTACGACTACGGCAGGCTGGCGGCCGACGGAAGGCCGAGGGACTTGCATCTGGAGCGGGCGCTGGCCGTCGCCGACCTGCGGGCCGCCGCGCCCAGGCTTCCGCAGCCGAGGCCACTGGCGTCCGGCTGGCGTCGTCTGGTCGAAGCCCCCGAGTTCGTGATGGACGCCCGCACGCTCTCCGGCACGACGGTCGTCGGGACCACCTCGCTCGCGAGCCTCGAACTCCTGGTGCTGCTGTCCGGCGAAGCGAGGCTGGTGGGTGGCGCCGACACCGGCGCC
>CAZACZ010000017.1:0-27194 GCA_964483695.1 uncultured bacterium | reverse complement strand
GAGCCGGCGCGGCCGTGGGCGACGGCGAGGCGGCGGCGCTGCGGCTCGGGCGTGGCGCAACGGTGGTCCTGCCCGCCGCGTTGGGCGCGTACCGGCTGGAGGGCCGCGGCGAGGTGCTGCGCTGCGCCGTCGTGAAGGGGGAGGGCTGAGGCCGTGATCGAGCCCGTCGCGCTGGCGCGCGTGCGCACCATCGCCGTCGGCTCTACCAGCCCTGCCAAGCTGGACGCCATCCGTCGCGCGGTGGAGGGGTTGCTGGCCGACCTGTTCCCGGCCGCACCGGCGGTGCGCGGAGTGCCGGCGGCGTCCGGCGTGAGGCCGCAGCCGATCGGCGACGTCGAGACGAGAGCCGGCGCCGAGGCCCGAGCCCGAGGGGCGCTGGCGGCCGTCGCGGACGCCGAGTTGGCGCTCGGCCTCGAGGGCGGCGTGACGTTCGACGACGACGGCACCGCCTGGGCGTTCAGCTGGGTGGCCGCGATCGACCGGAGCGGACGGCGGGGCGCCGCTCGTAGCGCGGCGTTCGCGTTGCCGCAGGCATGGGCGGCGAAGGTGCGGCAAGGCACCGAACTGGGCGACGCGATCGACGAGACGTTCGGGCGGGCCCGCCTCAAGGACGGGCCCGGCGCGGTCGGGCTCCTGACGGCCGGCAAGATCGTGCGCGCCGAGCTGTACCGCGACGCGGTGGTGCTGGCGTTAGTGCCGTGGCTACGGGCCGCGGAACCGCCCGGTTAGGAGCGAGCGCCGCACGTCAGGCCGACACGCCGGGCGCCTTGCCCGCGCCTTCGTCCGGTTGCGGCGGCACGAACTCGCCGCTCGGCTCGTCGGTGCCGATCAGCATCACCTCGAGCACCTGATGGAAGTCGTGCACCGGCACGACCTCGAGGTCGGCCAGGATGGCCTCCGGCACCTCTTCGAGGTTCGCCTCGTTGGCGGCGGGCAGGATCACGGTCTTGATGCCGGCCTGATGCGCCGCCAGCAGCTTCTCCTTGACGCCGCCGATGGGCAGCACGCGCCCCCGCAGGGTGATCTCGCCGGTCATGGCGACGTCGCCGCGTACCTTGTGGCCGGTCAGGGCGCTCACCACCGCGGTGGCGATGGCGATGCCGGCCGAGGGACCGTCCTTGGGCGTCGCACCCTCGAGCACGTGGACGTGGAGGTCGGTGCTCTCGTGGAAACCCTCGGCGATGCCGTAGGCGTCGCGGTTCTTGCGGAGGTAGGCGATGCCGGCCTGGGCACTCTCCTTCATGACGTCGCCGAGTTGGCCGGTCAGCGCCACCTTGCCCTTGCCGGGCACCGCCACCGCTTCGATGTCGAGCGTGACGCCGCCCACGGACGTCCAGGCGAGGCCATGGGCCAGTCCCACCTGCGCCTGCTTCTCGGCCTGCTCGTCACGGAACGGCGGCACACCAAGCAGCTCGCGCGCCTTGTCCTCGTCGACGACGCGCACGCCCTCCCACGGCTCGGACAGGTACGCCTTGGCCGACTTCCGCGCCGACTTGGCGATGAGGCGATCGAGGTTGCGCACGCCCGCCTCGCGGGTGTACTCCGTCACGATGCGCCGCACCGCGCCGTCGGTGACCTCGAGGTGCCCCTCCAGACCGTGGTCCTTCAGCTGACGCGGGATGCGGTAGCGGCGGGCGATCTGGATCTTCTCGTCGAGCGTGTAGCCGGGGATCTGGATGACCTCCATACGGTCGAGCAGCGGCCGCGGGATGGTCGAGAGGGTGTTGGCGGTGGTGATGAACATGACCTTGGAGAGGTCGTAGGGGATCTCGAGGTAGTGGTCGACGAAGGTGTTGTTCTGTTCCGGGTCGAGCACCTCGAGCAGGGCGGAGGAGGGGTCGCCGCGGAAGTCGGCCGTCATCTTGTCGACCTCGTCCAGCAGGAACACCGGGTTGATGGTCCCGGCGGTCTTCATGCCCTGGACGATGCGGCCGGGAAGGCTGCCGATGTAGGTGCGGCGATGGCCGCGGATCTCGGCTTCGTCGCGCACGCCGCCTAGGCTCATGCGCACGAACTTGCGGTTGAGGCTGCGCGCGATCGACTTGCCGAGGCTGGTCTTGCCGACACCGGGCGGGCCCACCAGGCAGAGGATCGGCGCCTTGTAGTCCGAGTTCGCCACGTCCTTGGTGAGCTGGCGCACGGCCAGGAACTCGATGATGCGCTCCTTGGGCTCTTCCAGCGCGTAGTGGTCTTCGTCGAGCACCTGTTCGGAGTACGCGATGTCGAGCCGTTCCTCGTCGCGTTCGCTCCAAGGGAGGTCGAGCAGGGTATCGAGGTAGGTGCGCACCACGGTGGCCTCGGGCGACCCACCGGCCATCTTCTCGAGCCGGTCGATCTCCTTCAGCGCCCGCTCCTTGGCGTGCTCCGGCATGTTCTTGGCTTCGACCCGCTGGCGCAGGTCTTCCGACTCGCTTGCCTCGTCGGAGCCGAGCTCTTTCTGGATCGCCTTCATCTGCTCGCGCAGGAAGTACTCACGCTGGTTCGCGTCCATCTGCTGCTTGACGCGGGCGCTGATCTGCTTCTCGGTGTCGAAGCGCTCGAGATCGCGCGTAAGGAACCCGTAGACGAGCTCGAGGCGCAGGCTGGCGTCGGCCTCCTCGAGCGAGGCCTGCTTGTCGGCCACGTCCCAGGTGGCGTACTTGGTGACGACGTCGGCCAGCGCCCCCGGTTCCTTCATGCCGCGCAGGTTCTCGAGATGGAACGAGTCGAGCCGCAGGTTCTTGTTCTGCTGCGCGTAGTCGCCGAACGCCACCTTGACCTGCTCCATCAACGCCTGGAGGTGCGCCTCGCCGTGCGCGGGCGGGACCTCGGGGATGGTGCTGACGCGCGCCCGCAGGCTCGGGCCCGGCAGGTACGAGACGATGCGAGCGCGCTCGCGCCCTTCGACCAGCACCTGCAGGGTGTCGTTGGGAAGGCGGATGACCTGCTTCACCACGGCCAGGGTGCCGATGTCGTAGAGGTCGCCCTCGCCCGGGTCGTCGATGCGCGCGTCGCGCTGCACCACCAGGATGACGCGGTTGTCGCCCGCCTGTGCTTCTTCCAGCGCGCGCTTCGACTTCGGACGGCCCACGTCGACGTTCTCGAGCGTGCGCGGGAGCACCACCTGGGTGCGCAGGGCGATGACGGGCAGTTCCCAATCCATGGCGCTAGTAAACCCCGCGGACGGAAGGGTGCGCCGTAAGGTGGCTGACCAGCGGGCGGCGGGCGATCCGCAAGCGCGCCGACCCGTTGGCGGCGCGAGGGCGGGGGAGCGTGCGTCCGCTCATAGCGTCAGCGGCACGTCGAGCTCGGGTGTGTCGACCCGCTGCCCGCGTCGGCGCAGCTCGGTCGCGAAGCCGTCCATCACGTCGGGTTCGCCGTGCACCAGTAGCAGGCGCTCCGGCCGGCTGGGCGTCAGGAAGCCCAGGAGGTCGTCGTGATCGGCGTGCGCGGAGAAGCCGCCGATGGTGTGCACCGAGGCGCGCACCGCGATCTCTTCGCCGAAGATGCGCACCCGTTGCGCCCCCTCGACGATCGCCCGGCCGAGTGTGCCGCGCGCTTGGTAGCCCACCACCACCAGGCTCGCTTCCTTGCGCCAGAGGTTGTGCTTGAGGTGGTGCAGGATGCGGCCGCCGGTCATCATGCCGGAGCCGGCGATGATGACGGCGCCGCCCTCGATGGCGTTGATGGTCCGAGACGCATCGGTGCTGACGGTGTACTCCAGCGTGGCCGGCTCGAACGGGTCGGTGCCGTTCGCAAGCAGCGCCGCCACCTCGGGCCGGAACTCGTTGGCGCAGGTCTGGTACAGCCGCGTCATGCGCGTGGCCATCGGGGAGTCGAGGAAGATCGGCATGGGCCGCGCGCGGCCGTTCGACGTCATGCGGAAGAGCTGGTACAGGACTTGCTGGCTGCGCTCGACCGCGAACGTCGGGATGAGGACGTTCCCCCCGCGGCGCAGCGCCGCTTCCAGCACCTGTTGGAACTCCTCCTCGGTGGCCGGGCGGCTGCGGTGGTTGCGGTCGGCGTAGGTGGTCTCGAGCAGCATCACGTCGCACGCGCTGGGTGGCGTGGCCGGCGCCTGCAGGGCGCTCTCGCGGTTGCCGAGGTCGCCCGAGAACACCACCTTGGCGTGGCCGTCGTCGACCTCGAGGTAGGCGCTACCCAGGATGTGCCCGGCAGGCCGCGGCGTGACGCGCACGCCCGGTGCGACCGTCACCGTCTGGTCCATCGGCACGCTCCGGAAGCGCTCGATGGTGCGCTCGGCGTCGGCGGCGGTGTAGAGCGGGCCCGCCACCTCGCCCTCCCGACCGGCGCGCTGGGCCTTGCGTAGCTCGCGTTGGGCGTCTTCCTCCGCCACCTTGGCGGCGTCGCGCAGCACCACGGCGGCCACTTCGTGGGTCGCTCCCGGGCAGTAGATCGGTCCGTCGTAGCCGCCCTGGAGCAGCAACGGCAAGCGCCCTACGTGGTCGAGGTGCCCGTGCGTGAGCACGACCGCGTCGAGGCTCTTGGGCTCGAACGGGAACGGTTGCCGGTTGCGGGCCTGCAACTCGGTGCCGCCCTGGAACAGGCCGCAGTCGACGAGGACCTTGGCGCCGTCCACCTCGAGCAGGTGGCAGCTGCCGGTGACGGTGCGAGCGGCTCCGGCGCAGGTGAGCCTCATGCCGCCACCCAACGTAGGCGGCGGCCATCGAGCTCGGCCCGGATACGTCCTTGCGTGCGCAGGAACCCAAGGTACGCCGACACGGTGCAGAGGTTGAGGTGGTAGCGCGCTAGGTCGGACATGTCGAGGCCCAGGGTACCCGCTACGACCGCCAGCACCTCCTCGGTGCCTGCGCCGTCGCACGCCGCCGCGACGGCGTCGGCGGCGCGCTGCACCGCCTGACGGTTGCGCTCCACCAAGGCGGCCAGGTCCTGGGTCACGCTACCGTGGCCGGGCAGGACCACCGTGGCGCCGCTGTTCGCCACCACCTCGAACGCCGCCAGTTGCCCTTCTACGTCCTGCGCGAACGGCAGCGGGTACCGTTCGAGGGTCTCGCTGCCGAACACCGCGTCGGCGGCCAGCAGCACGTCGTCGACCATCACGGAGAGCTGCCGGTGCGCGTGACCGCGCGTGTCTAGGAGGGTGAGCGAGACGCCGGCGATGCTCAGCGTGCCCGCCGTCACCTCGTGATGCACCTCCGACGGCTCGGCCTGCAGCCACTTGCTCGTGAGCTCGGGCAGCGGGCGCGCGCCATGGAACAGGTACACCGGCTCGAGGTACGGCGCTCGCATCAGGTTCGCCTCGATCTCCGGCGCCCACACCTCCACCTCCGGGTACTGCCGCAGGAGGTAGGCGTTGCCGCCGAAGTGATCGGCATGGGCGTGGGTGCAGACGATCGCGGTCAGGTCGAGGTCGAGCGCCTCCAGCGCGCGCCGGATGCGGCGGCCGGAGTCTTTGTCCTGCCCGGAATCGACCAGCACCGCCGAACCCGCACCGGTATCGACGATGGCGCAGTTCACGGCGCCGGTGACGGCATGGACGCGATCGGAGATCGGGACGGTGAGGGGCGCTGGCGCAGTCGCTCGGGACATGGCCTACCCTACCGATGCCGCGTCCTGGGCGCAAGCGAGGCGGCGATGCCGGGGTGCCCGTGTGGAGGTCAGGCGGCGGGCGCGTCCCGGCGGCGAAGCCGCGCCAGGTAGAAGCCGTCCAGGCCGCCCACCGGGAGCACGAAGCGGCCCGGCCCGGCCGCGACGCTCGGCACCGGCGGTTCGAACGGGAACGGCTCGAAGTCGGGCCGCTCGGCCAGCAACCCGGCCACCACCGCCGGCCCCTCGTCCGGCGTGAGCGAGCACACCGCGTACACCAGCGTCCCGCCCGGGCGCACCACCGCGGCGGCGTGCGCCAGCATGACGCGCTGCGCCTCGGCCAGGCGCTCGATACCTTCCTCGCTCAGGCGCAGCTTGATCTCGGGGTGGCCGCGCAGGGTGCCGGTGCCGCTGCAGGGCGCGTCGAGCAGCACCCTCTCGGCTGGCGGCAACGTGAGCGGTTCGAGCAAGTCGGCCGTGACGTGCTCCACCGCCAGCCCGAGGCGAGCCAGGTTGGCCTCGGCGGCTCGGCTGCGGCGCGCGTCGCGCTCGACCGCGACGACGCGCGCGCCCAGCGCGGCGAGCACGGCGCTCTTCACACCGCGGCCGGACGCTAGGTCGAGCACGCGCTCCCCCGACCCGGCGCCCAGCAGCAGCGCCGCCGCCAGCGCCGCGGGGTTCTGCGGCTGCACCGACCCGGCGCGGTACGCCTCCAGGCGGGCGAGGGGAACGGGGCTGCGGACCCGCAACGAGACCGGCACGAACCGAGCAACCGTCGCGCGCTCGTCCGGGGTCTCGACGGGTCCGGCGGCGACCTCGCAGCCCTCGGCCTCGAGCCGCGCCGCGGCGTCGGGAGCGAACGCCGTCAACCACAGCGGCTCGGGTTCGAGCATGCCGGCCGCGGCGCGCGAGGCGGCGACGGCCCCCATCGCCGCCACGAAGCGCCGCCAGAGCCACGTGGGGAGCGCGTAGCGCAGCGCCTCGGCCGCGACTCGCTCCGGCCCGTCGTCCTGCGCCGCCGCCACGACCGCGCCGGGCGCACCCGCCTCCTCCGACGGCGCGGCGGCGGCCGGGGGCCGCAGCTTGCGCAGGACCGCGTTGGCGAGCCCGGCGAGGCCTGGCGCCTCGGTCTTCACGACCTCGACCCAGGCGTGCACCGCGGCGTGCGGTGGGGTGTGGCGGATCAGCAGTTCGTAGGCGCCCAATCGCAGCGCTGCGCGGACGCGTGGCGGCAGGCGCTGCGGGTCGCGGAGCGATGGCGCCAGCGCAGCGTCGAGGTACGGAAGGTGCCGCACGCAGCCGTACGTCACGTCGGTGACGAACGAACGCGCCGCGCCTTCGAGGGCGGACGCGTCGAGCACGGCACCGAGGGTGCTGGCGAGGTACGCGCCGTCGAGCGTGCGCTGCACGATGTCGACGGCGGCGTGGCGCGCCGCATCCGCGCCGGCCTCGTGCCGGCGGCGGGCTTCGGTAGGGGCGGGGGGCGGCGAGCGCTTCTGCTTGCGGGTCACCCCTGCGGCGCGGCGCCAGGCGAGGCGACGTGCTGCGGCACCGCGAACGACGCCACGGCGAAGCGCACGGCGGTGCGTTCCTCGTCGTGGAGTTCGAGCTTCACGAACGACGGCACGGTGTGCAGGCCGAGGCCCTCCGCTTCGATGTAGGAGCGCGCGATGGCGATCGCTTTCACCGCCTGGTTGACGGCGTGCGGCCCGATGGCCTGGACCTCGACTTCGCCTTCGCTGCGAAGCAGCGCCGCGATGGCGCCCGCGACGGAGTTCGGCCGCGAGGATCCGGAGACGCGTAGGATTTCGATGGCGGACCTCCCAAGGCGTACGAGTGCTTGATTGTGCAGGATGAGAACCCGGCGCTGCAAGCGCAGGCGTCACGGCGCGCCGGAAGGACCAGGGGCACGAGGCGCGTCCCGCCATGGCGCGAGCTCCCCGGCTCGCCTGGCGCGCGCGTACCCGCCAGGCGGTTCTTGACACCCTCGGGGTGCCCACGTATAGTGCGCCCCAATGACGAACGCGCTGCATGCCCTCGTCGCCAGCCTGGTCCTACTTCCCAGGTCGAGGGGTCGTGCCGCCTAGTCGTCGAACGTTCGCGCATGGCAAGAACCCCGCCGCAACCCAACGGCGGGGTTCTTCGTTTGGGACGCGACAGGCTCGCGGGAGGTTCGCATGAAAGGTTCGGAGGTCGTCCTCAAGATGCTCGAGCGCCACGGCGTCGAGGTGGTGTTCGGCCACCCGGGGGGCGCGATCATGCCGATCTACGATGCGCTCTACGACTCGCCGCTGCGCCACGTGCTGGTGCGCCACGAGCAGGCGGGAGCGCACATGGCCGACGCCTACTACCGCGCCAGCGGCAGGGTGGGCGTGGTGTTCGCGACCTCCGGGCCCGGCGCCACCAACCTCGTCACCGGCTTGGCCACCGCGATGATGGACTCGTCGGCGGTGGTGGCGGTGACCGGCAACGTCGCCAGCGCCCTGATCGGCACCGACGCCTTCCAGGAGGCCGACGTGTACGGCATCACCGGTCCGGTCACCAAGCACAACTACCTGGTGAAGGACGTCGCCGACCTGCCGCGAGTGCTCACCGAGGCGTTCCACATCGCGTCCACCGGTCGTCCCGGCCCGGTGCTGGTGGACGTGCCGAAGGACGTGCAGTTGGCGGAGTTCCACGGCAGCCTCGACGCCGCCATCGACCTCCCCGGGTACCGCCCCACCACCAGCGGCCACGCCGGGCAGATCAAGCGCGCCGCGGAAGCGCTGCTGGCGGCGACGCGACCGGTGCTGATGGTGGGCGGCGGGGGCCAGGTGGCGGCCGACGAGGTGGCGGCGTTCGTGGAGCGCACCGGCATCCCCGTCATCACCACCTTGATGGGCATCGGCGCCTACCCGGCGGGAGCCGACCAGGCGCTCGGCATGCCCGGCATGCACGGCACCGTCACCGCCAACAAGGCGATCAGCCACTGCGACCTGATCGTCGGCGCCGGCTTGCGCTTCGACGACCGCGTGACCGGCAAGATCAGTCGCTTCGCGCCGAACGCCACCGTGGTGCACATCGACGTCGACCCCGCCGAGATCTCCAAGCTGGTCAAGGCGCACGTGCCGGTGGTCGGCGACCTGCGCGACGTCCTGCCGCGCTTGACCGAGCTGGTGGACCGCCTGGACATCGACGAGTGGCGCGACACGCTGGCGCGCTGGAGGGCGACGTACCCGGAGAAGTACAAGCTCGACAAGCCGCTCGTGTCGCAGGAGGTGCTCGCCCTGCTGCGCGAGGCCACCGCGGGCGGTTGCGTGGTGACCACCGAGGTGGGTCAGCACCAGATGTTCGCCGCGCGCCTGCTGCCGACGCAGCGGCGCCGCAGCTTCATCACCTCCGGCGGCCTCGGCACCATGGGGTTCGGCCTGCCCGCCGCCATCGGCGCCGCGTTCGCGCGGCCGGGGGAGACCGTGGTGTGCGTGGCGGGCGACGGCAGCATCCAGATGAACATCCAGGAGCTCGCCACCCTGTACAAGCACCAGCTGCCGGTGGTGATCGCCATCCTCAACAACGGCATGCTCGGCATGGTGCGCCAGTGGCAGGAGCTCTTCCACGCCCAGCGCTACAGCGAGGTCTACCTCGCCGACTCCAACCCGGACTTCGCCAAGCTGGCCGAGGCGTACGGCATCGAGGGCCACAACGTCTTCGACCGGGAGAGCGCCGCTCGGCTGATCCCCGAGGCGTTGGCGAAGAAGAAGCCCGTGCTGCTCAACTTCTTCGTCTACGAGGCGGAGAAGGTCTTCCCGATGGTGCCGGCTGGTGCCGGCGTCGACGAGATGATCCTGGGCGACCAAGACGCCGAGCCGGACGATGGCGCCGCCGCCGAGCGCGAGGAGGTGACGGCCTGATGGTGCACCGTCACGTGCTCAGCGTCACGGTTCGCGACAAGCCGGGCGTGCTGGTGCGCATCGCCGGCCTGTTCGCACGGCGCGGCTTCAACATCGAGTCGCTGTCGGTGGCGCAGTCCGAACAGCCCGGCATCAGCCGCACCACCTTCGTGGTGACGGGCGAGGACGCCACCATCGAGCAGGTCCAGAAGCAGCTGCAGAAGCTCATCGACGTCATCAAGGTGATCGATCACTCGGAGAGCCGCTTCGTCGACCGCGAGCTGATGCTGTTGAAGGTCGCGGTGCGCAGCCCCGACGACCGCGTCGAGATCCGCCAGATCGCCCAGGATTTCCGCGCTCGCATCGTCGACGTGGCGCGCAGCGCGCTGATCTTCGAGGTGACCGGCGACGAGGGCAAGATGAACGCGTTCATCGAGCAGATGCGGCCGTTCGGCATCGTCGAGCTGATCCGCACCGGCCGGGTGGCGCTGACCCGCACCCAAGCCGAGCCGGAACGTCTCCCGAGTGGGCGCGTCAAGGCCGCCTGAGGCGGCGCGCACCTCCTTCCCGTCCGCCTCGCCGCCTTGCGCGGCGCCGCCTTCCGTCCTTTCGCCGCTCGAAGCCGAGCGAGACCCGACCCCTTGGAGACACCCCGACATGGCCACCATCTACTACGACAGCGACGCCAACCTCGAGCATCTGCGCGGCAGCACCATCGCCGTCATCGGCTACGGCTCGCAAGGCCACGCCCACGCCCTCAACGCCAAGGACTCCGGACTCGAGGTGGTGGTGGGCCTACGCCCCGGATCGGCGTCGTGGGCCGAGGCGGAGAAGGCCGGCCTGCGGGTGATGGACGTCGCGGAAGCGGCCAAGGCCGGCGACGTCGTGATGATCCTGCTGCCCGACGAGACCCAGGCGGCGGTGTACCGCGAGCAGATCGCCCCGCACTTGCAGGAAGGCAACGCGTTGGCGTTCGCCCACGGCTTCAACGTGCAATTCCACCAGGTCCAGGCGCCGAAGGGCGTCGACGTATTCATGGTGGCGCCCAAGGGGCCCGGCCACCTGGTGCGCCGCACCTACGTGCAGGGAGCGGGCGTGCCGTGCCTCTTGGCGGTGCACCAGGACGCCACCGGCACCGCCAAGCAGCGCGGCCTGGCGTACGCCAAGGCCATCGGCGGCACCCGCGGTGGCGTGCTCGAGACCACCTTCCAGGAGGAGACCGAGACCGACCTGTTCGGCGAGCAAGCGGTGCTGTGCGGCGGCGTCACGGCGCTGATGCAGGCAGGGTTCGAGACGCTGGTCGAGGCCGGGTACCAGCCCGAGGTCGCCTACTTCGAGTGCGTCCACGAGATGAAGCTGATCGTCGACCTGATCTACGAGGGCGGCTTCGAGAAGATGCGCCACTCGATCTCCAACACCGCCGAGTACGGCGACTACGTCACCGGCCCGCGCATCGTCACCGACGAGGTGCGCACCGAGATGCGGAAGATCCTGGCCGACGTGCGCTCCGGCGCCTTCGCGCGCTCGTTCCTGCTCGAGAACCAGGTCGGCCAGCCGAGCCTCAAGCGTCAGCGGGAAGCGACGTCCCAGACGCAGGTGTCCGAGGTCGGCCGGCGGCTACGCAAGATGATGCCGTTCATCTCGGGAGACGGCGCCTGAGGTAGCCCCCGCACGTTCTCGTCGCCGAGCGCACTCTAGCCTTCCGGCCCCGTCGCTCGGCCTTCGGCCCGCCGGCCACCCCCGGCGAGGCCACCCCCAGGAGTTCCGCATGGCCAACATCCGCATCTTCGACACCACCCTGCGCGATGGCGAGCAATCGCCCGGCGTGGCGCTCAACACGCCGCAGAAGATCGAGATCGCGCGGCAGCTGGCGCGGCTCGGCGTCGACGTCCTCGAGGCGGGCTTCCCGATCGCGTCGGAGGGCGACTTCCAGGCGGTGCGCGAGATCGCGCGCACCCTGGCGCAGGAAGCGCCCCGCGTGATCGTCACCGGCCTGGCGCGAGCGAACCGCGCCGACATCGAACGCGCCGCGCAGGCGGTGGAAGTCGGCGCGCGCCCGGCCATCCACACCTTCATCGCGACCAGCCCGATCCACATGCAGAAGAAGCTGCAGCTCACGCCGGACCAGGTGGTCGAGCGCGCCGTCCAGTCGGTGCGGTTGGCGCGCAGTTTCGTGGACGAGGTCGAGTTCAGCGCGGAGGACGCGGGCCGCTCCGACCCCGACTTCCTGGTGCGCATCTTCGGCGAGACGATCGCCGCCGGCGCCACCACCATCAACGTGCCCGACACCGTCGGGTACATGATGCCGTGGGAGTACGGCGAGCTCATCGCCGACTTGCGCCGGCGCGTGCCGGGCATCGAGAACGTCGTGGTCAGCGTGCATTGCCACGACGACCTCGGCTTCGCGGTAGCGAACAGCCTGGCCGGCGTGCGCGCCGGCGCCACGCAGGTCGAGTGCACCGTGAACGGCATCGGCGAGCGCGCCGGCAACGCCTCGCTGGAGGAGATCGTGATGGCGCTGGTCACGCGCCGCGACTTCTGGGACCACACCACCTCCATCGAGACGCGCGAGCTCTACCGCAGCTCGCGCATGGTGTCGACCATGACCGGGATGGTGGTGCCGCCGAACAAGGCGGTGGTGGGCGACAACGCCTTCGCGCACGAGTCCGGCATCCACCAGGACGGCGTCATCAAGGCGCTCGAGACGTACGAGATCATGCGCGCCGAGACCGTGGGCCGCGACGCGGGCGTACTGGTGATGGGCAAGCACTCCGGCCGGCGCGCGTTCCGCAAGACGCTCTCCGACCTCGGGTACACCAACTTGGACGACGACAAGGTCAACGCCGTCTTCCGTCAGTTCAAGGACCTCTGCGACCGCAAGAGCCACGTCACCCACGAGGACATCCGCGCCCTGGTCGACGTCGAGACGACGCGGGTGCCGGAGGCGTACCAGCTCGTCGCGGTGCAGTTCACCTCGGGCACGCGGCTCACGCCCGTCGCCACCGTCCGGCTTCGCAGCGACACCGGCGAGCACGAGGAAGCCGCCACCGGCGACGGCCCGGTCGACGCCGTGTACAAGGCGCTGGAGCGCATCACCGGCGTGCCGATCGCGCTCGCCGCGTACGAGATCCGAGCAGTGGGTGCCGGCAAGGACGCGCTCGGCGAGGTGACCATCCGCGTGGAGAGCGAAGGGCGCACGTTGCACGGCCGCGGCCTCTCGACCGACGTGGTGGAGGCCTCCGCCAAGGCGTACGTCGACGTCCTCAACAAGCTCGTAGCGGGCGTGGCCCGCACCGCCGCGGCGAGCGCTCAGGGCGTGTACGCCGGCCGCGACACGCCACCGGCATGACCGCGTCGGCCGACGCCCCCCCGCGCCTGGCCGTCGAGATCTACGACACCACCCTGCGCGACGGCACCCAGGGTCAGGACGTTCACCTGACGAGCGCCGACAAGGTCGCCATCGCGCAGCGGCTGGACGCCTTCGGCGTCGACTTCATCGAGGGCGGCTGGCCGGGTTCGAACCCGAAGGACGCGCGCTTCTTCGAAGCCATGAAGGACGTGGCGTTGGCGCACGCGCGCTTGAGCGCGTTCGGCAGCACCCGCCACAAGGACGTGGCGTGCGAGGAGGACGCCAACCTCCAGGCGCTCGTGGCGGCCGAGACGCCCGTGGTGGCGGTGTTCGGCAAGTCGTGGACGCTGCACGTGGAGCACGCCCTGGGCGCGACGCTGGAGCAGAACCTGGAGATGATCCGTTCGTCGGTGGCGTACCTCAAGCGCCGCGGACGGTGGGTGGTGTACGACGCAGAGCACTTCTTCGACGGTGCCGCCGCGGACGAAGGGTACGCGCTCGCCACCCTCGCGGCGGCCGTCGAAGGGGGCGCCGACCGGGTGGTGCTGTGCGACACCAACGGCGGCACGCTGCCGGACGAGGTGGCCAGGCGCGTGCGAGCCGTCGCCGCTACCTGCCCCGTCCCGCTCGGCATCCACGCCCACAACGACGCGGAGTTGGCGGTCGCGAACAGCCTCGCCGGCGTGGCGGCCGGCGCACGCCACGTGCAGGGCACCATCAACGGCTACGGGGAACGCTGCGGTAACGCCAACCTGGTGAGCGTGATGGCGAACCTGAAGCTCAAGCTGGGGTACCCGCAAGCGCAGGACCTTGCCGGGCTCCGCGACCTCTCGCGCTACGTCGACGAACGCGCCAACCTCGTACCCAACGTACGTGCGCCGTACGTCGGCGACGCGGCGTTCGCCCACAAGGGGGGCGTGCACGTGTCGGCGGTGGCGAAGCGGCCCGAGACCTACGAGCACGTCGCGCCGGAGACCGTCGGGAACCGCAGGCGCATCCTGGTGTCCGACCTCGCGGGGCGCGCCAACGTGGTGGCGAAGTTCGCCGAGTGGGCAGGGGAGACGCCCGGACCGCAGGGGCCGGGCCAGGCGGCGTTCGGAGCCGCACCGGACATGGACCCGGAGGCCCGCGCGGTGGTGCGCCGCATCAAGGAACTCGAGGACCGCGGGTACGCGTTCGAAGGCGCTGAGGCATCGTTCCAGTTGCTCACACGCAAGGTGCGGGGAGAGCACCGGCCGTACTTCCGGCTGCACGGGTTCACCGTGATGATCGACAAGCGCGAGCAGGACGACGACGAGGCGCGCTGCGAGGCCACCGTCCGGGTCGAGGTCGGCGGCCACGCCGAGCACACCGCCGCCAGCGGCGACGGTCCGGTGAACGCCCTCGACCGCGCCCTGATGAAGGCGCTGGCGCGCTTCTACCCGGTGCTGGCCGACCTCGAACTGCGCGACTACAAGGTGCGCGTGCTGTCCGGTCCCGAGACCGGCACCGCCAGCGTGGTGCGGGTGCAGGTGGAGATGAGCGACGGCCGGCGCAGCTGGAGCACCGTCGGCGCCAGCACCAACATCATCGAAGCGTCGTATCAGGCGCTCACCGACGCCTACGAGCACAAGCTGGTGAGCGACGGCGTCCCGCCGCGGGAAGCGGGCGGCCCGGTCGACCCTAGGCAGGCCGACCCGGTGTCCGAACGGCTCCCCGTGCGTTGACAGCGCAGCGCCGTCATGCAGTAACGTAGGGCCGAACCACGTAGTTCGAGAGAACACCAGTCGGAACACGGAGAGGGGTTCAGCATGCTTCGAACCGTTCGGATGGTCCTGGTGGCGTTGTCGTTGGCCGCCCTCGGCTTGGGCAGCGCGGTGGCGCAGCAAGCGCCGAGCGCCCTTCGCATCATGGCGCCGGCGTCACCGGGCGGCGGCTGGGACGGGACCGCCCGCGCCATGCAGGCGGCCTTCGCCGACGCCGGCATCATCGGCCAGGTCGAGGTCTTCAACGTCCCCGGCGCCGGCGGCACCATCGGCTTGGCGCAACTCGCGACCGCGGAAGCGGGCACGGGCGACATCCTGATGGTCATGGGCCTGGTGATGGTCGGGTCGATCCTCACGAACGACGCCCCGGTGACGCTCGAGCAGTCCACCCCCATCGCGCGGCTCACCGCCGAGTACGAGGTCATCGTGGTGCCGGCCTCGTCCCCGTACCAGACGCTGCAGGACCTGATCGATGCGTTCCGCGCCGACCCGGGCGCGGTGGCGTTCGCGGGCGGGTCGGCCGGCGGCATCGATCACATCCTCGTCGGCCTGCTGGCGAAGGACGTCGGCGTCGACCCGACGGCGATCAACTACGTGCCGTTCTCCGGCGGCGGCGAAGCGCTCGCTGCCATCCTCGGCGCGCAGGTCGCGGCGGGCGTCTCGGGGTACTCCGAGTGGGCCGGGCAGATCGAGGCGGGTGAGCTGCGCGTGCTGGCGATCTCGTCGCCGGAGCGCCAGGCAGGCATCGACGCCCCCACCCTGATGGAGCAAGGCGTCGACCTCGAGATCGCCAACTGGCGCGGCGTGGTGGCTCCCCCCGACCTGTCGGACGCGGACCGTGCCGCGCTGGTGGCCGCCGTCGACCAGCTGGTCGCCAGCGACGCCTGGCAGGCGCGCCTCGCGGCCAACAACTGGACCGACGCGTACATGGGCGGCGACGACTTCGCGGCCTACCTCGACGGCGAGATGGTGCGCGTGCGCGACGTGCTGGTCGACATCGGGCTGGTCGCCGGGAACTGACCGACGACGTGACGCCCGGCGGTCGTGACGAAGCCAGCGCGCACGGCACCCACGAGGCGCCACGGCGCGCGTCTGGCGCCGAAGCTGGCAAGCAAGCGAGGAGGGGCGGCGTGCCGTCCCTCCTCGCACGCGTCTCGCTGGGGGACACCCTCGTCGCCCTGGCGGTCGTGGCGATGGGAGCGTACCTGATCTACGGCGCCGGCCAGGTGCGGTTGCTCCCCAGCTACTCCCGCGTCGGCCCGCGCTTCTTCCCGTACCTCGCCGGCTTCGGGTCGCTGGCGTGCGGCCTGCTGCTGGTCGTCGCGGCGCTGCGCGGCGAGCGCGGCGTGCCCGACATCACCGAGGACGTCGACTTGAGCCAGCGCGACAACCTCCGCCCGGTCCTCGTCCTCGTGGTGGCGATGCTGCTCGGGGTGCTGCTGATGGAGCGTGCCGGGTTCGTACTGGCCTCTACCGTGATCTTCGCCGGCGTGGCGCTCGGCTTCGGCAGCCGACGGCTGCTGCGCGACGTGGCGGTCGGCTTCCTGCTGGCGATGGCGGCGTACCTCGCGTTCACCCGCCTGCTCGACCTGACCCTGCCGGCCGGGATCCTGCCGCTCGCGACGCTCGCGATCGGAGGCTGAACCGCGTTGGACACGCTCGGCTCGCTGCTCCACGGGTTCGGCGTCGCGCTCACCGCCGGCAACCTGCTCTGGGCGTTCGTGGGGGTCACGCTCGGCACGGTGGTCGGCATCCTGCCCGGCATCGGCCCCGCGCTCACGGTAGCGCTGCTGCTCCCCGTGACGTACGGCCTCGACCCGGTCGGGAGCTTCATCATGTTCGCCGGCATCTACTACGGCGGTATGTACGGGGGCTCGACGACCTCCATCCTGCTCAACACACCCGGCGAGAGCGCCTCGATCATCACCGCCCTCGAAGGCAACAAGATGGCCCGCAAGGGCCGCGGAGCTGCGGCGTTGGCCACCGCGGCGATCGGCTCGTTCGTGGCGGGCACCATCGCCACCGTGGCGTTGACGTTCGTGGCGCCGCTGGTGGTCGAGTTGGCGCTGAAGTTCGGTCCTGCCGACTACTTCGCCTTGATGGTGCTGGCGTTCACGACGGTGACGTCGGTGCTGGGGTCGTCGATGGTGCGGGGCATCACAAGCCTCTTGTTCGGGGTCGGCCTCGGGATGGTCGGCATCGACCTGCAAACGGGCCAGGCGCGCTTCACCATGGGCCAGCTCGAGCTCCTCGACGGCATCAGCGTGGTGATCGTCGCGGTCGGGTTGTTCGCGGTGGGGGAGACGCTCTACGTCGCCTCGCGATTGCGGCGCAGCGGGCAGCGGGTCGAAGCGATCCGCGGCAGCATCTGGATGAGCCGCGAGGAGTGGCGCCGGTCGTGGCGCCCGTGGCTGCGGGGCAGCGTCCTCGGGTTCCCCCTCGGCGCCTTGCCGGCGGGCGGTGCCGAGATCCCGACGTTCCTGTCGTACGCGCTCGAGAAACGCCTCAGCCGGCATCGCGAGGAGTTCGGCGACGGCGCCATCGAGGGCGTGGCGGGACCCGAGGCAGCCAACAACGCCGCGGCGGCCGGCGTGCTGGTGCCGCTGCTTACGCTCGGTCTCCCCACCTCGGCGACGGCCGCCATCATGCTCGCGGCGTTCCAGCAGTTCGGCCTGCAGCCCGGGCCGCTGCTGTTCCAGCGCGCCCCCGACCTGGTGTGGGGACTCATCGCCAGCCTCTACGTCGGCAACGCCATGTTGCTGGTGCTCAACCTGCCACTGGTCGGTCTGTGGGTGCGTCTGCTGACGATCCCGCGCCCGTTGTTGTACGGCGGCATCCTGGTGTTCGCGACGCTCGGCACGTACAGCTTGTCGAACTCGCTGGTCGACTTGGTGGTGCTCTACCTGATCGGCTTCGTCGGGTTCTTGATGCGCCGCTACGGCTTCCCGGTGGCACCCGCGGTCATCGGCATGATCCTCGGCCCGATGGCCGAACAGCAGTTCCGCCGCGCGCTCGCCATCAGCCAGGGCGACTACGCGGTGTTCGTGACGCGGCCGCTCTCCGCTGCCTTGCTGCTGATCTCGTTGCTGGCATTGACGCTTCCACCGCTGCTCACGTGGTGGGCGCGGCGGCGTGCCGAGCGCGCGGAACGCGCCGCGGGCTAGCTCCCCGCCGCTCCCGGCCAGAAGCGCACCGTCCTCGCGTGCGTGTCGTTCGTCCGTGCGCGGCGGCCGGATGTGCGCGCCCTGGCGGCCGTCGCGTCGTGGCAGCAGCCGAACGGGTGGCAAGACGGATTGCATGTAGTTGCATGGCGTGGCTTCGGGTTCGTAGGCTTCGCCGCCAGATCGCTTGGCAATCGAAAGCCGCGTCGCCCAGACGGCTCGCATCCGACGGTGGACGATCGAGCAAGAATCGCGTTCCGAACGCACGTTCTCGTCCGACGGCCAGTTGACAACGTCGCGACTCCGAACGTATGGTTTCCAGCACGTTCGCGTCCGGCCGGCCCAGGGTGGCGTTGGCGCCCGACGCTTCGTATCGTCATACGCTCCGTTGCATCCGTGTGCGGCTTCGCGCCGTTCGGATGGCTCCCAGCGCGCTCGCCCCCCGGTGCGCCGCCCATCCTGGAGGACCCCGTGGATCGACTGTCCGACGTTCGCACCCTTGCCTGGCCCGACGAGCGTGACGCCTGTGGGGTCGGCTTCGTGGCGCACGTGGGCGGCAGGAGCAGCCACGACGTCCTCGCCTTCGGCCTCCAGGCGCTGGCGAACCTCGCGCACCGCGGCGCCGTCAGTGCCGACGGCAAGACCGGTGACGGCGCCGGCGTGCTCACGCAGGTGCCGCATCGTCTGTTCCGCCGTGAGCTGGAAGCCCGCGGCATCCACCTCGAACGCGACCGCGACCTGGGTGTCGGCGTGTTCTTCGTGTCGAACGACGCGCCGGTCGACCGCATCTACGCTCTCATCCGCGACGAGCTGGCGCGCAGCCCGCTGAAGCGCCTGATGTGGCGCGAGCCGCCGCTCGACGACGGCGCGCTCGGCGAGGAGGCGCGCCTCCGGCGCCCCGTCATCCGGCAGGTGCTGCTCGGGAAGCCGGAGTGGCAGAGCGACGACGACTTCGAGCGCACCCTGTACCTGACGCGCAAGCGGATCGAGCGCCGGTTGGCGGAAGCGGGGCTGGGCCGCGCCTACGTGCCGTCGCTGTCGAGCCGCACGCTGGCGTACAAGGGACTGATGGTGGCGGACCAGCTCCCGCGCTTCTACCTCGACCTGGCCGACCCCGATTACGACACCGCCATCACGGTGTTCCACCAGCGCTACAGCACCAACACCATGCCGCGCTGGTCGTTGGCGCAGCCGTTCCGCTTCCTGGCGCACAACGGCGAGATCAACACGCTGCAGGGCAACGTGAACTTCATGCGCGCCCGCGAACCGCGGCTGTCGAGCCACCTCTGGGGCCCGAACGTGCGCGACCTGCTGCCGATCGTCGAACCGGGCGGCTCCGACTCCGCCGCGCTCGACAACGCCCTCGAGTTGCTCACGTTGTCGGGCCGCGACCTGCCGCACGCCTTGATGATGCTGGTGCCGCAGGCGTACGACGAAGACCCCGACGTGTCGGCCGAGCTTCGCGCGTTCTACGAGTACCACGGCACCTTGATGGAGCCGTGGGACGGTCCGGCCGCGTTGGCGCTGAGCGACGGCCGCTTCGCGGTGGCGGGCCTCGACCGCAACGGGCTGCGGCCGCAGCGGTACTGGCTCACCAGCGACGAGTACCTGGTGGTCGGGTCCGAGGCCGGCGTGCTGCCGTTCGATCCGGCCACGGTGGTCGAGCGCGGCCGCCTCGGGCCGGGAAGGATGCTGGCCGTCGACACCTTCGAGGGGCGGCTGCTGCGCGACGACGAGATCAAGGGCCGGTACGCCCGGCGCCGGCCGTACCGCGAGTGGGTGGAGCGCTACGAGGTGCGCCTCGACACGCCCGCCGACGGCTTCTCCGACGAGGACCCCGCCATCGCCGACCTGCGCGTCTGGCAGCGGCTGTTCGGGTACTCGGCCGAGGAGATCGAGCGCGTCTTCGAACCGATGGCGCTGCAAGGGGAGATCCCCATCGGTTCGATGGGCGACGACACCCCGCTGGCCGTGCTCTCGGCCCAACCGCAGCAGATCTACCGCTACTTCAAGCAGCGCTTCGCGCAGGTCACCAACCCGCCCATCGACCCGCTGCGCGAGCGCCTGGTGATGTCGCTCGCGACCGTGCTGGGACCGCGCGCCAGCGTGCTCGAGGAGGAGCCAGAGGCGGTGCGGGTGGCCCGCTTCCCCGGACCGATCATCGACGGCGCGACGTTGACGGCGCTGCAGGCGCAAGAGGCCCTGGGCAGCGCGGTGCTGCGCTGCACCTTCCCGGTCGTCGAGGGGGAGCGCGGCTTGGCGCGCGCCCTCGAGCACCTCGCCGACCAGGCCCAGGACGCCGTGGAGGCCGGCGTGTCGATCCTGGTCCTGTCCGATCGCGAGGTCGGCCCCGACGCGGCGCCGATCCCCATGCTGCTGGCCGTGGGCGCGGTGCACCACCGCTTGTTGCTGGTGGGTCGTCGCACGCGGGCAGCCATCGTGTGCGACACGGGCGAACCGCGCGAGGATCACCACTTCGCCTGCCTGATCGGCTACGGCGCCGCGCTGGTGCACCCGTACCTCGCGCTGGCGACCGCGCGCGACGTGGCCGGCGGCGGCAAGCACCGCGAAGCCAGCGACCCGGACGCGGCCGAGCGCGCCTACGTGCACGCCGTCGAGAAGGGCCTGCTGAAGATCATGGCCAAGATGGGCATCTCCACCCTCGCGAGCTACCGCGGTGCGCAGGTGTTCGAGGCCATCGGCCTGGCCGACGAGGTGGTGGAGCGCTACTTCTCCGGCACCCCGCACCGCCTTGGCGGCGCCACCTTGGCCACGCTCGCGAGCGACGTCCTGGCCCTGCACCAGGGCGCCTACCCGGACGCCCCCGCAGGGCCAGGGGGGTTGGTCGACCGCGGCATCTACCGCTTCCGGAAGGCCGGCGAGTACCACGCCTTCAACCCCGACGTCTTCAAGGCGCTGCACAAGGCGGTGCGCACCGAGAGCTACGAGGCGTTCGAGGAGTACGCCCGCGCCGTCGACCAGCGCCCGCCCACCGCGATCCGCGACCTTCTCGAGGTCGCGAGAGCCGAGACGCCGCTGCCGCTGGACGAGGTGGAGCCGATCGAGGCGATCGTCAAGCGCTTCACCACGCAGGCGATGAGTCACGGTTCGGTGTCGCGCGAGGCGCACGAGACGTTGGCGATCGCCATGAACCGCCTGGGAGCCAAGAGCAACTCGGGGGAGGGGGGCGAGGACCCGCAGCGCTTCGCGCCGTTCGAACGCGACATGCCCGAGCGCAGCCTGGCCGAGGGCTGGCACCCGTTGCGTGGCGACGCCGCCGGAAGCGCCATCAAGCAGGTCGCGTCGGGACGTTTCGGCGTGACCCCGGCATACCTGGCGAGCGCCGAGGAGATCGAGATCAAGATGGCGCAGGGCTCCAAGCCGGGCGAAGGGGGCCAGATCCCCGGCTTCAAGGTGAGCGCCGAGATCGCCGCCATCCGCCACGCCGTGCCGGGCGTGACCCTCATCAGTCCGCCGCCGCATCACGACATCTACTCGATCGAGGACCTGGCGCAACTGATCGGCGACCTCAAGCGCGTGAACCCGCGCGCGCGCATCGGCGTCAAGCTGGTGGCGACCGCCGGGGTCGGCACCATCGCTTCGGGCGTGGCCAAGGGGTACGCCGACACCATCCAGATCTCGGGCCACGACGGCGGTACCGGCGCCAGTCCGCTGGCCAGCATGAAGCACGCGGGCGTGCCGTGGGAACTCGGCCTGGCGGAGGCGCAACGGTCGTTGGTGGAGAACGACCTGCGTGGACGCGTGTTGCTGCGTGCCGACGGCGGCCTGAAGACCGGCCGCGACGTCCTGGTGGCGGCGCTGCTGGGGGCCGAGGAGTTCGGCTTCGGCACCGCGGCGTTGGTGGCGGCCGGTTGCGCCATGATCCGCCAGTGCCACCTGAACACCTGCCCGGTGGGCATCGCCACCCAAGACCCGGAGTTGCGCAAGCGCTACGCCGGCCGGCCCGAGCACGTGATGCGCTTCTTCCTCTACCTAGCGCAGCAGGTGCGCATGCTGCTGGCCGACATGGGCGTGCGGAGCATGAGCGAGATCGTCGGCCGCGTCGACCTGCTGCGCCCGCGCGAGATCGCCACCTCCGGGAAGCTGCCCAAGGGCGTGCGGCTCGACCTCGACGCGGTGCTCCGCGCGCCCGCGGCGGACGGCGCCCGGCCCCGTCAGCGCGCGGTCGCGCGCAACGACCGACCGGAGCCGGGGGAGAGCGTCGACGAGCGCCTCGCCCGCGACGCGGCGCCGGCGCTACGCACCGAAGCCGACGCGCGTGCCGCCCGCCGAGCGGCCGTGGGCGACGTCAGTGCAGAAGCGCCGCTGCGACTGCGCTACCGCGTCAGCAACCGCGAGCGCACCATCGGCGCCAGCCTCGCGGGAGCCATCGCCTTCGCGTGGGGTGACGAGGGACTGCGCCACGCCGCGGTCGAGGCCACCTTCGAGGGGTCCGCCGGCCAGAGCTTCGGCGCCTTCGCCACGCCCGGGATGCGCCTGGTGCTGCACGGGGAGGCGCAGGACTACGTCGGTAAGGGCCTGGCCGGCGGCGAGCTCGTGCTGCGGCCGACCAGCCTGACGGACCAGCGCCAGGTCATCGCCGGCAACACCGTGCTGTACGGCGCCACCGGCGGCGCGATGTTCGCGGCCGGCAGCGTGGGCGAGCGGGTGGGCGTGCGCAACTCCGGCGCCACGGCGGTGGTCGAGGGGTGCGGCGACCACGGCTGCGAGTACATGACCGGCGGCGTGGCGCTGGTGCTCGGCCCGACCGGCCGCAACTTCGCCGCGGGCATGTCCGGCGGCACGGCGTACGTCTACGACGAGGACGGGCGCTTCGCGGCGCGCGTCAACGACGGCATGGTCACGCTCCGACCGTTGGTGCAGCGCGGTGAATGCGGCGACGAGGCCGACCGGGACGACGTCAGCGAAGCGCCCGAGGCACGCGGCGCGCACCCGAACGCACCGGCCAGCGACGACGAGGCCACCGTACGCGCGCTGCTGCAGCGCCATCTGGCCGCCACCGGGTCCCGGCGCGCCGAACGGTTGCTGCGCGACTGGCAGGAGGAGCGTACGCGGTTCTGGAAGGTGGCGCCGCGGCTCGCGCCGGTCGCGGTGCGCGCGGCGGTGCAGGCGATCGAGACGCCGTCGGCCTAGACCATCGTCGGTCGCCTTCGAGGGACGGCCGACCCGGGACGTGGGGGAGGCTCGGTGCCGGCGCGCCGCGGGGGGGCGCGTCAGCCGTAGGCGACGAGCGTTCCGTCGAGCGCCGCCACCAGTACCCGCTCGCCGAGCGGCAGCGGGCTCGCTTGGATGGCGGCGTTGGCCACCTTGTCGTTGAACAGCACGCGGCCGCTGCGGGCGTCCAGCACGATCAACTCGCCCCCCTCGGTGACCACGTAGAGCGCGCCGGCGGCGATCACCGGCGTGGCGGTGACGGGGGAGGGCAGCGGCCGGGTCCAGACGTCGTCGCCGGTGCGCAACGACAGCGCGTGCAGCCGCTGCCCCCACGACACCGCGAACACCACCTGGTTCCACACCACCGGCGTGGACCAGACCTCGCCCTCGAGGTCGTACGACCACGTCACCTCGCGCTTCTCGACGTCGAACGCGTGGATCTCGCCGGAGCGAACGGGGATCAGCAGCAGGCCGCCGGCCGCCGACGGCGGCGCCGCCAGCGCCCCCACCTCCACCTTGTAGGCAGGGTTGCCGGCGCCGGCGCGCACGGCGTGGAGCCACCCGTCGCGCGTCGGCGCGAACGCGAGGCCACGATGAAGCGTCGGGGCGGTACCCAGCGGCGCACCCAGCTGGCACGTCCAACGCGCCTCGCCGGCTGGGGTCCAGCGTTCCAACGCGGTTCCCGCTGCGACCACCAGGTCCTGGCCGAACGGCGCCATCCCGACCACGTCGGCGTCGTCGCGTTGCCACAGGACGTCGCCGGCGGGCCAGGTCATGGCGCGAACGGTGCCGTCACGGCTGGTGAGGTAGAGCCGCTCGTCGACCACCAGCGGCGTCTGGCTCGACTCGTCGTGCAACTCGAAGGTGGCCTGCAAGCCGCCATCGCCCGGCCGCACCACCGCCAGGGCGTCGGAACGCAACCCCGCCAACAGGAAGCCGGCGGCCGCGCCCAAGCCCGACGGGAACTGCGGTCCTTCGTCCAGGACGCGCGACCAGCGCCGCGTGAGCCCCACGGGGATGGCGGGACCGTCGGGGTACGCCCCGGTGCGGCCCGGACCGGCCAGGCTGACATGCGGCGCTGCGGCACGTACCGAGGCCAGCACCGCCCGCAAGGTGTCGGCCACGGCCCAGCCGGAGGTCGGTCGCTTGGCCGGGTCCTTCTCGAGCAGCGTGGTGATGAGCCGTGCTAGCGCGCGCGGCACCTGCGGGTTGTGCTCCTCGGGCGGCGTCGCGCTGCCGTAGACGTGTTGGTAGAGCACGGCCTGGTCGTTGTCGGCGTCGAACGCCGGCGTCCCGGTGACGGTGCGGTAGAGCACCGCACCGAAGGAGTAGAGGTCGGTCGCGGCGCCGGTCGGCTCGCCGGTGGCTTGCTCCGGCGCCATGTACTGCGGGGTTCCGAGGGTGAACCCGGTGCGCGTCAGGGCGCGCGACGTCTCGGTCAGCTGCACCAGGCCGAAGTCCATCACCTTCGGGGTGCCGTGCGGGGTGACGAGGATGTTGCGGGGGGTGAGGTCGCGGTGCACCATGCCCAGGCGGTGCACGTAACCGAGCGCCTCGGCGACGGTGATGGCGGCCCCGAGCAGCCGTTCGGCGGCTTCCAGGTCGGGCGCGAACGGCCCCAGGTCGGTGATCGGGCCGCCCTCGATGAGCTCCATCGCGAAGTAGACGTGCTGCCCCAGCCCGAGGTCGTAGATGGAGACGATGCCGGGATGGTTCAGTCTGGCCAGGGCGCGGATCTCGCGGCGGAAGCGTTCGCTGTCTGTCTCGGTGAGGTGCGGCCGCAGCACCTTAAGTGCCACGACCCGGTCGAGGTGCCGGTCGAGCGCGCGGAACACGTGCGCCATGCCGCCCATGCCCAGCGGGCCAAGCACCTCGTAACGGTCGTCGACGACGTCGCCGGCCTCGAACATCCCGGACCCGGCCCCTGCTCAGCCCTCTTCGAGCGCGCGCAGCAGATCCGGATCGAGCGATCCTTCCTCGACGGCACGGTTCAGCATCTCGATGCCAAGGCGGACCACTTCGGACTTCGACACCAGGCGCTCGGGGTTGGAGAGCTGGTAGGCGGTCTTCGTCAGGAGCGAGTCCTGCTCCTCGGTGATGACGACCTGGAGCCGCTTGCTCTTCTCTCGCTTGGGCACCGGCTACTCCTCCTCGTGCGCCTTGCGGGGGATGCGCAGGACGCCGTCTACGGCGAACTTCGTGTGCAAGTATAGCAGCTTGCGCATCTGCTTGACTCTGTTCAGATGCCCAACTAGACTGAAGTTGAGACGAATGTGTAACTTGCACATCATGCGCTAGCGCGCCTCCGAGTGCAGCGTCGCACGCCGTTCGTCCGCGACCTTCGTTACCATGACCCGCACGTAGCACGCGCGAGCGCCCGCGCCTAGGGGGAAGCAGTGAACGACGCCCAAGACGTCCTGATCGTCCGCGGAGGCACCCCGTTGGCGGGCGAGATCGCCGCGTACCGCGCCAAGAACTCCGCGCTCTACCTGATGTTCGCCGCCCTGCTCACCGACGAGCCGGTGGTGCTCGAGGACGTCCCGCACCTCGCCGACGTGCTGGTGGCCGAGGAGATCTTGCGCCACGTCGGGGTCGAGACGCGCTGGGACGGCCACGACCTGCACTTGCGCGCGCGCAACGTACGCACCTGCCACGCCCCCTACAGCCTGGTGAGCAAGATGCGCGCCAGCTTCATCGTGATGGGGTCGTTGCTGGCGCGGTGCGGGGAAGCGCGGGTGTCGATGCCCGGCGGGTGTGCGTTCGGACCGCGGCCGGTGGACCGGCACCTCGCGGCGTTCCGTGCCTTGGGCGCGCAGATCGACGAGGAGAGCGGCGACTTCTACGCCCACCGCGACCGGCCGCTCGCCGGCACCGTGACGTTCGAGGCGCCCACCGTCGGCGGCACCCAGAACGTGCTGCTGGCCGCCGCCCTGGGCAGCACCGAGGTCACCATCGAGAACGCCGCGCGCGAGCCGGAGATCCCCGACCTGGCCGCCATGCTCAACGCCATGGGGGCGGACGTCCGCGGCGCCGGCACCGCCACCATCCACGTGCGGGGCGCCACGCACCTCTCGGGCGTACGCTTCCGGCCCATCGCCGACCGCATCGAAGCCGGCACCTACCTGCTCGCCGCCGCCGCTACCCGTGGCCAGGTCACCGTCACCGACGTCGTGCCCGAGCATCTCGCCGCGGTGCTCGACGCCCTCGAGCGCACCGGCGTGCGCGTCACGCGCGGGTCGAGCCACGTGAGCGTCGACGCCACCGGCGCACTGCGTCCCACCGCCATCGAAGCGCGCGAGTACCCAGGGGTACCGACCGACCTGCAGGCGCCGTTCACCGCCTACCTCGCGACCATCCCGGGGCTCAGCCACGTCCGCGACCACGTCTATCCCGACCGCTTCACGCACGTCGAGGAGCTGCACCGCGCCGGAGCGCGCATCGTCGTCGACGAACGCACCTTGGAGGTCCGCGGTGGGCCCCTGCACGCCGCCGCGATGCACGCCGCCGACATCCGAGCCGGCGGGGCGCTGGTGGTCGCTGCGCTGGCAGCGCCCGGGGTGTCCGAGATCGGCGGCATCGCGTCCATCGACCGCGGCTACGAGCACCTCGCCGAGCGCCTCGGCGCGCTGGGCGCCGACATCCGGCGCGAGCACGCCGGAGCGCCGACGGTGTCGGTGCCGAAGCCCGCAGGTGCGCGCGTTCACGATCGCACGAGCAGTCCGCTCGTGAATCCTGGCACGTAGAGCGACGCAGGGCCCCGCAGAACCTCGTACGCGGCGAGCCGCCGCAGCAACGTCAACTCCGGTCGCGGTCCGTGGCCGGGGGGCCGTCGGTGCTCGGCGGTTCGTTCTCCACGACGCCCGGCACCGCAGCGTCCTGCGACGCGGCCGACTCGGCCCCGTTCTCCTCGAGATCGATCGGGCCGAACGCCGGCGCCGCCCGTGGCCGCGTACGCCTCGCGAACCCGTCGGAATAGGCCGCCTCCGACTCGTCGTCGCGGTCGTCGTCCCCCGCGCCGAATGCCGCGAACGGATCGTGCCGAGGTGCATCTCGTTCTGGTGGGCCCATGTCCGGAGCTGCCGACCCGACGGCCGGCTCCGGAGGAGAAGCGTCCGCCACCCCCGAGTCCGCGCCATCGGGCCGCACGTCGGAACGTAGCGCGAGCGCCACCGACCTGGACGGCGCCGCCGCGCTCGCCCCCTCGGTCCGGCCCGGTTCCGCCGCGCGGTCGGGCGGCGCCTCGGGCGTCGGCTCGGCGGCCACGGCGGTCACCGAGGGCTCGGCGGTCACCGAGGGCTCGGCGGTAGCCGAGGGCTCGGCCCTCGCTGCCTCCTCGACTGGCGCCACC
>CAZACZ010000016.1:4710-43620 GCA_964483695.1 uncultured bacterium | reverse complement strand
CCGAGCGACCGAACCCGCGCGAAGGGGACGGCGGTGCGGGCGGCCGGCGCTGGCAACCGTGGCGCGACCTCGGGGCCGCGCTGCGCAACCCCCGCCTGCGCCGCGACATGGTCGCCGGGCTCGCGTTCCTAGCGCCGTCGCTGGTGGTGCTGGTGGTGTTCGTCTACTTCCCCATCGTGTGGTCGTTCGGCATCAGCTTCACCAACTGGCAGGCCGGCACCAGCGTCACGGAGTTCGTCGGGGTCCAGAACTACGCCACCACCCTCACCGCCGGCGAGTTCTGGAACGCGCTGCGCAACACCGTCTACTTCATGCTGCTGAAGTTGCCGATCGACATCGTGCTGTCGTTGGCGGTCGCGCTGCTGCTCAACCAGCGCCTGCGCGGCATGAGCTTCTTCCGGGTCGCGATGTTCATGCCGGTGGTCACCTCGATCGTCGCGGCCGCGGCCATCTGGCGTGTGCTGTACAACCCTAGCTTCGGCGTGTTCAACAGCATCCTCGCCAGCTTCGGCCTGCCGACGCAGCGCTGGCTGCGCGACCCGAACCTCGCCATGCCGTCGGTGGTGCTGGTCGCGCTCTGGAAGGGCCTCGGCTACAACGTGGTCATCTTCCTAGCCGGCTTGCAGGGCATCAGCCGGGTGTTCTACGAGGCGGCCGAGATCGACGGCGCCACGGCGTGGCAGCGCTTCCGCTACATCACCCTGCCGCTGCTCTCGCCGGTGACGTACTTCGTGCTGCTGATCGGGGTCATCAACTCGTTCAAGGTCTTCTCGCTGGTGCACGTGCTGCTGCCGGACGCCGGGCCGCTGAACAGCGCCGAGGTGCTGGTGTTCTACCTCTACCGCCTCGCCTTCCAGCAGTTCCGCTTCGGTCAAGCCGCGGCGGTGTCGTTCATCCTGTTCGCCATCGTGCTCGCCTTCACCTTCCTGCAGCAGCGCTTCGCCGAGAAGCGGGTGCATTACGAATGATCTCCTACCGCCTCGGTCGCTTCCTCGGGCGCAGCGGCACCTACGTGCTGTTGATCGTCATGAGCGTCATCACGGTGTTCCCGTTCGTCTGGATGGTGGGGACGTCGCTCAAGACGACGCAAGAGATCTTCGCCTTCCCGCCCACGCTCTGGCCCGCCGAGCCGCAGTGGCAGAACTTCCCGGCGGTGCTCGAGCGCGTGCCGTTCCTGCGTTTCTACTGGAACAGCATCGTCGTGACCGGGATCCTGACCTTCAGCCAGGTGGCCACGGCGGCGCTCGCCGGGTACGCCTTCGCGCGCATCGCCTTCCCGTTCAAGAACCTCCTGTTCGGGGCGTACCTGGCCACGCTGATCATCCCGAACCAGGTCACCATGCTGCCCTTGTTCCTGCTGGTCAGCCGCTTCGGCTGGATCGACACCTACCAAGGGCTCACCGTGCCGTTCCTCGCCAACGCGTTCGCGGTCTTCTTCCTGCGCCAGTTCTTCCTGACCATCCCGCGCGAGCTCGAGGAGGCGGCCCGCATCGACGGGGCGGGCCGGATCCGGGTGCTGTTCCAGATCGTCCTCCCCCTAGCCCGGCCGGCGTTGTCGACCATCACGCTGTTCATCTTCCTCAGCGAGTGGGACAACTACCTCTGGCCGCTCATCGCGACCAACTCCGAAGCGATGCGCACGCTACCCATCGGCCTGCGCTTCTTCGTGGAGGAGTCGGGCAGCCAACTCCACCTGATGATGGCCGGCGCCGTCATGGCGGTCGTCCCGATCCTGCTGCTGTTCTTCATGGCGCAGAAGCAGTTCATCGAGGGCATCGCCATGACCGGGAGCAAGGGATGACCTTCCGGCCGGTCCACTACCCACGTCCTTCGCACGCGAAGGGAGGTGCCTAGGCCCAGCACGCCCACCGTTCGCGTCGTCGCGCGCCGTAGCCCGGCGCCCGTGCACCATCGCAAGCGATCCCCCAGGAGGTCACGACATGAAGGCACGCACGAACGTTCGCCGCCTGCTCGCCACGGCGCTCCTCGCCGTGGTCGCGCTCGCCCCGCTGGCGGCGGCGCAGAGCACCGAGATCAACTTCTGGTACGCCGTCGGCGGCGCCCAGGGAACCGCCCTGCAGGCGATGATCGACGAGTTCAACGCAAGCAACGAGTACGGCATCGTCGTCACCGGGACGTACTCCGGCAACTACGGCGAGACCGCGCAGAAGGTCATGGCGTCGCTCGAGAGCGGCGGTCTGCCGGACGCCGGCCTCATCCCCGCCGGACCGCTGTGGACCTGCCGCGAGGGCAACTACCTCCTCGAGGACTACCTCGCGGGGCCGGAAGGCCTGGACGAGAGCGCGTTCTGGCCGGTGCTGTGGGACTACAACCGCTACGAAGACCACGTCTGCGCGCTGCCGTTCAACAACAGCACGATGGTCATGTACTACAACAAGGACCTGATGGCGCAGGCCGGGCTCGACCCGGAGGCGCCGCCGCAGACCTGGGACGAGCTGAAGCAGCAGGCACGCGCCGTGGTGGACGCGGTGCCCGGCACCATCGGCATCGAGGTGCGCGACGAAGGCTGGTGGCTGAAGGCGCTCATCCTGCAGAACGGCGGGCAGATCATGAACGCCGACGCCACCGCCCCGGCCTTCAACACGCCGCAAGGCGTCGAGGCGCTGGCGTTCTGGAAGAGCCTGATCGACGACGGGCTGATGCCGCCCGCCCAGCACGGCGACTCGCGCGACCTCTTCATCGCCGGTCGCGTCGCCTTCTGGATGGCGTCGACGGCCAGCGTCGGCACCGTCACCGGTGGCGCCACCTTCGACTGGAACACCGACTTCCTGCCAGGCAACGTGAGCCGCGGCGCGACCGTAGGCGGCGCCTCGCTGGTGATGTTCCCCTCCACGCCCGAGCGGGAACAGGCGGCCTGGCGGCTGCTGAAGTTCCTGACTTCGGTGCCGAACCAGATCGCCTTCACCATCGCCACCGGGTACGTGCCCATCAGCCAGGAAGCGGCGGAATCCCCCGAGATCCAGGAGCTGATGCAGGAGCAGCCGGCCAACGCCGCCGGGTTCGAGCAGCTCGCCATCGCCAGCCAGTACCCGCACTTCTTCGCCATGGGCACCCTCGACAACCTCTTCGCCGAGGCGATCGAGCTGGTCGAGCTCGGCCGCAAGACGCCCACCGAGGCGTTCCAGGACGTCGAGACCGCGATCATCGCCGAGATCGAAGCGACCTCGCGCTGAACCGTGAGGCGGCGGAGCGCGACCGGGTGGCGCCGGTCGCGCTCCCGCCGTCCCCTCGGCGCCGGGGCACCGCCACCGCAGGAAGGAACCCACGCATGTCTTCCCGCCCCACCCTCGGGGTCAGCACCTCGGCGTTCTTCCCGAGGCCGATCGCCGAGACGCTCGACATCCTCGCCCAGCAACCGTGGAACGGCGTCGAACTGATGCCGCAAGCGCCCAGCGAGTGCACGCCCGCGTACGGCCGCCACCTGCTCGAGCTCGGCGCCGGGCGCTTCGACTACTGCGGCATCCACTTCCCGCAGATCCTGGCGCCGTTCCTGTACAACCCCGACCCGTCGGCGTTCGCCTTCGGCCAGCAACTCTGCCGCGACCTCGCCGAGATGGCGGGCGTGCTCGGCTGCCGTGCCATCGTGGTGCACGGTCCGTGGCAGAACATGTCGGAGGGCGCCTTCCTGGACGCGACGCTGGCCAACCTCCGGGTCCTGTGCGACGTCGGCGCTCCTCATGGCGTCACCATCGCGCTCGAGAACACGCCCAGTTCGCCGATGGGCGCCTCGGTGCACGCGATGACGACGTTCGCCGCGCACGTGGACCGCCCCAACTTCGGCTACACCCTCGACACCACCCACACCTACGAGATGGGGCAGGAGCTCATGCCCTACCTCCACGACCTCCCCTCCATCGCCCACGTCCACGCCAGCGACTTCGACCTGGCCACGTCGTCGCGCCACACCGCGCCCGGCCACGGCGACATCGACTGGCACGCCGTCATCGGCGCGCTGGCGGCACGCTCGTTCGACGGGAACTTCGTCCTGGAACTGCTCGCCAAGAGCCTCGGCGACGACCCCGCCCGAACGCTGCGGGCGAGCGCGGCGTTGCTCGACCCGATCTTCGACGCCGCCTACGACGATCTGGATCGGCGGCAAGGTACGCCGCAGGGGGCGGCGCGCTCGTGAAGGCCGCCCGCTACCAGGGCCCGGGGAAGCTGGTCGTCGAAGACGTCGAGGTCCCGCGCATCGGCGACGGCGAGGTGCTCGTCCGCATGCACGCCTGCGGGTTGTGCGGCACCGACGTGAAGACCTTCGTCCGCGGCCACGCGCTCATCCAGCCAGGAAGCGTGCTGGGGCACGAGGTCGCGGGAACCGTGGAGGCCTCCAACCACCCCGGCTTCGTGGTGGGCCAACGCGTCGCCGTGGGGCCGTACGCGCCGTGCGGCAGGTGCGACGCCTGCCTCCGCGGGCACCCGAGCATGTGCACCGACCTGGGCTCCGAGTACGCGGAACCGGGCGGGTTCGCCGAGTGGATCCGCGTGCCGCGACGGCTGGCCGATCAGGTGATGCACGCCCTGCCCGAAGCCATGCCGTTCGAGGCCGCGGCGCTGACCGAGCCGCTGGCGTGCTGCGTGCACGGCCTGCGGGTGGCCGGCTTCCGCCCCGGGGCGTCGGTGATGATCCTCGGCGACGGGCCGATGGGTCTGCTGCAAGCGGCCCTGGCGCGTGCCTGGGGCGCCGGTACGGTGCTGGTCAGCGGCCTCACGCCGCACCGCCTGGCGTTCGCGCGGGGGGTCGCCGACGTGGTGGTGGACGCGGGAACCGAGGACCTGACGGCCGCGGTGGCGCGCTGGCGCCCCGCCGGCCCCGAGCTGGTGATGGTGTCGGTCGCGAGCCTAGACGCCCTGCGCCAGGCCGTGGCGTTGGCGGCCAAGGCCGGCAGCGTCAACGTCTTCGCCGGCATGCCCAAGGGCCAGACCCTCGAGCTCGACCTTCGTCGCGTCCATTACGACGAGGTCCGCGTCGTCGGCTCGTTCGGGTACGGACCGGCGGACTTCCGCGAGGCGTTCGAACTCCTGGCCGGCGGGAGCCTACCCCTGGACGGCTTCGTGACCCACCGCGTCGCGATCTCCGACGTCGAAGCGGCGCTGCGTGCGGCGGCCGAGCAACGAGGGATCAAGACGGTGGTGGTGGCGTGAGGCGTGCCGCGTCCACCGGTGCGCCATCGTGCCTACCTGCGCACCCCTCGACGCTGCTCGACCCTATTCCCACCCGACCATCACGAACCGCACCCGCGCGCCCACCCGCAGCTGCGCCACGCGCGCGAGGTCGGCCGGGTGCACCACGGCCGGCTTGGCGTACCCGCCGAGCGTTCCGCGGTCGTGGAGCAGCACGATCGGCGCGCCGGCGCGGGTCACTTGCACCGCTCCCAGCGGCACGGCCTCCGAGGTGATCTCGTCGCCAGGGACGTCCGGCCCGACGAGGTGCATGCCGGTGCGATCGGCACGCCCGACCTCGAACGGACTGCTGGTGAGCGCCTGCAGCGCCTCCGGCGTGGCTTGGGGGCCCGGCACCAGCCGGGCCACCTCCGGGTCCCGCGGTGGCCTGTACGGCACGAAGCGCCGGCCCGGAACCACGGCCGTCTCCCGAGCCGCGCCGAGCACGTCGCCTGCCGCCAGCGGCCGCCCGATGCGGGCGCGCAGGTCGACGGAGGAGCTGCCCAGGAAGGTGGCGGCTTCGATGCCGCCGGCCAAGGCGAGGTAGGAGCGGCACCCGCGCCGCTGGGGAGCGAACCCGAGCCTCTGTCCGCGGCGCAGCGCGAACGCCGTGTAGGGCGGGCGCGGCTCGCCGTCCACCAGCGCTGCGAGCGCCTCGCCCGTGACGGCCACGACGACGTCGGCGAGCGCTTCGAGGGTGGGTCCGAGCAGACTCGACTCGATCAGCGGTGCGTCCGGCGGGTTCGCCACCAGCCGGTTGGCGAGGCGGGCCAGCGGCGCGTCGAGCGGCCCCGACCGCGCCAGGCCGAACCGCCCTACCAGGAACCGTCCGCCGTCCACCACGAGGTCGAGCAGTCCGGGCGCCTGCACCGCCAGGCTCGGCCGGCGCGGCGACGCCGGGAGCAACTCCAGCGGCGCGGGTTCGGGCGGCGGGACGCCGTGTGCCGGTTCGAAGCGCGCTTCGTCGCCGGGGGCAAGCAGGAACGGCTCGTCGCGATGCGGGTCGTACACCGCCAGCAGCGCCCGGCCGATGAGGTTCCAGCCGCCGGGGGAGGCGAGCGGGTAGATGCCCGTCTGCTGGTTGGCGATCGCGACCGTGTGGGCAGGCACGTGGGGGCGCGGCGCCGCGTGGCGCGGCACGCGGATGCGCTCGGGCACCTCGGCCAGGAACGGGAACCCGGGCGCGAAGCCCACGGCGGCCACCCGGTAGCGCGCGCTGGCGTGGAGGTCGATCACCTCGCTCGGCGTGAGGCCCGCGTGGGCGGCCACGTGCGGCAGGTCGACGCCGTGCTCGCCGCCGTAGGCGACGGGGATGGTGACGACGCGGGGCTCCCGCGCGCCGCTCGCGCCGCCCCCGCCGCGCCCTTCGCTGCGGTGCGCGGCGTGCCGCGCCACGGAGTCCTTCACCGCCGCGCGCAGACGACGCTCGTCGGCGAGGTTGGCGTCGTACTCGAGGTACACGCTGTCGTAAGAAGGGATGACGTCGAGGACCGCTTCGAGCGCCGAGTGGGCGGCGGCGCCCCCGTCGGTTCGCGGCGCGATGGCGGCCAGGACCGCGTTGCCCACCTCGTACGGAGCGAGCCCGCCGGTCTCCGGGTCCTCGCGGTGGAGGGAGAACCCTCGGACCGCGCGCCCGTCCGTGATCAGAACGCCTTCGCGCGCACGCCGCTCGCTTCGAGCGCGGACCGTACCGCGCGCGCGGCCGCGGGGGCGGTGGCGCCGTCGCCGTGCAAGCAGAGCGTCTCGGCCTCGAGCGTCACCTGACCGCCATCGATGGCCTCGAACGGCACGCCGAGCGCCATCGCCACGGCGCGCTCGGCGATGCGCTCCGGCGCGGCGATCACCGCTCCGGCGACGTCGCGCGGCGCCAGGCGGCCGTCCCGGGTATAGCCGCGGTCGGGGAAGGCTTCGTCCACGGTCCGAAGACCGGCCTCGCGCACGGCGTCGCGCATGACGTCGCCCCCGGCGCCCGCCAAGACCACCACCGGCAACGCCGCGTCGAAGCGGGCCACGGCCGTGGCGACCGTGCGAGCCGTGGCGGCGTCCCGCATCATCTGGACGTAGAGGGCGCCGTGCGCCTTGACGTGATGCATGCCTGCGCCCGACACGCGCAGCAGACCAGCCAGGGCGGACAGCTGGTACAGCACGTCCGCTTCCAGTTCCTCGGCCGAGAGCCGCAACTCGCGGCGGCCGAACCCGACGCGGTCGGGGTGGCCGGGGTGGGCGCCGATCGCGACGCCGTGGCGCTTCGCCACCTCGATGGAGCGCAGCATGTTCAACGGGTCGCCGGCGTGGAAGCCGCACGCCAGGTTGACCGACGTCAGCTGGGGGAACAGCGCGGGTTCGTCGCAGACGGTCCAGCGCCCGAACGACTCGCCGGCGTCGGCGTTCAGGTCGATGGTGGTCGCGCCGCGGCGGGGGTCCGGAGCCGAGAGGGGCGACGGGGTGGTCACGGCCGCATGGTAGCAAGCACCCGTGCCGTGCGGCGCGCCCGCGTCCAGCGTGGACGGACGCTGCGTCGTGGCCCTGCGCCTGCGCGTGGCGCCCAGCGTTCGCCGCTATGAAACATGTACCTGCGCCGCGCAGTGTGCCCGTGCCTACAATGCCTGCACGATGTTCGCTCGTGACCCTTCCCCGGGGGGCGGAAGCCGGAACGGCAACGTCCCACGCCGCGGCGGTCGATGACCGGCGGCGCGCCGACCGATGCCCTGGCGAGCGCAGCCGCTCGCCAGCCGCCCTTGCGGGCCGGCGTGGTGGCCGTGGTGCAGCGCAGGCGCCAGGCGGTGGTGCAGCAGGCCTTGTGGGTGCTGCTGGCGATCGTCGGCGCCACGATGGTGATCAACGCATTCCTGTTGGGCCGTGATGCGCTCCGTCTCCAAGCGCTCGCGCCGAACCTGGTGTTCGTCGGGGTGATCGCTCTGGCGATGCGGTTCAACGGCAGGGGCCTGCTCGAGCGCGCGTTGACGATCATCATCGCGCTCGTGCTGGTGGCGGTGGCGATCCCGCTCGTGGTGGTCGGGGTGGGAACCGGCGCCATCGCGTTGCCCCTGGTCTTCGTGCCGGTGGTGATGGCCGGGTTGCTGATGAGCCGGGTTGCCTTGCGGGTGGTGGGCGTCATCAGCCTCCTGCTGATCCTGGTGCCGCCGCTGCTGCGCAGCGCCGGGTGGCTGCCGCCCGAAGCGCTGGCGCCTGCCGAGGTGCGCTCGGCGGTGCTTCAGGCGGCCATCGTGTACGCCATCGTGCTGTTCCTGCTCGACCGCTTCGGCGCGTCGCTGCAGGAGGCGTTCGTCGCCACGGCGGAGCGCGAGGTGGCGTTGGAGCGCGAGATGGTCGAGCGCAGGTCGGTGCAGACCGCGCTGGTGGACCAACAACGCTTCACCGACGCCATCGTGAACGGCATCCCCGCCGTCTTCTACGTGCTCGACGAAGCGGGGTCCTACGTGCGCTGGAACGATACCTTCCAGGGCGTGTTCGGCTACACCGAGCAGGAGATCATGCAGCTCCGCCCGCCCGACCTGTTCGAGGGCGCCGAGAAGGCCATCATCGTGTCGAAGCTCGCCGAGGTGTTCGAGGCGGGGCACGCCACCGTGGCGGCGACCGTCGTCACCAAGGACGGTGAGCGGATCCCGCACTTCTTCACGGGAACGCGGGTGGAGCTCGGCGGCCGGCGCTACCTGGTCGGCATCGGCCTGGACACGTCCGAGCTGGTGATCGCCCAATCGCGAATCGAGGCGCTGAACGCCGAGCTGCGCGAACGGCTGGAGCACATCAGCGCTCTGCGGGAGATCGACCGCGCCATCACCGGCAGCCTAGACGCCGACCTCACCCTCGGCGTCATCGTGGAGCAGGTACGCAAGCGCCTCGGTGTCGACGCCGTCGCCGTGCTGCGCTATCAGGCCAGGCGGCAGACGCTCCGCTTCGGGGCGGCAGCCGGGCTCGAGAGGACGGCGCTCCGGACCACCAACCTGCGTCTCGGCGAGGGCCTCGCCGGACGCGCAGCCCTCACCCAGGAGACCGTCGCGATCGAAGGGGTGGGCGCCGTGAGGCGCGCGTTCTCGGGCGCCGAGCACGTCGAGGCGGAAGGGTTCGCGGCCTACATGGCGGTGCCGATGCTGGCCATGGGGCAGCTGCAGGGCGTCTTGGAGTTGTTCCACCGCCGGTCGTTCCCCGAAGACGCCGATTGGCGCTCGTTCCTCGACGCGTTGGCGGCACAGGTGGCCATCGCGCTCTCGAGCGCGGCGCTCTTCGACAACCTGCAGCGCACCAACGCCGAGTTGCTGCTGGCGTACGACACCACCATCGAAGGGTGGGCGAAGGCGCTCGACCTACGCGACGAGGAGACGGTCGGGCACAGCCGGCGCGTGACGGAGATGACCGTGCGCCTCGCCGAGCGCCTCGGCGTGAGCGACGAGGACCTGGTGCACGTGCGGCGCGGCGCGCTGCTTCACGACATCGGCAAGATGGGCGTCCCCGACGCGATCTTGCGCAAACCGGGGAAGCTTACCGACGAGGAGTGGGTGATCATGAAGCGGCACACCTCCCACGCCCTCGACCTGTTGGCGCCGATCCCGTTCCTGCGGCCCGCACTCGATATCCCGCACTTCCACCACGAGAAGTGGGACGGCAGCGGCTACCCCGGCGGCCTACTTGGCGAGCAGATCCCGCTCGCGGCCCGCATCTTCGCGGTCGTCGACGTCTACGACGCGCTCACGTCCGACCGGCCGTACCGCGCCGCGTGGAGCGTCGAGCGCACCGTGGCGCACATCCGCTCCGAGTCCGGCAAGCACTTCGACCCCAAGGTGGCCGAGGCGTTCCTGACGATGATCGGCGAGGACGCGCCGCACACGTAGCCGTACGCGCAGGGTGGCCGCCGGCCGAGTGAGTCGGCGGTATGGTGGCCGGCATGGCAACCGCGGCTCCTCGCGATGCTGCCGGGGCGAGTGCGCCCGGGAAGCTGACAGCGATCCACGTCTACCCCGTGAAGGGCGCGGCAGGCATCGCCGTGGAAGCGGCCGACATCGACCGCACCGGCCTGCGGCACGACCGACGCTGGATGATCGTCGACGGCGAAGGGCGCTTCGTGTCGCAGCGGCAGCGCTCGCGCCTGTGCCTGCTGCGGCCACGCTTCGACGCCGACCGGCTGGTGCTCACCGCCCCGGGGATGGACGACGTGGCCGTGCCCCTTCACCCCGAGGCCGGTGCCCGGCGCCACGTGCAGGTGTGGGACGACGGCGTGCGCGCGGTCGTGCTCGGTGGCGAGGTGCGCTCGTGGCTCACGGCGTTCCTAGGGCGAGACGGGTCCGGGGCGTTCGATCTGGCGTACTTCCCTTCGGACGAAGCGCGCCAGGTGCGCCTCGACTTCGGCCGCGAAGGGGACCGCGTGGCGTTCGCCGACGCCTTCCCGTTCCTGCTCATCGGCGAGGGCTCGCTCGCCGACCTGAACCGGCGCTTGCAGGAACGGGGCGCCGACGTCATCCCCATGAACCGCTTCCGGCCCAACCTGGTCGTCGCCGGAACGGCGCCGTACGCCGAGGACGCGTGGCGCGCCGTGCGCATCGGCGACGTCCCGTTCCGCGTGGTCAAGGCGGCCGGGCGCTGCGTGGTGACCACCACCGATCAAGCCACGGGCGCCACCGGCGCGGAGCCGTTGGCCACCCTCGGCACCTACCGACGGCAGGGCAAGGCGGTGGTGTTCGGGCAGTACCTGCTCCAGGACGCAGGGGGGACGGTGCGGGTGGGGGATGTGGTGCATCCCGTGCCTGGCGCGGGGAGTGGGTGAGGGCCAAGGCGCCGCGCATCGAGGGTCGTGGCGGCTAGGACCGTGCGGCTCCCCCGACGGACGCCACCAACCACAGTCCACCGACCACGCCAGCGAAGTTCAGCACGGGATCGAACGCACTCTGCGCCAGGAGTGCCACCAGCAGCGAACAGGCGGCGATGCCTCCGGGTCGCCTCGCCAGCGCGGCGCGCACGAAGGTCGCGAGGAGGCGCGCGATCACGTACGACACGGTCGCGAGGAGCACCGCACCGCCTTCGATGAGCAGACGCAAGTAGAAGCTGTGGAAGTGCAGCAGGCTCCGGCGGATCGCCCGGGAGGCGTACGTCCGGGCGACGGTCGCCTCCGTCCCGGGTCCGTAGCCGAGGATCGGGCGTGCCGATGCGACGTCGAGGCCCACCAGCCACATCGCCATGCGGCCACCATCGGCGGAAGCGGGGTCCGCCAAGGCACCTAGGCGCCGACCGGCAGGCGCCACCAGATCGCGCAAGCCGGGCCGGGACCCGGCCACGTAGGGTAGTCCTGCGGGCACGGCGCCCGGAACGAGCGAGACGTCGTCGATCCAACCGTAGGCGCCGGTGCCGGAACCGGCAGTCTGGAACTCGAGTCCGATGGCGGTCGTGGCTTCTGGAGCGGGCGGGACCACGAACCCGAAGCGCGAGCCGTCGTCGACGGCGTCCAGGGGCAGTGTCGGACGACCGCCGACGTCGTTCAACCCGTCCGCGGTCCAACCATCGATACCGAGCCGCGCCACCACCGCACCGCCCTCGCCGAAAGCGTCGATCGCAACCGTGACGGTGGGTCGATCACCCTCTCGAGGTACCGGGCGGACCGTGACGCCGAACGTGAACGCCGCACCCGGCTCGACCGAGATGCGAGGCGCGTACCCAGCGAGGCGCCACGAACTGGCGACGGACCGCTCGAGCAAGAGCGCGGCTCCTTCCGTCGTCGGGATCCTACGGGTCGCGTCGTACGTGGTCCACGCCGCCGTCCCGTACTCGAAGCCCGAGTTGACGATCCGGTTGGGCGTGGTGCCGCCGGCGAGCGACCGGTCCACGATCGCCACCAACGCTGCCGCGAGGACCACCCCGACGGCGACGCGCAGCAGGAGCATGGGTCGGGCGCGGGGCAGCGCAAGCAACGACCCGGCGAACCCGCCAAGCACCAGGCCCACGATGCCGCTTCGGCTGCCCGTGAGCACGACGCCGAACAGCGCAGCGGCGATCGCCAGCACGAGCGCCATCCGCACCGGCGCCCCGCCGCGGCTCCAGGCTGCGCGCCAACCGACCAACACGCCGGCGGCGGCGACGAGGAACGACGCAGCCGCCAGGTTGGGGTGGAAGGCGAAGGCGTGTGCTTGCGCGTCGCCGAGCCAGATCACCTGGCGCAGGGAGGCGGCGAGTCCCGAGAAGGCGGCGATGGCCGAGCCGACCGAGATGCCGGGTGCGTCATCGGGATCGAGGCGAGCGGTGAGGATCAGCATCCCGACCGCGGCACCGGTCCAGCCGATCCAGGTCCAGAGCGGCGTCATCCCCGCACCGGACCTCACGGCCGCCAGGGCAGCCAGTAGGCCGGCGACCAGCACGCCCGCTACGGGCGCGACCCAGCCACGGGAAGCGGCCGATGGCCCACCCTCGGGAGAAGCACGTCGGTCGTGAGGGGCCATGCCGACCAGCAAGGCGAGGCCAAGGGCCACGATGGGCTCGATCATCAGCGCGGCCGGCAGCGCCACGATCGCCGTTCGACGAAGCATCCGGGTCGCCCGAGCCCTCACGGCGGCGCCTCCGGGCGCGGGGCCAGGCGAACGTCGTGAAGCACCAGGTTGCGGTCGAGCGGCGGACGATAGAGGTCGTTGACGAAGGCAAGCAGGAGCCAGCCGTCGCCGGGAACCTCGAGTCGCAGCGCGTCCTCTCCGTCGACGGCCTCATCGAACAGGGTGCGATCGCGCCAGGCGATGGCGAGGCGCGCTCCGATGCCGTCGACGGCGCTCCCTTCGACACGCAACGTGAGCAAGGAAGGTCCGCACGCCGCAGCCCATCGGAAGGTATTGGAGTTCATCCGCTGGATGGTCGGTTCGACGGAGACGCTTCCATCCGGTGCGTGAATCGGAGTCGGGTAGCACGGCCCAACCGCAGTGCCGGTCGGCTCGGCGCCCGGTACCGCGACGCTCGTCTCCAGGCCGAGGGTCGGCGGGCCGCTGGGCCAGCCGTCCCAGCGCAACGACGCGAGCACGATGGCCCCGACGAGTGCCGCGCCGAACGCCACGCTCCGCATCGCCGAACGTCCGAGTCGGCGAGCCGGTGACGAGAGGCTTGGAGGTGCCGAGGAGGCATGGCCTTCAGGACCCGTGACGTTCATGGGGTCAGGGCCCTGCCGGCGGAGCCACGAGTGCGACGTCCCGCTGCCAGGTCGCGACGACGCGCTCGGCGATCCGATCGCGCTCGAAGACGCGGACTTCGACCCAGGCGCTGCTCGCTTCGTCGTCGAACCAGATCGTTCCTAGGCCGTCCCAGCGGTCCACCGGCCCCTCGACCTGTGCCCAGGACACGCGACGGCAGCCACTGGGCTGACACGCCCACGTCCCGATCTCGAAGAGGCCGTCAGGGAAGCGCAGGCCACCGTACAGAGCGACGCGCTCGCCGGTCGCGATGACGTCCGGCAGTGCGACGGCAAGAAGTTCGACGGTGCGCTGCTCCTGCGGGCGCACCCGCCAGCCCCACAGCGCAGCACCGATCAGCACGGCGCTCACCAGCACGCTGGTCAAGTAGCGCATCGGCGCCAGCCTACCAGTCGCTCGCGGCGCCCCGCCCGCGGTACCGAGCGCCGCACTGTGTTCGATCCACGGAATCGACGCGACGAACCTCGTGGCAGCTACATGCACGACGCGGTATCGTCCTACATACGCAGGTGCGTGTTGGTCCTGAGGCGTGGAACCCTCGCGCGAACGCGGTCGACTACGGGCTGAACCCGTCGGGGTGCGGCCTCGGCGCCAGCAGGTTCGGGCGCGGGCAACGTGGCAAGCAGAGGGGTGTCGATATCGAGGGGCCGGGGGGAGACCAATGAGCGTGAAGCGTGTCACCAGCGGCACACGGCCGCTGCAGCGGGACGCCGGGTCCGAGCGTCTCAGCGACCTGCCACGTGTCCGTCCGCGACCTTGGCTGACCCGTGGCATGCTGATGGGTGCCGACATCGCCGCCCTGTTCGCGGCTGCGCTCCTGGCGAGTGCGCTCTGGCACTCCATCCAGCCGCTGGCGCCGCGCTGGCCCCAGTCTGACGTCTGGCCCTTCGGGCTACTAGTGCCGTTCGGGTTCGCGTTCATGGGCCTGTACCCGGCGGCGGGCGTGAGCGTCGTACAAGAACTCCGTCGCATGGTGATGTTCATCAGCGTGACGTTCGGCACGGCCGTGCTGGTGCTCTTCCTGAGCGGTGAGATCGGCCGTGCGTCGCGCGGGTTCTTCGTGCTGGCGTGGGTGTTCTCCGTGACGCTCGTGCCGGTGGTCCGGGGCGCCGTCCGGCATCTCTTCGCGCGTTCCTCGTGGTGGGGGATCCCTGCGGTCGTGCTGGGCGCGGGCCGGACAGCGGAACTCATCGTGCGCGGCGTGTCGACCCACCCGGGGCTCGATCTGAAGGTGATGGCGTGCCTCGACGACGACCCGGCCAAGCACGGTACGACGGTCGAGCGCGTACCCATCGTCGGGGCACTCGCGCAGGCGGTGTCGGTGCAGCAACGCTATGGCGCGCTGTACGGCATCGTCGCGATGCCCGGGTTGTCTCCGGAGCGGCTCGCACAGGTGCTGCAGACTCACGCCTCGGTCTTCCCGCACCTGGTGGTCATCCCCAACCTCTTCGGCATGAGCAGTGTCGGGGTCGGAACGCGGGACTTCGTCGGGGTCGTCGGTCTGTACAACAAGCAGAACCTACTCCTGCCCCACAACCGCGTCGTCAAGCGCATGCTCGACCTGATGCTGCTGATCCCGCTCACCGCGTTGGGGTTGCCACTCGTTGCCCTTGGAGCGCTTGGCGTCATGGCGGTCGACTGGGGCAGTCCGTTCTACGCCCAGACCCGCGAGGGCTTTCGCGGGAAGGCCATCCGCGTGTGGAAGCTCCGAACCATGCGGCGCGACGCAGACGCGTACCTCGACAGGTACCTCGACGAGCACCCGGAGGCACGAGACGAGTGGAACCGCCACTTCAAGCTGGCCCACGACCCGCGCGTCCTACCGGTGGTGGGCGAGTTCCTGCGGCGCACCAGCCTCGACGAGTTGCCGCAGCTGTGGAACATCGCGCTCGGCCAGATGAGCTTCGTGGGGCCGCGCCCGTTCCCCTTCTACCACCTCGAGCAGTTCGACGCGGAGTTCCGTCGGCTGCGCACCTCGGTCGTGCCGGGCCTGACAGGGTACTGGCAGGTCACCTCGCGCAGCACCGCCGACCTCGAAGCGCAGGTCACGTTGGACAGCTACTACATCCGCAACTGGTCGGTGTGGATGGACCTCTACGTCATCGCGCGCACGCCATGGGCGGTGCTGTTCGGCAAGGGCGCGTACTGACCGCTTGGTAGGGCGCTCACCGGCTCGCGTCTTCGGCGACATCGGCCGAGCCGGCCGAACGGCGGACCCGAAGTCCGGCCCGCGCAGCTAACGTCGTCTGCGGCTGTGCAGCTGCCGGCGCCCCTGTCTCCGCTCCGTAGCCGTACCCGTACCCATAGCCGTACTCGGCGCGCCCACCGCGGCTCCCCTCGACGTTGGTCATGACCGTCCCGAGGAGGCGCACGCCGATGCGTTCGAGCAGCCCCAGTGCGGCGTTCACGCTGCGCCGGTCCGTGTCGGGCATGCTCACGGCGAAGAGCACGCCGGTGGTGTGCGGCGCCATGGTGAGCGTGTCGGCGACCGGCAGGATCGGCGGCGTGTCGATGACGATCACGTCGTACTCGGGCTTGAAGCGCAACAACGTGCCGGCGAAGCTCTGGGACAGCAGCTCCGTGGGCGAGGGTGCCGGCTCGAAGCTGGCGATCACGTCGAGCGTGGCCCCATCGAGCGTGACGCGCTGGGGAGGCAGCGCCGCATCCGGCCGCTCCAAGTGATCGCGCAGGCTCGCGCCGTCCTGCCTGGCCAACCCGAACACCATGTGCACCCGTGGACGCCGCATGTCGGCGTCGACCAACAGGGTGCGGTAGTCGTTGCGCGCGAAGCTCTCGGCCAGGCTCGCGGCGACGCTGGTCTTGCCCTGTTCGCTGCCAGCGCTGGTGACGAGCACGACCTTGGGATGATCGGTGGCGGTCGCGAACTGCACGTTGGTGCGCAGGTAGCTGGCCGCTTCCCGCGGCAGGCGCCGGGTACCGGTCGGCAAGCGCGGGAACTCGCCCAGCACGGGAAGCTCGGCGGTGCGCGCGAGGTCGTCCCCGTCACGGAAGCGCGTGTCGAGCGCGTCACGCAAGAGCACCAGGCCGTAGACCAGGAAGATGCCCAACACGAACGCTAGCGCTGCGTTGCGGGTGGGCCTCGGGGAAGACGGGGCGTCGGCCGGCAGCGCCGGCTCCAACACCTCGAGGTTGCCCACCGCCGACGTGCGCAGGGCACGCGCCGCGTTGAGTTGCAACGCGCGCTCGGCGCGCAGGCTCCGCAGGCCCTCCAGCATGCCGGCATCGGGCTCGCCCTCGTTCGCCGCGGCGATCTCCCCGTCCAACGAAGCGATCTGGGCCTCCAGCGTCTCGACCACCGTCTGCAGGTTCTGGGTGGCGCGCTGCTCGTCCCACGCCAGCATCGCTGCGGCGATGGCGTTCGCGGCGTCGGCGGCCTGAAGCGCGTCGGCGTTGCGCATGGTGACGCGTAGGAGGCTCGACTGCTGGGCGTTCTCGACCCGCACGGTGACGAGCTCCTCGAACGTGCTGACGTCGCGCGGCGTCACGTTCGCTGCTCCCATGCGATCGAGCGCGTCACGCAACACGGGGTAGCTGGTGGCGGCGGCCTGGTAGGCGCTGATGTCGACGACCGGGGCGGTCACCAACGAGACGCCGAAGCTGCCCTGCAGGTTGGTGGTGGGTCGGCTGGCGAGCAGCGTGGCGGTGGCCTCGTACTCGGGCGTGACGCGCTTGCTGAGCACCAGCGTGAGCGCAGCGGCACCGACGGCCACGGCCAGGGCGAACGGCAGGCCCCGGCGCAGGAGCATCAGGAGGTCGCGCAGGGAAGGTTCTTGTGGCTGGTCCACGTTCGGCCAAGCTTACCAGAGCGTTGCCTGTGCGCCGTGCATCCTTGATAGGGTTCTGGCATGCACCTGAAGTGTCGGTGGCGAACCGCGGGCGATTCGAGCGAACTTGCTCGCGGCGTACGCAGATGCTGGCGTCCGGTAGCTCCTCGTGGCACGGTACTACGGGCGGACGTTCGCGCCTGCGCCGCGGGCGCCGCTACCTGGTCGCTTCGTGGCCTCGCTGCCGTGGCCGTCCTGGCCTTGCTCACCGCCTCGCTCGCTTGGGCGCAGGGTGGTTCGTCCGCGGCGGACGGGGCGGCGTCTTCGGTCGAGGAGGCGCCCCCCGCCCTCCTCGCCGTCGGCCTCTCCGGCGGCTTCCCGAGCTACCAGACGGCAGCGCTGGCGGTGTCGCTGCAGGCGCAGTACGTCGGCATCCAGGTGAAGGGCAGCTGGACACCGGCCGGGCCGTTCGTCGGCGTGCAGCTGCGCGGGTACCCACCCGTGCCGGTGCCGGTGCCGTTGTACGTGGGCGTCGGGGCCGGCATCTATGGCGCCAACACCAGTTGGCATGCCGCACTCGGCGCCCACGTCCCGCTGGGACGCGCCACCCGGCTCGACGTCGAGGGCGGGGTGGCGTCGGTGCCGCTCTTGGAAGGCCGAGCGTGGGCGCCGCACGTCGCGGTGGGGGTCAGCTACGCCTTCGCCCTCCCCAGCGAGCGGGGCTCCGCCGCGGCAGCAGGCGAGCAAGACCCCCGTGCGAATCGGGACAACCAAGGCGTGCCACGCACCTGCGCCGAAGCGGCCCGACCGGACGAGGTGGCCCTCATGAACGCCTTCCGCCTCACGCTGCAGCGATGGATCGACAGCGCACGCGCCACCTACGGCAGCGTCTACACCGACCTCCGCTACGACGTCGACGTGACCTCCACCACCCTCGAAGGGAACGACGCCACCGTGCGCTTGCGCTACCGCGGCAGCGTTCGGGAGATCGCGACCGGCCTGCGGCACGAGGCCGAGGGCGAAGCGTCGGCCACGTTCCGCTGGAGCGGCTGCGCGTGGCGGAACACGGGCGTTGCCTACTGAGGATCGCCCCACCGTGGCCGCCGGCCCGCTCCCGCGGCAGCGGTACACTCGCGCCCATGAGCTTCGATCGCGCGTCGGCCGCGCGAGCCCTGCGTGACGGCATCCCCGTCGGCCTGTCGGTCATGCCGTTCGGCGCCATCGTCGGCCTGAGCGGGGTTCAGGTCGGGCTGGGGACGGTCCAGGCGGCCGTCACGCCGTTCATCGTCTTCGCGGGGGCGTCGCATCTGGCGGCGCTGCAGTTGTTGAGTTCCGGCGCGCCGTTGTTGGTGATCTGGGCCACCGGCGCCATCATCAACCTGCGCTTCGCCATGTACGCCACCTCGCTGGCGCGCTACCTCGCCGCCGTGCCGATGCCGTGGCGCTTGCTGCTGGCGTACGGCACCACCGATCAGGTGTTCGCGCTGTCGATGATGCGCTTCCGCTCGTCCGAGGCGCCAGCCTCCCGGGGCGTATACTTCGCGGTGATCGCGGGCATCAGTTGGGTGGCTTGGTCGGCGGCCGGCGTGTTCGGCGCCACCGTCGGCGCCGTGGCGCCCGCCGCGTGGCAACTCGACTTCGTCGTGCCCCTCATCTTCACGGCGTTGCTGGCGGGCGCGGTCCGCTCGCGTGCGGCGCTGGGCGCTGCCGCTATCGGCGGCTGCGTGGCGGTGGCCGCAGACGGCCTGCCGCTCAACCTCGGGCTCATCGTGGGCGCGCTCGCGGGCATCGCAGCCGGCGGCTTGGTCGAGAGTGCGTCGTCGTCCGGGCCGCGTGCCGACGAGCGCGGTGCCGACCCGACCGGCACGGGCGCCGAGCCGACGCCTCCCGCGCGGCCCGCCGAGGCCGTCCGGACCGCTGGAGCGCGCGACCGATGAGCGACGCCATCGACCCGACCAAGGCGTGGATCGCCCTCGTGGCCATCGGCGTGACGGCGTTCTTCTTCCGTGCCTCGTTCCACCTGGTGCACGAGCGTGTGCGCTTGGCCCCGTGGTTGGCGCGCGCGCTCGACTACGTCCCGCCGGCGGTGGTGGCGGCGCTGCTGCTGCCCGCCCTGCTGCGGCCGGCCGTCGGCGAGCCCATCTCGGTGGCCCGGCTGGTGGCGCTGGGGCTCGCGTTCGTCGTGGCGCGCCGCACGCGCCAGCTGCTACTCACGCTCGGGGCGGGCATGCTCGCGCTGTGGGGGCTCACCGCGCTCGGGCTGTGACGTCTGGCGGGCGTCGCGCGCCGCGCGCGGCACGGAGGCCAGGGGCGCGGCGCGCGACGGTCGTGCTGGCCGAAGCGTCCCTCACCGCGTCTCGTTCGTGGCTCGGATCGTCTCCGCCAGCCCGTCGACCAACTGCGTGCGCGCACGCCAGCCGTAGGCCGCCTGCAGCCGGCCCACGTCGGCCAACGAGTGCTGGATGTCCCCTTGGCGGGCGGCTGCGTGCTCGACTCGCGCGATGCCCGGGATCCCCTCCAGGTTCGCGATGGCGTCGAGCAGTTCGAGCAGGCTCACGGCCTGGCCGCGGGCCACGTTGAAGACCGGGAGTTCGTGCACGAACTCCGGGGGCGCCGCTTCGTCGCCCGTGCCTCGCGCCAGCGCCGCCATCAGGGCGTCCACCACGTCGCGCACGAAGACGAAGTCGCGTGTCTGGCTGCCATCGCCGTAGAGGGTGGCCGGCGCGAAACGGCGAGCTCGGTCCAGGAAGACGCTGATCACGCCCGAGTACGGGCTCGAGGGGTCCTGACGCGGCCCGTAGACGTTGAAGAAGCGGAAGGCCGTGCCCACGACGCGGCCGGAGCGGTGGAAGTGCGCGAGGTAGTGCTCGCCGGCCAGTTTGTCGATGGCGTACGGCGACAGCGGACGGGTGGCCGCGTCTTCGTCGATGGGAAGGTGGCGCGCGTCGCCGTACACCGAGGCGGAACTGGCGTACAGCACGCGTCGACCCGGAACCTGGGCAGCCTCGAGGAACACGCGGATGCTCCCGAGCAGGTTGCTGCGGTGGGTCCCGACCGGATCGCGGACGGATGCCTCCACCGAGGCGACCGCCGCGAGGTGCACCACCGCGTCGCAGCCGGACATGGCGTCGTGGACCGCGCCCTCGTCGGCGATGTCGCCGACGAGGAGGTCGAGGGCGGAGTGGCCGAGCGGGAGGTTGGCTCGCTTGCCGGTGGAGAGGTCATCCAGGACCACGACCTGGTGTTGGTCATCCAGCAACCGTTCCACCAAGTGCGACCCGATGAACCCGGCGCCACCCGTCACCAGCACGCGCATGCTGCTCCCTTCGGGGACCCCATGGTAGCAAAGGCGGCTGCGAAGCGCCGCGCCTAGACGAAGATGCCCTTGGGCAAGTAGGCCGATACCACCCAGTTGGGCGCGTCGACGATCTCGCTGATCCTGAGGTCGACGGCGACACTGCAAAGCATGTAGGCGATGTCGGGTGCCAGGCCATACGAACGACCGAGGTGGTCGATCATGTCGCGGATGGCGTCACGGGAGGCGGTCATCAGGTCGGGCGCGACCCCGGTGGTGGCGTGGTAGCCGCCCTTCGACACGCGCGTGGCCTCGTCGCGCACGGTGAACTGCGGCCGGCGCACGGGAGAGTCCTTGACGAGGCCGAAGCGCAGCCGGATCCGCATCGGTGTCTCGACGGCAGTGCCGCACACCTCGCCGTCGCCTTGGCAGGCGTGGGTATCGCCGACCGAGAAGAGCGCACCCGGCACCTGCACCGGAAGGAGCAACGTCGACCCCTCCACCAGATCACGGATGTCGAGGTTGCCACCCACCTCTCGCGGCGGCACGATGCTGTGGGCCCCCCGTTCGGCCGGCGCAAGACCGATGGTGCCGGGGAACGGGCGGCTGGGGAGCCGCACCCCGGGCAGGAACTCGACGAACTGCGCGTCGTAGCGGGAGATGTGGACGACCGGGTCCGGGAACTCGTCGGACAGCAGACCGAACCCGGGGATCAGCGCGGTCCATCCCCAGCCGCTGGGAGCGAAGCCGAGCACCTGGATCTCGATGGCGTCCCCCGGCTCGGCACCGACGATGCGCACCGGACCGGTCACGGGGTTCACGTTCTCGAAGTCGATGGCGGCGACGTCGGCCGCCGTGGCGCTCATCGTGATCTGCCCTCCGGAAGCGTCGACGATGCCGAACTCGACTTCGTCGCCCGGCTCGATCGTCAGGGCAGCTTCGAGGGCGTTGTCCCAGCCGAAGTGGTGATGGCGCGAGTGGATGGTCTTGATGGCCAAGGTCAACGCTCCCAATCCGGCGCGTGGTCCGGGTTCACCTGGCGTTCGCCACGGTCGAGCATGTGGATGCGCGCCATCTCCTCGGACGAGAGCTCGAAGTCCCAGATGTCGAAGTTCTGCGCCCTGCGGGAAGCGTCTGCCGACTTGGGGATCGCGGCCACGCGTTCCTGCTGCACCAACCAGCGCAGGGTGACCTGCTCCGGCGACTTGCCGTGATGCTCGGCCAACTCCCGCAGCACTGCCTCTCCCGGGAGTTTGCCGCCCGCCAGCGGACGGTAGGCGGTCAGCAGCAGGTCGTGCTGCTCGGCCAGGTCGAGTAGTCGCCGCTGCGACAGGAGCGGATGGTACTCGACCTGGTTGCAGAAGATGCGGGTGATGCGGTTCGCGCGCTCGATCCAACTGGGAGGGAAGTTGCTGACGCCGATGTGGCGCACGGCGCCCTCGCGCTGAAGGTCGGCCAAGTCGAGCAGCGGTTCCTCGAGCGGCACCGCCTGCCACGGCCAATGCAGCAGCATCAGGTCGACGTAGTCGGAACCGAGCGCGCGTAGACTCTCGAGGGTGCTCCGCCGCGCGACGCCGCGCGCGAAGTTCGAGGGTCGTACCTTCGATACCAGGAAGATCTGCTCGCGTGGCACGCTGGCGTCCCGGATTCCGGCACCCACCTCGGCCTCGTTCTCGTAGCCCTGAGCCGTATCCAGGTGCCGGTAGCCGATGCGGAGCGCGTCGGCAACGCTCTCACGGCACGAAGCACCCTTCAAGCGGAAGGTTCCGAACCCAAGCGCGGGAACGCGCACCCCTTGGACGATGCGTTCGAGCATGCGCCATCGTACCGGAGGCGAGCGCAGGCGCGACACGCCCGGCGAGGTGGCCTTGGAACGACCAGCGGGTGCACCGTGCGCGAGGCGGCTCCGGTCGCGCCGGCGCCACGTACTAGCCGGCGATGGCGGGCGCCATCCCGGTCGGTTCGCGCTGGGGGCCACCCGTCCGGGTCGTGAGCGACGACTCGAGCCGGCAGCCCTCCAAGAAGCCTTCGAGCAGCGCTCGGATGCGGTCGTGGTCCGAGCGCAAGGCAGCCGACTGCAGTGCCTCGACCGTGGCGGTGAGCGCCTCGGGGTCGACGGGCTCGGTCCGCGCCACGAGGATCTTCTCGTGCTGGGTCTGCGAGGTCTTCTCCTTCTCCGTCATCAACTCCTCGACCAACCTCTCGCCTGGGCGCATCCCGGTGAACTTGATCTGGATGTCGACGTCGGGCTCGAAGCCGGAGAGGCGGATGAGGTCCCGGGCGAGGTCGACGATCTTGACGGGCTCTCCCATGTCGAGGATGTAGATCTCACCGTTTCGACCGTTCCCCGACGCTTGTAGCACCAGCTGCGCCGCCTCCGGGATGGTCATGAAGTAGCGCACCATGTCCGGGTGGGTGATGGTGACGGGCCCCCCGGCAGCGATCTGGCTCTTGAAGATGGGGATGACCGACCCTCGGCTGCCGAGCACGTTGCCGAAGCGCACCGAGACGAAGGTCTGGTCGGCACGTGCCTGGCGCGCAGCGTCCAGCACAAGGAACTCGACCATGCGCTTCGAAGCGCCCATCACCGACGTCGGGTTGACGGCCTTGTCGGTCGAGACGTTCACGAAGTGCGACACGCCGTGCTTGAGCGCCAAGCGGATCAGGTTGCGGCTGCCGATGACGTTGTTGAAGATCGCCTCTTCCGGGTTCTCTTCCATCAACGGCACGTGCTTGTGCGCTGCGGCATGGAACACGATGTCCGGCCGGTAGCGCGAGAACACGTAGTCGAGCCTTGCGCCGTTCTGGATGGCGCCGATGACGCCGTGGTAGCGGACGCTCGGCCAATCGTGGTCGAGCTCGCGCTCCAGCGCGTAGATGCTGTTCTCGCCGTGGCCGAACAAGATCAGCTCGGACGGTTCGAAGCGGCAGATCTGCCGCACCAACTCGGAACCGATCGACCCGCCGGCACCGGTGATCATCACGCGTTTGCCACGCAGGTACCCGAGGATGGCGTCGGTGTCGAGCGAGACCGGTTCGCGGCCGAGGAGGTCGTCGATGTCGACTTCACGGATGCGTCGTACGTCGACGCGCCCGGATAGGACCTCGTACATGCCGGGGATGATCTTGTACGTCAGGTTCGGGCGGACCGCGCGAAGGTGCTCGATGACGTCCCGGATGGTGGTTCCGCCCTTCGAGGGTATGGCGATCAGCACTTCGTCGATCATCAACTCCGGGATGACCACGGAGGCGCGGTTCACGGGTCCCAGGACCGGCACGGTCGACACGCGCTGGCCGTGCTTCTTCGCGTCGTCGTCCAGGAACGCCACCGGTTTCATGCCCGTCTCCGGATGTCGGAGCAGCTCGCGAACCGCCAACGCCCCGGCCTCGCCGGCACCAACCACCAGGACGCGTTTGCGGTAGTCGGGGCCGACCATGGTGGCGAACGACTGCTCGTGTCGATAACGCTGGTAGGCACGCACCAGCGACATCAGGCCGAGCGTGACGGCGCCGTCGAGCAGGGCGATGGAACGCGGGATGCCGAGGCTCGGGCCGAACACCAGAAGCACGACCGTCGCGGATGTGGCCACGATGCCCGCGAAGCCGAGCAGTGTGCCCAGATCGCGGAACGTGAGGTTGCTCCAGGAGCGTGACGGAAGGCCGAGCATCACTGCGACGGCGGTCTTGAGCGCTACCAGCGCGAGCATCGATCCGAGCACCGGCGTTCCCGCCGGGATCACGCCATCGAAGCGCAGGAGGTAGGCGATCGGCGTCGCGGCGGCGAAGATCAGGATGTCGACGGCGAGTTTCGGCAGACTGTGTCGCGGCGTGCGGATCCACCCTGGTTCGCGGCCAGGATCGGGAGGCGTCATCGAGGGAGATGGAGTCATGGTCGGAACGCTCTCGAGGTCGGGCAGGCGGGCGCGCCGCAACGAAGGTGCGTGGACGGACTTGGGGCCAACGGGCTTACGACCCATTCTGTCCGGTTCGCGCCTGGAACTTCAGTGACCGGTAGGGGCCGGTGAGCTCTCCGTCTGGCCTTCATGCCCACTCCTACCCCCCGCACCACGACCATAGGCGATACGACGGAGGCACCGAGTCCGCATCCGGCCTTGGCCACGCGCCCTCTGCCATATCCACATGAGACGGCTCGCCCGCGCGCGGGGATGTACTGAATCGTATCCTCCCTGGCGCCAGAGGACGCCATCTCCGCCTACCGAGGGTGGGGTCACGACCCGTCGCTGCCTTCACGGTGCCTTGCTCGGCCCCGATCGCGCGGTCCGGGCCGATCATGGCGGTGTGCGATCGCGTTCGCCGTAGTATGCCCGGAACCAGGCAACGAACCGCTCCAGCCCCTCTTCCAGCGGCGTCGAAGGCCGGAACCCGACGTCGCGCTCGAGATCGGATACGTCTGCGAAGGTCGCGGGAACGTCCCCGGGCTGCATGGGCAAGAAGTTCTTCCTGGCGGTCTTGCCCAACGCCCGCTCGAGGATCTCGATCATGCGCATCAACTCGACGGGCCGTCCGTTGCCGATGTTGTACAGGCGGTACGGGGCTTCGCTGCTGCCGGGGTCGGGAGCGTCGCCGCTCCAGGCCACGTTGGGCGTGGCGGGCCGATCCACGACGCGCACGACGCCTTCGATGATGTCGTCGATGTACGTGAAGTCACGTCGCATGGCGCCGTGGTTGAAGACGTCGATCGTCTTGCCTCGCACGATGGCGTCGGCGAAGAGGAACACGGCCATGTCCGGCCGGCCCCACGGACCGTACACGGTGAAGAACCGCAGGCCGGTGGTCGGGATCCGGTAGAGGTGGGCATAGGAGTGCGCCATCAACTCGTTCGCCTTCTTGCTGGCGGCGTACAGCGACAGCGGGTGGTCGACGTTGTCGTGCACCGAGAAGGGGACCTTCGAGTTGGCGCCGTACACGGAACTGGAGGATGCGTACACGAGGTGGCGTACGGCGTGGTGACGGCACCCCTCCAGAACGTTCGCGAAGCCAACCAGGTTGCTGTCGACGTAGGCGCGGGGATCGACCAGCGAGTGACGGACTCCGGCTTGCGCCGCCAGGTGCACCACCACTTCGGGCGCGCCGTCCTCGAAGACGCGCATCAGGGCCGGGGCATCGGCGATGTCGACCTGGTGGAACCGATGGCCGCCATGGCGCTCCAAGCGTGCGAGGCGCGCTCGCTTCAGCGAAACGTCGTAGTACGGGTTGAGGTTGTCGACGCCGATGACCTGGTCGCCTCGGGCGAGCAGACGCTCGGCGAGGTGGTACCCGACGAACCCGGCCGTACCGGTCACCAAGATTCGGGCCATGGGCGGAACTCCTTCGTGGCGATCCCACCGGGACGGCTGACGTCGCCAGCAACCGTGTCGGGTATCGTCCGGGGACACTGTATTCGATGGTCGCCGCGCCTACGCCCTTGCCCGACCCGAGCGTCCGCCTGGGGCGTGCGGGGCGCTGCTTGGGTAGGCTGATCGAGCGCCGTGCATGGCGCAACTGCCCCAAGGAGGAGCCATGCCCACCCTCACCATCGACGGCCACCCCAGCGACGTTCCTTCCGGCAAGCGCCTGGTGCTCGCCATCCAAGAGGCGGGCGTGGCCATCGGCCACCGCTGCGGAGGCAACGCGCGCTGCACCAGCTGCCGGGTGGTGTTCGACGCCGGGGAGCCGGACGTCATGACGTTGGCCGAGGCCCGCAAGCTCGAGGAGAAGGGGCTGCTGGGCACGGTGCGGCTGTCGTGCCAGATCGTCGTCGACCGCGACATGGCGGTGCGTCCGCTGATGACGCTGCAGACCGAAGGCTGGAGCGACACCGGACCGCAGCCCGCAGACGAGGTCGTGCCCGAGGCGGTCTGGTACCCGCGCGCCGAGGTGGCGTCGGTCGGGTGAGCGATGTGCGCGGAGCGCTCGTCGCCTCGGGGTGCCCGGTGGGCGCCTAGCGCCGGGCCGCGCCGCTCGACCTCACGACGCCGGCGCGGACCGCGGCGTCCAACTGCTGCCTTCCCGCACCCAGAGCCGGGCGTCGGTGACGCGATGGCGCGCCAGGACGTCGAGCGCTTCGGTCGCCCGTGCGCCCGGCACCAGCGCCTGCACGATGGTGGTGTCGACGCGGGGCTCGGCGGCGGCGTGAGGAGGCTCGAGCCTGGGCAGCGGCGCGTTCGCCACGAACCCGGCGATCGCGCCTCCGGCTCCGAGCACCAACGCCCCGACAACGGCGGCCCAGAACGGCCCGGCCGCCATGGCGGCCTCCTTGCCCATGACGTTGATGGCGCCGGAGCCCATCACCAGGCCGAGGAACCCTCCGCCTAGGAACCCGGCCACGAAGCCGAGCGCCATGCCGTTCTCGGGAGGCATGAGATCGCGTGGGACGGTGTCGGGGTCGGCCAGCCGCTGACGCCGAAGCACCTCCTCCGACGCACCGGCGAAGACGCGCACGGCGGAGCGGTCCACGCCCGCGTCGACGAGGGCGTTGGCGGCGTCGTTGGCGGCCGACGGGTGATCGAAGACGGCAACGAGGTCGAGCGGTGCGTCGTGGCGGCTCATGTGGCTCCTTCCCCGACCCGCGCGGTGGGCGGGCGGCTTCGGCCATGGGCGCTGCGGCCCTCATGATAGCGCCGCGGCTACGTCCTGGCGCCGGTCGGCGCGAGCGTCACCAGCAGCGACGCCGGTGCGACGGCCATCTCGGCGCGCGGTTCCTCCAGCCGCTCGAGCACCAGTCCGGCGCGCTGGAACGCGGCGCTCCACGACGCCAGCGTGTGGAAGTACCACGGCATCGCGGCGGTGAAGGACGGCGCGTCGGGGTCCACGCCCCCGTCCGGGGGCCCCGCGAAGCCTTCGAAGCGCTCCTCGCGCCATCCGCTGCGGTACGGGTCGGGGCCGGTGGCGCTCCAAGGATGCACGGTCTGGACGACCACCCGCCCGCGAGGCGCCAGCCGTGCGGCGAGGGCGGCGAGCAGGGGAGCCGGGTCCTCGTCGAGGAGCGCGAAGTTGCACGCCACCACGTCGAACGGCCCGGCGAGGGCGCCTGCATCCTGGACGAGCGTGTCGTAGTCGAGACGCACGAAGGTGCCGGGGCCATTGCGCGCGGCGTCGATCAGCTCGGGGCTGGCGTCGAAGCCGACCACGTCGATGCCTTCCCTCGCGAGCGCGTGCGCCAACCATCCCTCGCCGCACCCCACGTCGAGCACGCGCCTGGGCGTCAAGCGGCGCACGGCCGCCAGGATCGCGCCGTTGGTGACGGTCACGCGGCTGGCGATGCGGCCGTCTCGCACGGCGCGGGTCCAGGCATCGGCGTTGGCGCGCCAGCTGCGTTCGAGCTGGTCCACGAGCACCTTCGCGTCCGGGTCGTCCATGGCGGGAGCATAGCGCGGCCTTCGGGTGCCGGCGCCGCCTCGGCATCGTGCCACAATGGCGTCCGTGAGTCGCCAGCCCCCCTCCTCGCGCCGCGGCGCCTTGACGCTCATGGGGGGAACGCTCGCGAGCCGCGTGACCGGCCTGGTGCGCAACTCGCTGCTGGCGCAGTTCTTCCCCACGAGTGTGATCGACGCCTTCGTGACGGCGTTCAAGGTGCCGAACCTGTTCCGCGAGCTGCTCGCCGAGGGGGCGCTGACCAACTCCTTCGTGCCCGTCTACAAGGGCCTGTCCCGCAGCGAAGCCAGGCGCCTCTCTGGCGCCCTGTTGGGGTTGCTGGTGCTGGTGAACGGCCTGCTGATGGCGGGGGCGTACCTGCTGGCGCCGGCCCTGGCGCGGTTGCTGATCGCCGACGCCGGCAACGTCGACGTGGAGCTCACCGCGCGGCTGGTGCGCATCGTCTTCCCGTTCCTGCCCGCGATCTCGTTGTCGGCGCTGGCGATGGGCATCCTCAACGCCGAGGAGCGGTTCTTGGCGCCCGCCTGGGCGCCGGTGGCGCTGAACGTGGTGACCGTCACGGCGATGGCGCTCTTCCCCGGGCAGGCGGTGGCGTTGGCGCTGGCGCACGTGGTGGGGGGCGCGGCGCAGCTTCTGGTGCAGGTGCCCGCGTTGGTGCGCAGCGGCCTGCTGCCGCGGCGCGGCGGCCTGTGGCACCCCGCGATGGCGTCGGTGGTGCTGTTGATGGTGCCGTTCGCCTTCACCGCCGGTGGCCGGCAGGTGCTGAACGTGGTGGCCTCGAACGTCATCACCGGCATCGATGCAGGCGCGCAAGGCGCGTACTACCTGGCCGACCTGTTCCTCAGCCTCGCGCTCGGTCTCTTCAGCATCTCGCCCGCGCTGGCGTACTACTCGCGCCTGGCCGATCACGCCGTGCGCGACCCGGACGCCTTCGCCCCGACGCTGCTCGATGGGCTGCGGTTCATCGCGTTCCTGACCGTGCCTGCCGGCCTGGCGCTGTCGCTGATGGCGGCGCCCGCCGTCGACGCCGTCTACAACTGGCGTTCGCTGGTCGGGACGGCGATGGATCCGGCGCTGCGCGGCTACACGGTGGCCGCGACGGGGCCGCTCGGTCTGGCGGTGTTCCCGATCGGGGCGTTCAACCTGCTGATCCGGACGTTCTACGTGCGGCGCCGCGTGCGCACCCCGGTGCTGCTGGTCCTGTCGTTCCTGACCTTGCAAGGTGCGCTCTACGCGGTGCTGGCGCCGCGTTGGGGCATCGCTGGGGTGTCGTGGGCAGCTGCCTTCACCGCCTGGGCGCAACTGCTGGTGGTGACGGCGCTGGTGGAGCGCGCCGAGCGCTTCGGGGCGGGCGCGTGGTGGCGGTCCACCGCCAAGGTGTGGTTGGCCGCCGGCGCGGGCACGGCGGCGGCCTACGCCCTGCTGTCCTGGCTACCGCTGGGGGTCGGGTGGTTCGCGCAGGTGGCGCGGCTCGCGATCGGCAGCGCCGCCTTGGTGGCGGTCTACGCCGGGCTCGGCGCGTGGCTGCGGCTGCCGGAGCTCGACGCGCTGCGGCGTCGGGTCCGGCGCGGCCGCTGAGTACCAGCTTCGCACCGGGCCGCCGGCCGCCGAGGCGTCGCGGCGCCGGCGCGGAACCGGGCCCGGCCTACACCCGCCGGAACACCAGGCAGGCGTTCTGCCCACCGAAGGCGAAGTTGGTCGAGATGGCGGTGTCGACGGTGGCCTCGCGCGCCTCGTTGGGGATGTAATCGAGGTCGAGCTCGGGGTCGGGGTCGAGGTAGTTGCGCGTGGGCGGCAGCACGCCGTGGAAGATCGCCTGGACCGTCGCGATCGCCTCGACGCCGCCAGCTGCGCCCAGCGTGTGCCCGGTCATCGACTTGGTGGAGGACACCGGAGGCACCGGGCCGTGGCCCTCCCACACCGCCTTGAACGCCAACGTCTCGTTCAGGTCGTTGGCGGGCGTGCTGGTGCCGTGGGCGTTGATGTAGCCGACCTCCGACGGGTCCGTCGCGGCCGACTTCAGCGCGCTCCGCACGCAACGGATCGCCCCGACGCCGCCGGGGGCCGGCGCGGTGACGTGATGCGCGTCGGCGCTGGTGCCGTAGCCGACGATCTCGGCGTAGATGCGCGCGCCGCGCGCCTTGGCACGCTCGTACTCCTCGAGCACCAGCACGCCTGCGCCTTCGCCGGCCACGAAGCCGTCACGCGAGGCGGTGAACGGGCGGCTGGCGGTCTCGGGCTCGTCGTTGCGCGTGGACAGTGCCTTCATCACCGCGAAGCCGCCGATCCCCATCGGCGTGATCGGCGCTTCGGTGCCACCGGCGAACATGAGGTCGGCCTCGCCGCGCTGGATCATGCGGAAGGCGTCGCCGATGTTGCCGGAGCCCGTGGCGCAGGCGGTGACGACGCTGCTGCTCGGGCCGATCAGACCGTAGCGCATGGCGACGTGTCCGCTGGCCATGTTGGCGATCAGCATGGGGATGAAGAAGGGGCTCAAGCGCATCGGGTTGCGCTCGTAGCGGATGCCCGACTGCGTCTCCCAGGTCTCGAGGCCGCCGATGCCGGAACCGATGCAGGTGCCGGTGTGCTCGCCGGCCACCTCCGCCTCGCTCAGGCCGGCGTCCTCCAGCGCCAACGCGGCGCCGATCAGGGCGAAGTGCACGAAGCGGTCGAGCCGCTTCGCTTCCTTGCGCTCGATGTACTGCAGGACGTCGACGTCCACCTCGCCCGCGATGCGGACGGAGAGGTCGCTGGCGTCGAACAGCGTGATGGGGCGGATCCCGTTCTTGGCCGCGTGCTGGCCCTCGAGGAACGCCCTGGCCCCGATGCCGATCGGCGTGACCGGCCCCACGCCGGTGATGACGACACGTCTCATCATGGTCCCCACGTTACTCGCCGCGTCTACGCCCTCGCGTAACGGGCGCCCGTTCGTGGCGACGGTCGGTCACGGCGCCAAGGCGATGGCTGCTGGCTTCGGTCGCGACGAAGGGCGTCGCGTTCGAGCGTTCAGGCGCCGAAGCGCACCGCGCCTCGGCCCACGGGGACGCCCGTCGTGGAGGCTTCGCCACCACGACGGCGGCCCGTCACTGCTTGTCGCTGATGAAGCGAACGGCGTCGCCGACGGTGCGGATGCCTTCGGCTTCCTCGTCGGAGATCTCGACGCCGAACTCGTCTTCCAGACCCATGATCAACTCGACGACGTCGAGCGAATCGGCCCCGAGGTCCTCGATGAAGCGCGATTCCTCGCTGACGTCGCCTGGGTCGGCGTCGAGCTTGTCGGCCACGACGTCCTTGATCTTCTCCAGGATCTCGTGCTCGTCCACGGTACTTCCTCCCTACGCAGCACGCTACGTAGGCATGCCCACGCTGTGCTGGGTTTGCGCGATTCTAGCATGGCCCATGGCCCGCTCCGGGCGAAGGTTGCCGCCCTGGGCGCGACTTCCGGGCCGGCGCGACCACCGGACGGTGGCCGGCCTGCCGGGGCCACGGCGGGCATCCCGCACGGGCCCCGAGAACATTACGGCATGACCATCCCACCGTCAACCGCCAGCGTCTGACCGTTGACGTACGCCGCTGCGCCGCTCGCCAAGAACGCCACCACGCGGGCCACGTCCTCGGGAGTGCCGAAGCGTCCGGCGGGGACCTCGCGCAGGTACGCCTCCCGCAGTTCGGGGGCCAACTCCGCCGTCATGTCCGACTCGATGAAGCCGGGCGCGACGGCGTTGACGGTGATGCCCTTGGCGGCGTACTCGCGCGCAAGCGCCTTGGTCAGGCCGATGATGCCGGCCTTGGCGGTGACGTAGTTGGCCTGCCCGACGTTGCCGCGGATGCCGACCACCGACGAGATGTTGACGATCCGGCCGAACCCTGCGCGCAGCATGCCGCGCAGCGCCGCGCGCGCCAAGTAGAACGCCGCCGAGAGGTTGGTGTCGAGCACGGCGCGCCAGTCGTCGTCCTTCATGCGGATCGCCAGCGTGTCGCGGGTGATGCCGGCGTTGTTGACCAGCACGTCGAGGGCGCCGAAGTGCTCGGTCACCGCCTTGACCAGGCCCTGGCACGCGGCGGCGTCGGCGACGTCGGCGCCGAACGCCTCGGCATCGCCGCCGCCTGCGCGGATCCGCGCCGCCACCTCGTGGGCGGGCCCCGCCGAGGCGACGTAGTGCACCGCGACGCGGTAGCCCTGACGGCCGAACTCCTCCGCCATCGCCCTGCCCAGGCCGCGGCTGGAGCCGGTGACCAGCACCACGCGGCCGGCGCTCGCGGTCGCCTCGTCGCTGCCGTCCGCGCCGCCGGCGTTCTTGGTCCCGTCGTTCACGTGGTCCTTTCCCGGCCGCTCAGGCGCCGGCCTCCGGGGCCAGCGCGGCGGCCAACGACGCCGGGTCGGTGACCGCCCGCGCGTCCGCGCCGTGAAGGATGCGCCCCACCAGCCCGGTGAGGACGTCGCCCGAGCCGAACTCGACGAAGCGCGTCGCGCCCAGCGCCGCCAAGCGTTCGACGCACGCCACCCAGCGCACCGGCGCCGTCACCTGCCGCGTGAGCAGTTCGGCCGCCGCCTCGGCGCCCGGGAGCACCTCGGCCGTGACGTTGCAGACGATGGCGAAGCGCGGCGCCGCGAAGCGCACCGCCGCAAGGTCGGCGGCGAGGCGCTCGGCGGCGGGCGTCATCAGGCTGCAGTGGAAGGGGGCGCTCACCTTCAGCGGGATGACCCTGCCACCGATCGCCTTCAGGTCCGCCGAGGCCGCCGCCACGGCGTCGGCGGAGCCCGAGATGACGGTCTGCCCGGGGGCGTTGAGGTTCGCCACCTCGACCACGCCGCCCGAACCGGCGCCCTCCGTCCGGGACGCGAAACGCTCCAGCACCTCGGCGATGGCGCCTTCGTCCACCTTCAGCACCGCCGCCATGGCGCCGGCGCCGGCGGGCACCGCGTCTTGCATGTACTGCCCGCGCTTGCGCACCAGTCGTACGGCGTCGCCGACGTCCAGCGAACCGGCGGCCACGTGCGCGGTGTACTCGCCGAGGCTGTGCCCGGCGGCGAGGGCCGGCGCCGTGCCACCGGCCTCGCGGTAGGCGGCGAAGGCTGCGGCTCCCGCCGCCACCAGCGCGGGCTGCTGGTTCTCGGTGAGTTGCAGCGTGTCGGCCGGGCCCTGCCACATGACCTCGAGCAGCCCCGGGAGCGCCCGCTCGGCCTCGTCGAGGACGCGCCGGGCGGCCGACGACGCGTGGTAGAGCGCCTCGCCCATGCCGACCTTCTGCGAGCCCTGACCGGGGAACAGCGCCGCGAAGCCGGGGTCGGTGCCGGCGGCCGGGGTCACGTCGGGCCCCACGTCAGCACCGACGCCGCCCAGGTCAGGCCGGCGCCGAAGGACACCAGCAGCAGGTGGTCGCCCGCATGCACCTTGCCCTCGTCGAGCGCGTGGCGTAGCGCCAGCGGGATGCTGGCGGTGGAGTTGTTGCCGTACTCGTCGACCGTCACGACCACGCGGTCGCGGTCCAAGCCGAGCCGTTCGCGCGCGGCGTCGATGATGCGCAGGTTGGCTTGGTGCGGCACGAACAGATGGATGTCGTCGGGGTGCAGGCCCGCCTTCTCCACCGCCTCGATGGTGGAGGTGTTCATGACGCGCACCGCGAACTTGAACACCTCGCGGCCGTTCATGTACACAGAGTCCGACAGCGGCTCGCCGTTCGGGAGGCAGCGGCCGACCGAGCGCTTGTGCAGGTGCCCGGCGCCGGAGCCGTCGGCGCCCAGCACCATGGACCGGATGCCGAACGGTTCCGGCACCGCCTCTACCACCACCGCCCCGGCGCCGTCGCCGAACAGCACCGCGGTGGAGCGGTCGTTCCAATCGACGATCTTGGTGAGCGCCTCGGCGCCGATGGCGAGGACCCGGCGGCACTGCCCCGACTCCACCAACGACTTGCCGATGCCGAGGGCGTACAGCCAACCAGGGCACGCTGCCAGAAGGTCGAACGCGGCAGCCTGCAACCCGAAGCGGTGCTGCACCAGCGCCGCGGTGGCGGGGAAGAGCGCGTCCGGCGTGTTGGTGGCGACGATCACCATGTCGACGCCGGCCAGCGCGTCGTCGCCGTGCCGCGCCAGCAGGTCCTCGACGGCGCGGAACGCCAGGTCGGAGGTGAACTCGTCCTCGCTCGCGACGTGGCGGCGACGGATGCCGGTGCGGCTGGTGATCCACTCGTCGGACGTGTCCATCATCCGCTCGAGGTCCTGGTTGGTGACGACGTTCGCAGGCGCGTAGGCACCGAGTGCGGTGACGCCGGCGCGGATCCGCTGTTCGCTCACGGCTACCCCATCCACCACGTTGCCGCCGTACCGGTGGTGCGTCGGCGGGAACGGGCGAGGACGACCGTCATGGTCGTCCTCGTTGCGCGATTCGGTTGGGTCGTGCTTCTCGCGTCGCGTCACCCTGGAGGCGCGTGGCCGGGGCCGAGCGGGAAGCAGGCACGCTTGGCGAAGGCCGCTCAGGCCTCGGCGATCACCTGGCGGCCGTTGTACGAGCCGCACTCCGGGCACACCACGTGCGGCGGCTTCATCGTCTTGCACTGCGGGCAGGCCACCAAGGTGGGCTCGCTGAGGGCATGGTGGCTGCGGCGCGCGTCGCGGCTGGCGCGGGACGTGCGCTTCTTGGGGACGGGATGCTTCGCCATGGTGTCGGTCTCCTTCGGGCGAGCCGGGGGCTCAGGGGGTGAGGTCGATGTCCTTCAGCGCATCGAACGGGGACGCTTCGCGCTGGGGTTCGTGGGGTTCGGGGCTCTTCGCCAACTCCGGGTGCTCGTTCAAGTTGACGCCGTCCTCGTTCAGGCCGAGGCAATCGGGCTTGCACAGCGCCGTCAGCGGCACCTCGATGGCGAACAGCTGCGTCAGCAGCGCCGCGAAGTCTACCTCGGGCGCGCCGAACACGAGGCGGTCCTCGTCTTCCTCGTCGCCGAGCTCGTCGAGCATGAGCGGAAGGTCCGACGGGCGGTACACCATCGGGTAGACGAAGTCGGTCGACAGGGGCACCTCGACCGGGGTCAGGCAGCGGCGGCAGTCCAGCATCGCCACCCCTTCTACGCTGCCCTCCACCACGAAGTCGTCGTCGCCGCCGGCGTTGACCACGCGGACGGTCCAGTGAAGCGGGCCCTGCAGCGTCAGGCCGTCGGCTTCCAGGAGCTCCTCGCTCGGCACCAACGACCCCTCGTCCTCCACGTCCAGCGCCGAGCCGAACCCGTGCTGGAGGAGCGAAGCGAGGTTGATCGTGGCGTCCCTGCGAGACTGCATCCCTGTAAAGTATAGGCCCGACCGAGAACGTGTCAAGGAGCGCTGGACGAGACGCGGGGCGTGTACCTCCTGGGTAGCGTCGTGGCGGCGCAACGCCCCGGCACCCCGCCGGTCCCCGAGGCTCCGACCGGCGGCTGACGGGTGGTAGGCTTCGCCCGATGTTCCTCGTCATCCCTGCCGTCGACATCCAGCGCGGCCGCGCGGTGCGGCTGTTCGAAGGCGACCCCGCCCGCGAGACGGTCTACTACGACGACCCGGTGACCGCGGCGCGCCACTGGGACGACCTCGGCGCACCCTGGCTGCACGTGGTCGACCTCGATGCCGCTCTCGGACGTGGCGACAACCGCTCGTGCATCGCGGAGGTCGCCTCCGCCGTGCGCGCCAGGGTCGAGGTCGGGGGCGGCGTGCGCAGCGTCGCCGCCGCAGCGGCCCTCCTCGAGCGCGTCGAGCGCGTCGTGCTCGGGACCGTGGCGGTCCGCGAGCCCGCCGTGCTGGACGCGCTCCTGACGACGTACGGCCCGGAGCGCGTGTGCGTCAGCGTCGACGCCAAGGGGGGTCGCGTGGCGGTGGCCGGCTGGGCCGAGGTCACCGAGGTCGCTGCCGACGCTTTCGCGCGGAGCCTCGCCGAGCGCGGGCTCACGCACCTGATCTTCACCGACGTCAGCCGCGACGGCACCTTGATGGGCGTCGACCCGGAACCGGTCGCGCGGGTGCGCGATGCCTTCCCGGGCGAGCTGGTGGCCGGCGGCGGCGTCGCCGCGCAGGCAGACCTCGACACGTACGAGCGGTTGGGGTTGCAGGGCGCCATCGTCGGCCGGGCGCTGTACGAAGGGACGGTTCGCTATCCCCGAACTGCCTGAGGTCGAGACGGTCCGGCGCGAGTTGGAGCCGTGGCTGACCGGCCGCACCATCGTCGGCGTCCAGCTGCTGGCGCCGCCGGGTCCGAAGTACCGCGACCTGGCTCGCGCCGCCGGCCAGCGCATCGAGGCGGTGCGTCGGCGCGGCAAGTTCCTCCTGCTTCCGCTGTCCGGCCACGACGAGCTGATCGTGCACCTCGGCATGACCGGCGTCGTGCGCGCGTCGCCGCCGGAGGCGAGGCAGGACGCGCACGAGCGCGTCCGCCTCGAGCTGACGGGGCCGGCGCCGGCGACGCTGCACTTCGTCGACCCGCGCCGTTTCGGGCGCTTCCTGGTGGTGCCGGCGGGGCGCTACGCGGACCTGCCGACGCTGGCCGCGATCGGACCGGAACCGTTGTCGGACTCGTTCACCGCCGCCGGCTTCGTGGCGGCGCTGAAGCGCTCGCGCATGGCGATCAAGCCGTACCTGTTGAGCCAACGGCCGGTGGCCGGCGTGGGCAACATCTACGCCGACGAAGCGCTCTGGCGCGCGCGGATCCACCCGGCGACGCCCGCTGCCGAGCTCTCCGCCCGGCGCGCGGCGGCGCTTCGCGACGCCATCCGAGCGGTGCTGACCGCCAGCCTGGAGGCGCAGGGGACGACGCTGAACGACTACCGCACGGTGAACGGCGAGGTCGGCGCCTACCTAGAGCAGCTCTCCGCCTACGGCCACGCCGAGGAGCCGTGCCCACGGTGCGGCACCCCGTTGCGCCGCTCCGTCCTGGGGCAGCGCGGCACGGTGCACTGCCCGCGCTGTCAGCGTCTCCCGAAGGCCCACGGACACGAGGCGTCGCGCGCGCGAGGTGCGGCGTGAGGCCGGTCCGCCACCTCGACATCCAGCTGCGGTTCGCCGACACCGACATGCTCGGGCACGTCAACAACGCAGTCTTCGCGACCTACGCCGAGCTCGGCAGGGTGGCGTTCTTCCGGGACCTGGGCATCGAGTCGCGCACCTTCATCCTGGCGCGGCTGGCGATCGACTTCCGGCGCCAGGTGCTGCTGGGCGACGCCTGCCGCATGAGCACCGAGCCGACGGGCGTGGGGCGCAGCAGCATCCACATGCGCCAGGTGCTGACCGCGAACGAGCAGATCGCCGCCGACATCGAGGCGGTGCTCGTCTGGTACGACTTCCGGACGCAGTCGCCGATGCCCGTACCGCCCGAGGTGCGCGCGCTGCTCGGCGAGTCGCCCGAGGTGTGAGCCCGCCTTCCGGCGCCGACGCAAGGGACGTACGCCCCTGGTCGAGGTCGGCCGCGGCGCCGTAGCTTGACATCAAGCGGCGGGGGCATCGAAGCGAGCGGGTCTTCTCGACGGCGAACCCGAGAGACCCCGCCCCCGAGACCGCTGAAGCGCTTCCGGGTCTCCGTCTTGAGGCCAAGCGTCAGGGTGAACGTACCGTCGCCGGGAAGGCCCCGGCAACGGGGACCCGGAAGCACGATCTTTCCGCATCCGCGCCGACCTTCGTCGGCGCGTCGTCGTCATGCGGTCGTGCGTCGCCCACGGCGTGGGTCAAGGTACGATGCGGGCGTGCAGCGGACCGAGGAGCGCGCCGCGCGAGCGGCGGTCGTGGTGACGGGGGCCTCGACGGGGATCGGCAGGGCCATCGCCCTCGAGTTGGTCCGGCGTGGCTACCGTGTCTTCGCGGGTGTGCGACGCGACGAGGACGGCCAGCGCTTGGCGAGCGACGCCGCCGACGCGAGCCGCGCCAGCGCAGGCGGCACGGACGTCCCCCACGCTGAAGGTCGGGCAGAGCCCGCGCGCGGCGGCGAGATCGTTCCGCTCCACCTCGACGTCACCGTGCCGGAGCAGGTGGAGGCGGCGGTGGAGCGGGTGCGGGCAGACGTCGGTCCGACGCGCCTCCTCGGTGTGGTGAACAACGCCGGCATCGTGGTGGCGGGGCCGATGGAGTTCCTGCCGCTAACCGACCTGCGCAACCAGTTCGAAGTCAACGTGCTCGGGCAAGTGCGGGTGGCACAGGCGTTCTTGCCGATGCTGCGCAGCAGCAGCGGACGCTTGGTGTTCGTGGGGTCGGTGTCGGGGCTGGTGTCGTCGCGCCTGCTGGGCGCCTACGCGGCCTCGAAGTTCGCGCTCGAAGCCGTCGCCGACGCGTTCCGGCGCGAGCTCGCGCCGTGGGGCGTGCGCGTGTCCGTGGTCGAACCCGGGCGCATCAAGACGCCGATCTGGCAGAAGTCGGTGGCGGACGGACTCGGCCGCATGGCCCAGCTGCCAGCGCAGGCCACCGCGTACTACGACACCCTGATGAAGGAGCTCACGGAGGGCGCGCACCAAGCCGCGACCGACGGCACGCCCCCCGAGGCGGTGGCGCGCGCCGTGCATCGCGCGCTGACCTCGCGCCGGCCACGCACCCGCTACTTCGTGGGCGCGGACGCGCACATCGTGAACGTCATGCGGCGCGTGGTGTCCGACCCGCTGCTCGACCGCATCATCGCGGCTACGGGTCGCTGACGCTGGCGCGTCAGGGCCTGGCCTGGCCCCTGGCGCGCCAGCGTCGGGAGTGGCTCCGCCTGCCTACTGCGGCACCACGTGCCAGACGTCGTTCACGCCGTCGCCGGTGGCGTCCCCCGGCACGGCGTCGCGGATCCAGTAGTACAAGGGTTGCCCGTCGAGCGTGACCTGCATGCCGCCGTCGGGCCGTGCGGTGAGCCCCAGCGTCCCGCCGACGCCGCCGTCCGCCATCGTGGCGTACCCGTGCTCGGGATCGTAGCCACCGACGAGCGGCGGCCAGTTGAAGGCGCAGCCGCCTGTGCAGTTGCTGGCGTTCTCCTCGTCGGGGTCGAAGGTGTAGAGCGTCATCCCGGTAGGCCCCACCAACAGCGTGCCGGACGGCGTCTGCGCGAAGCGCACCACCGGCTCGAGGTTGGCCACCCACCAGACGTCGTTGACCCCCTGGCCGGTGGTGTCGCCGGGC
>CAZACZ010000016.1:1848-4610 GCA_964483695.1 uncultured bacterium | reverse complement strand
AGGGGTGGCGTCGAACGGTCCAGGGCGAACGGTCCATGGTCGTACCTCCACCCTCCGATACGCGGCGCAGGTAGGTTCGGATGCAGCGGGACCGGGGTGGTATCGTGCCGCGAGCCCCGTTCCGTGCGGGCGCCGCGCCTTCGGCCAGGCGTCCCCGGACCATCCCGGATGAAGAGGTGAGAGCATGCGCAAGAGCATCGTCATCGTCGCCGCCGTGCTGCTCGGCGGCGTGGCCGCGGCGCAGTCGGGCTGGACGTGTCCGCCCGAGTTCGCGGGCCAATCGTTGAACGTCTACAACTGGAGCACCTACATCGCCGAGGACACCATCGCCAACTTCGAGGCGGCCTGCGGCGTCAACGTCACGTACGACACCTACCCCAGCGACGACGACATGCTGGTGCGGCTGCGCCAAGGCAACCCCGGCTTCGACGTGGTAGTGCCGTCCGACGTGATCGTCTCGTTGATGATCGACGAGGGGCTGCTCGAGGTGCTCGACAAGGCGAACATCCCGAACCTCGCCAACCTCGACCCGACCTTCACCGGGCTGCCGTTCGACCCGAACAACGACTACACCGTTCCGTACCAGTGGGGCACGGTGGGCATCGGGTACGACGTCGAGAAGGTCGGCGAGATCGCCGGGTGGGCCGACGTCTTCGCCTACGACGGGCCCGTCGCTTGGCTCGACGACGTCCCTGCCATGTTGGGCATGGGCCTGCTCATGAACGGCTTCGACCCCAACAGCGCCGACCCCGAGGAGATCGAGGCCGCCAAGACGTACCTGATCACTGCCGGCAGCAACGTCGTCTACATCGCCGAGGACGACGGCCAGGAGATGCTCCTGCGCGGCGAGGCCGACATCGTCGTCGAGTACTCCGGCGACATCTTCCAGATCATGGACGAGTGCGAGTGCGACACCTACGCCTACGTCATCCCGGCCGAGGGCACCAACTTCTGGGTCGACAGCCTGGCGATCCCCAAGGGCGCGCCGAACAAGGCGTTGGCCGAGGTGTTCATCGACTACATCCTCGACCCGCAGGTCGGCGCCGACATCGCCAACTACACCGCCTACGGCTCGCCCAACCGAGCGGCGCTCGACCAGGACCTGATCGACCCGGAGTACCGCGACGACCCGGGCATCTACCCGAGCGCCGAGACCCAGGCGCGGCTCTTCTTCGCCACCCAGTCCGGCGAGCGCGAGGGGCTCTTGAACGACGCTTGGGACGAGATCCGCATCTTCGTCGGGCGCTGAAGCTACCGAGCGCTCGCGCGCCACGGCGGCGCCCCGTGCCATCCGGCAAGGGCGCCGCTTCGCGGTACAATCCTGCGAAGTCATGGCACCGACACCCGCCGTCGAGATCCGTCATCTGGTCAAGGAGTTCGTCGACGCCCGCTCGCAGAACGTCGTGCGCGCCGTCGACGACGTCGACCTGACCATCGAGGAAGGCGAGTTCTTCGCCCTGCTCGGCCCCTCGGGCTGCGGCAAGACCACCACGCTGCGGGTGATCGCCGGCTTCGAGGACCCGACCTCGGGCGACGTCCTGCTCCGCGGCAGGCAGGTGCGCGGCATCCCGTCGTTCCACCGTCCGGTCAACACGGTGTTCCAGGACTACGCCTTGTTCCCCCACATGAACGTGCTGCAGAACGTCCTGTTCGGGCTGCGCATGGCGCGCGTGCCGGCCGACGAGGCGCGCAAGCGCGCCGAGGAGGCGCTGGAGATGGTGCGCCTGCCGCACGTCGGGAAGCGCAAGCCGTTGGCGCTGTCCGGCGGGCAGCGGCAACGCGTGGCGTTGGCGCGCGCGTTGGTGAACCGTCCGGCGGTGCTCCTGCTCGACGAGCCGCTCGGCGCGCTCGACCTGAAGCTGCGCAAGGCGATGCAGTTCGAGCTGAAGCAGTTGCAGCAGAAGGTGGGCATCACCTTCGTCTACGTCACCCACGATCAGGAGGAGGCGCTCACGATGGCCGACCGCATCGCCGTCATGTCCGACGGGCGGGTGCTGCAGGTGGGCCGACCGGACGACATCTACGAGCGCCCCACCACCCGCTTCGTGGCCGACTTCATCGGCGAGACCAACTTCGTCGACGGGGTGCTCGAGAGCAAGCGCGGCAGCGTCGGGCTCCTGCGACTCGCCAACGGCCAGGTACTGGAAGGGGCGCTTCGCGACCCCGAGGTCTCGGTCGGGGGCGAAGCGACCCTGGCGGTGCGGCCCGAGAAGCTCGACGTGGCGCCGCAAGGGGTGGAGGGCGGAACGGCGGACCCGGCGGACACGCGCCTCGAAGGGGTCATCGTGGACGTCCACTACCTCGGCACCGACGCGCGCTACCGTGTGCGGGTGGCGGACCGGGTCGAGTTGGTGGCGCGCATCCAGAACCAGCATCATGGCTTCGACGGGATGCTCGCGGCCGGAACCCCGGTGCGCCTGACGTGGCGCACGGAGTACGGTTCGATCCTCGCCTGACGCGTCGAATCGCCTACGTCCCGCTTGCTCTGGAGGGTGGACCCTGCATGAACGTGCCGATCCTGGACCTGACCGGAACCCCATACGACATGGGCTACGCCCACGGACGGGCGTTCGAAGGTGCCATCCGCCACTACGCCGAGGAGCGCGTGGCGCTGGCCGGCGGCGCCGCCTGGACGGGCCGTGAGGCGCGCAAGGAGGAGGTCGTGGCGCTGGCCGAGGCGTGCCTCGCCGAGCACCGCGCGTACGCCCCCGACCTCGTCGAGGAGCTCGAGGGGATGGCCGCCGCTACGCGCCTGAGCCTGG
>CAZACZ010000016.1:0-1748 GCA_964483695.1 uncultured bacterium | reverse complement strand
CGGCGCGCGCCCGGCGGTACGGGTGCGCATCACGCAGGCGCGGCCGGCCGACGCCGAGGCGCTCGAGCGGCTGCAGCAGGTGTGCTTCCCGAACCTCGCGCCGCACGAATGGATGACGGCGGAGCACTTCCTGCTCCATCAGCGGGTGTTCCCCGAGGGGGAGTTCGTGGCGTTGGCCGCCGACGCGCCCGACGGCACGCCCCTGGCGGACGAGCGGGTGGTGGGACTCGGCTCCGGCTTCCGCCTCGACTTCGACTTCGACCACCCCGACCACGCCTTCCACGACGTCATCGCCGGCGGCAGCTACGCGCATCACGACCCGAACGGAGCCTGGTACTACGGCGCCGACATCAGCGTCCACCCCGAGTACCGCGGCCTCGGCATCGGCCGGCGGCTCTATCGGGCGCGCCAGGAGCTGGTGCGGCGCCTCGGCATGCGTGGCATCGTCGCGGGCGGGGCGCTCCCCGGCTACCCGCAGCACCGCGACCGGCTCAGCGTCGAGGCGTACGTCGACGAGGTGGTCGCCGGCAAGCTGCACGACCCGACCTTGAGCTTCCAACTGGCCAACGGCTTCGAGGTGCGCGGCCTCATCCGCGGCTACATCGAGGACGCCTACACCGGCAACTGGGCGACGTTGATCGTGTGGGACAACCCCGACGTGGCACCCACCGACGACGACCGGCCCGCGCCGACGTGACCCGCCCCCGCGTCACCGTCGTCGGCAGCGCCAACGTCGACCTGGTGGTGCGGGTGCCGCACCTCCCCGCCGCGGGCGAGACGGTGTTGGGGTCGGCGTACCAACGGCACCCCGGCGGCAAGGGGGCGAACCAGGCCGTCGCCGCGGCTCGCCACGGCGCCCAGGTTCGGTTCGTCGGGCGCGTCGGCGACGACGACTTCGGCGCACAGCTGCGCGCCGCCTTGCAGGCCGACGGCATCGATACGCGTGCCCTGCGGCACAGCCCGGCGCCCACCGGCGTGGCGTTCATCCAGGTCGACGAGCGCGGCGAGAACAGCATCGTGGTCGCGTCCGGCGCGAACCACGCCGTGACGCCGGCGGACGTCGACGGCGCCTCGCTCGAGGGGGCCGACGTCGTGCTGCTCCAACTCGAGATCCCGCTCGGCGCGGTGCGCGAAGCGGCGCGCGCCGCCCGCGCCGCCGGTGCACGGGTGGTGCTGAACGCCGCCCCGGCCGCGGCGCTTCCCGGCGAGCTATGGGCGGACGTCGACGTGCTGGTGGTGAACGAGAGCGAGGCCGCCGCCGTGGTGGGGTGGACGCTCGATCGCGTCGCGCGCGACCCGAGCGGCGCGGCGCGCGCGGCCCTCGGGCGGGTGGCCAGCGTGGTGGTGACGCTCGGCGCGCGCGGTGCGGTCTGGGCCGAGCGCGGCGCCGCGGGCCGGGCCGAGGCCAGCGGCCGGGCGGATCCGTTCGTGGTGGAGGTGGTCGATACCACCGCGGCCGGGGACGCCTTCGCGGGAGCGCTGGCGGTGCGGTTGGCGCGCGGCGACACGTTGGCGGAGGCAGTGCGCTACGCTTGCGCCGCCGGTGCGCTGGCCACCACCAAGCCGGGGGCGCAACCGTCGATCCCGACATCGGCAGAGACCGAGGCGCTCATGAGCTCCACCAACCCGACCCTTCCCGTGCACCTGCCGCCTGGCTTCCGCAGTCGACCGCCCACGGTCGAGGACGCCGAGGCCGTGGCCGGCGTCATCGCGGCGCGGCAACGCGTCGACCTCGGCAAGGCCGAGAG
>CAZACZ010000015.1:0-43857 GCA_964483695.1 uncultured bacterium | reverse complement strand
CACGACGCTAGGCGACGGTCGCGTCATGCGCACGCACGAGGTCGTGGCCGCCATCGGCGCCGTGCCGGAGACCGGTCTGGCCGAGGCAGCAGGCCTCCGCATCTCCGACGGGATCGTGGTGGACGAGTTCTTCCGCACCAGTGCGCCCGACGTGTTCGCGGCGGGCGACGTGGCCAACTACCCGGACCCGGTCCTGGGGCGCAGGCGCGTCGAACACGAAGACCACGCGACGCACAGCGGCCACCACGCCGGCCTGGCCATGGTGGGCGAAGAAGCGTCGTACCGACATCTGCCGATGTTCTACTCGGACATGTTCGATCTGGGCTACGAGGCGGTGGGCATCCTCGATCCCACCAGGCAGACCCTTGCCCGCTGGGATGAGCCGTTCCGCAAGGGCGTCACCTACTACCTCGACGACGATGGCCACGTTCAGGGCGTCTTGCTGTGGAACACTCGAAAGCGCGTGGACGACGCACGGGCGCTCGTGCGCCGCGGCGGGGGCGTCACGCTGGACGTACGTCCCTCGAAGGAGCGGGCGTCGGCGGTGTGAAGCGTCTGCACCAGCGGGCGCGACCCCGCCCGGGACGCCTCGCTCAGCGCTCTTCACCCCCTTGGGTCAGGGACTCGACTTGCGCCTCCAACTCCTCGATCCTCGCCTGCTGTGCCTTCAGCGCGGCGTGCAGCATGCTGACGTAGTCGCCCAACGAGATCGCGTCGTCGCTACCCTCGGCTAGCAGCTGCGCGGGAGCGGTCTCGGCGATCACGCCCATCTTCACCTTGGCGTCCTCGCCCTGGCCCACGAAGCGGTAGGTCACGACGGGCGTGGCCAACAGGTCCTGCAGCGCCTGCTCGTACTGCTCGGCGCTCAAGGGTGTCACGTCCTGCTTGTACTGGGCCGAGCTATAGGTGTTCCAGGCGTCCGCAACCGGGTCCGTGGCCGATCCCTGCACGACTTGCAGGATCGTCGACGGGTTTCCGCCGTTCAGGCCGATCCCGACCCGGCCGGCTTCCGACACGATCAGCGTCGCGTTGGCCGCGCCGTCGTCGGCGCTGGCACCGATGTAGAGCGCGGTGCTGTCACCGACGATGTCGCGCCGGTGGCCGTTGGGTCCGTAGAGGAGCCAGCCGGCTCCGTTGCCCAAGGGCGTGCCGGCGACGATCGAGCCGGTGGTCCCGAAGTCGATGTCGAGACGGCCATCGGGGAAGTTGGTTCCCAAGCCGACGTACCCGGCCTCGTCGATGGTGATCCCGCTCATCGCGCCGGGCGCGGAGGCGGAGTCGCCTACCAACAGGCGCAGGCCGTTGTCGTCGAAGCTGACGTCCCGGCGGTGGCCGTTCTGCGAGTAGGCGATGACACCAGGCCATCCGCCCGGCGTGCTGATGGCGATGCTGCCCGACGGGAACGCGAAGCTGGCCGGACCCGTCACCGCCAGGGCGACGTCCGTCGCGGCCGGTCCGATCTGGACTTGACCGTCGGTGCCGATGCGCATCCACTCGGCGGCGTCGACGCGGAAGCCGAGCGGGACCGCGTCGGTCGTCCCGACGAAGTTCACCGCCGGGTCGGTGCCGGCGTTGCCCGCCAACGACCAGGCCGAACTGGCGCCGGAGCCGTCGTCCAGCTCGCAGTCGACACTGCCGTCCGGGTTCACCACCCGGATCGCCGAGCCCACCGGGCACGTGCCGTCCACGCGCTCTTGCTTACCGACGTTGAGCGCCTCGAAGTCGTCGTTGACCTCTTCGGCGACGATGACCTCGCCCGCCTGGAAGACGTGCGGCATCGTAACGGCGACGACCCACACCCCGAAGCTCAGGGCGAGGACCGCCAGGAACAGGTACCAACGCTGATGACGTGTCATCGCGTCCGTCCTCTCGAACACGAAACCCGCTTGCGCCAGCTACGACGGCGCTCCGACACGCCGTGCGGCGGATCGAAGGAGCGCCGACGAGGGCGTGGCGCCCGCCAGTCTCACTCCCACGTCGCCTGGTCCCAGATGGCCTGGTCCCAGCGCGCCTCGCTGGGCGGCGGTGGCGTGCTTCGGCACGCACCGACGAGGACCAGGACTAGTGCCACGACGAGCACGAGTCTGCGCCTCATGCGCCCTCCTTTCGCCGTGCGACGAGTACGCCGCGGGCCACGCCGTCGGCCGGCGGGCCACGACACACGGGCTGCCCGTCGCGCGGACCGGGCGAGGACGCAGGGGGTTGGCAGGAGGTACGGCGCAAGGCGCCCGGGGCGCGGCCCGGGTGTCGTGGCAGCCTCAGCAGAGCGCCCGGCCCCGCGTCGCGCAAGAGCCGGTTGTCCCGTGAGCCACCGCACCCGGCGACACGCCGACGCCTCGGTCCAGGTCGGAAGGTAGCGCTCTACACGCCCACGAGCGACGGCTCGGACGACACCGAGCCCCGCTCCACCGCGCCGGTCCAGGCGGCGATGCCGCCCTTCAGGTAGACCAGGCCGGTCACTCCGGCCGCGGCCAGGACCTTCGCCGCCTCGATGCTGCGCGTCTCGTGCTGGCAGTACAGGACGTAGCGCTCGGCCGGCGGCAGCGTAGCGCCGTCGCCTGCCGCGAGCCTCGAGAGCGGCAGGTGCAGCGCTCCGGGCAGGTGCCCGCTGGTGAACTCGGCTCGCTCGCGCACGTCGACGAACAAGGCGCCGGACGACGCGTGCGCCTCGTCGGCGGAGACGCCCAGCAGCCTCGGGGCGGCGCAGGTCGCGGCGGGGACCTCGAGCGGCTCCGGCGTACCGGCGCACGTGGGGCACCCTGGCCGGCGCTTGGTGGCCAGCTGGCGCGTGCTCATGTCTCGGGCGTCGAACACCCAGGTCCTACCGACCAGGCTGCGTAGGGCGGTCCCGTCGTCGTCGGGCGCGTCCGCGGGTATCCCGGATCCGCCCGCGACGATCAGCTTGATGGCCTCGGCGGCCTGCACCGCACCGATCATCCCGACCAGCGGTCCGAGCACGCCGGCGTCGGCGCAGTTCGGCACCCAGCCCCTGGGCGGCTGCGGGAACAGGCAGCGCAGGCACGGGCCGACGCGTGCGTCGAACACCGTCACCATGCCCTCCATGCCGGTCACGGAGCCGTACACCAGCGGCTTGCCCGCCAACGCGGTGGCGTCGCCGAGCAAGAACTTGGTGGGGTAGTTGTCGCTGCCGTCGAGCACCACATCGTGCTCGGCGAGCAGCGCGTCGACGTTGTCGGCGCCCAGCCGCGCCACCAGGCCGATGACCTCGATGTCTGGGTTGAGGTCGCGCAGGCGAGCGGCCGCGGCCGTCGCTTTGGGCGCCCCGAGGTCGCGTTCCCCGTAGAGCACCTGGCGTTGGAGGTTGCTGCGCTCGACCACGTCGTCGTCGACGACGGTGATGCGCCCGACGCCGGCGCCGGCGAGGTACGGCAGCGCGGCGCAGCCCAGGCCGCCCGCGCCGACGCACAGCACGCGGGCGTGGCGAAGGCGTTCCTGACCGGCCACGCCGATCTCCGGTAGGAGCGTCTGCCGACCGTAGCGCTCAGCCAGCGGGAACAAGTGTGGTCCCTCCGATCCACTCGCTGTCACCGTCGACGTAGTGTTCCTGCTTCCACACCGGCGCGCGCTTCTTCATCTCCTCGACCAGGTACCGGCAGGCACGGAAGGCGTGGTCGCGGTGGCGTGAACTGACCGCCGCCACGACACTGGCCTCGCCGACGGCGAGGCGGCCGCGGTAGTGCACCAACCAGATCTTCAGGCCGTCGCCCCACTGGTCGATCGTCTCCTGACAGATCTCGGCCAGCACCTTGCGGCAAAGCACGTCGTGGACGTCGTAGCTGACGGCGCGGACGCTGCGGCCGTCGTTGATGTCGCGCACGCGGCCCACGAACAGGCTCACGGCGCCGTGGTCGGGAGCGTCGCAGTAGGCGAGCGCGGCGTCGGCCGAGAGGGTCTCGCTGGTGGTATCGACGAAATACGGCATGCCGTCCCCCATCACCCGCCACAGACGGGCGGCAGCACCGAGAGGTCGCGGTCGAAGGGGACCGGCTCGGACTCGTCGAGCGTGCGCTCGTCGGTGGCGAACACCGAGGCCTGCAGCAGCGCCCGGGCGTTGTCGCCCGGGAGGCGCCGTTCGACGGCGGCACGCAGCTCGGAGACGATCGCTTCCTGCGGTACGTCGACGGTCAACGACGGCCGCGAGCCGAACTGCCGGAACGCACCGAACAGGCGGATATCGATCGTTCGCGTCATGCTGGCCTCCTTCCCTGCCACGGCTTCCGGTGAGATCGGGGCGCGGCTCATGCGAAGCGCTCCGGCAGCGGCGGCATGCCGTCCGGGTGCATCCACAGGCCCGACTTGCCACCTTCCTTGCGCAGCAGGCGGATGCCGTCGATGGCCAGGGCAGCCTCGATCGGCTTGGATAGGTCCCAGATGGTGAGCAGCGCCACCGACACGCCGGCGAGTGCCTCCATCTCCACGCCGGTGCGCGCGGAGGTGGACACCTGGCAGAAGACGGTGACGGCGGTCGCTTCCTCGTCCAGGGTGAACGCCACCAACGCCTGGTCGAGGCCCAACGGGTGGCACAGCGGGATCAGCTCGTCGGTCTTCTTCGCGGCGAGCACGCCAGCGACCTCTGCCAGGGTGAGCGCGTCGCCCTTGGGCAACTGGCGATCCCGCACTAGCGGGAACGCCTTCGGGCCGAGCACGATGCGACCGCAAGCGAGCGCCCGGCGACGGGTCACGGCCTTGTCGCCGACGTCGATCATGGTGAAGGGAGGGGTCATGCCGGTCTAGCCTCCGGTCGCGGCGAGGTTGGGGATGTCGCCGCAGTTGCCTGCGCCGAGTTGGTGCGACGGCGCCTTGTCGAACAGCGCGCTGACGATCTCGTGCTTGAGCGCCTCGCGGTCCTCGTCTGCCTGCAGCAACGGCCGCAGTTCGTGCGAGCCGGTGCCGAACAGGCACAGCCGCAACCCGCCGACCGAGGTCACGCGCAGCCGGTTGCACCCGTCGCAGAAGTTCGGCGAGTACGGCTGGATCAGACCGATCCGACCGGCGTAGTCGGGGTGGTAGTACTCGATGGCCGGACCGGCGTACCCCACGCGGGGTAGTTCGCGCCAGCCGTCCTGCAGCAGGTGCTCGGCGATGGCCGCGCCGCGCGCGTGCCGTTTGTGGAAGTACTCCTCGTTGCCGAGGGTCTGCATCAGCTCGATGAAGCGCACCGACACCGGTCGGGTACGCACGTACTCCATGAACGCGGGGATCTCCTGGTCGTTCAGGCCGGCCAGCAGCACGGCGTTGAGCTTGATGGCGTCGTACCCGAGCGCCAGCGCGGTGTCGATCGCCTCGATCACGTCGGCGTGCCGCTTGGTACCGGTGATCTTCTCGAAGGTGCCGGCGTCGAGGGTGTCGAGGCTGATGTTGACCGCGTCGAGTCCGGCCCGTTGGAAGTCCTCGGCCATCGCCGCGAAGCGGAAGGCGTTGGTGGTCATCGCCACCCGCTCGATGCCGGGCGTGTCCGCCGTCAACTGGACGATCTCGAGGATGTCCTTGCGTACCAGCGGCTCGCCGCCGGTGATGCGCACCTTGCGGATGCCGAGCTCGGCGAACGCGCTCAGGAGCCGCCGGATCTCGTCGAGCGTCAGGAAGTCCTTGTGGCCGCCCTGGTAGCCATGCGGCAGGCAGTACTCGCAACGGAAGTTGCAGGCGTCGGTCACGGACAGCCGCAAGTAGCTGAATCTGCGACCGAACCGGTCCTCTAATGCCGAGCCCACGTTGGTCTCCTTTCCGAAGCCGGGAGGTGGTGGGGTTTCCCCCGCCGCCCTGGCCGCCGGCGATGCTGCTTCGCTGCTGGCGGCGGCGTAGCGCCATGGTCTTGAGTCGACCTTAGGTCGCGTACGCTCGGAGTCGTTCTCCTACGCACCGTACGGCGCACCCCTTCACGGATGCATCACGGTGCGGTCGTGCCGACGAGCTCTCGTTCCTCCTTGCGCGCGGTAGGGGCGTGTTCCTTCAAGCGCGGGATGAGCGCTACGAAGTTGCAGGGTCCGGTGCGCGCGTCGAGTTGCTGCTGCAGGATGCGGTCCCATGCGGTGCAGACGGCATCGGGAGCACCGGGCAAGCCGAAGATCAGGGTGCCGTTGACGGTGCCACCGAACGCCCGCGACTGCATCGCGGCCGTGCCGATCTCCTCGTGCGAGTAGTGCCGGAACAGCTCGCCGTAGCCGGGGATGTGGCGCTCGATGAGCGGCAGGATCGCCTCTGGGGTGTTGTCACGTCCGGTGATGCCGGTGCCGCCGGTGATCAGGATGGCGTCCACGTCGTCGCGCGCGATCCACACCGACACCACCGCACGGAGCTTGTAGATGTCGTCCGGCACCAAGGTGCGGTCGGCTAGGCTGTGGCCGGCAGCGAGCAAGCGCGCCTCCAGCGTGTCGCCCGACTCGTCGTTGGCCAGCGTCCGTCGATCGGACACCGTCAACACCGCGATCCTGAGCGGCTTGAACTCGGTGCTGCACCCTTTCCGGCTCATACGATCACCTCACCCTAGAAGCTCGGCGTAGCCGAGGTACTCCAGTTCGTCGCCGACACCCACGCTGGTGCGCGCCGGCACCTTGGCCAGGCCGTCGCTCCACGCCGCCGAGCTCAGCACGCCGGACCCTTGCCGCGGATACGGCACCAGTCGACCGTCCTCGACGCGCACCCGCTGGTACTCGTCGCGTTGCAGCGTGCGCTGGCGCTCGAATCCGGCAGGCAAGCGCAGCGGTTGGGGGAACGTCGGTTCGCGACCCTGCAGGCGCCGCAGCAGCGGCACGCCGAAGAGCAGGAACATCACGAACCCCGACACCGGGTTGCCCGGCAACCCGAGCCATGGCACGCCGGCGATGCGTCCGAAGCCGATCGGCTTGCCGGGCTTCACCGCGACCTGCCAGAGGTCGACTTCGCCGATGGCGCGCATGGCGGTCTTCACGTGGTCTTCCTGGCCGACCGACACGCCGCCGCTGGAGATCACCAGGTCGGCGCTGGCAGTTGCCTGCACCAGCGCGTCGCGCGTCGCCGCGAGGTCGTCTCGGACGCGCACGACGGGGCCGGGAAGGCAGCCGACGGTGCGCAGCAGGGCGGCAAGCACCGGCCCGTTGCTGTCGTAGATCTTGCCGCTCTCGAGCGCGGTGCCGGGCTCGACGAGTTCGTCGCCCGTGACGACCAGCGCCACGCGCAAGGCTCTCCGCACCGCGACGTGGGTGGTACCGACCGACGCGGCCAACCCGAGCTCCTGCGCACGCATCCGCGTGCCAGCAGCGATCACTACCGCACCGCGCGTCACGTCCTCGCCGGCGCGCCGGATCTCGTCCCCGAGCCGCACGTCGCGCTTCAGCACGCGTACGGTCGCGCCTTCGACCTGGCAGTCCTCGAGGCGTACGACGGTGTCGGCGCCGCGCGGCACGACCGCACCGGTGAACACCCACGATGCGCCGCCCGGAGCGAGCGTCGTCGCCGGCTGGCCGGCGGCCATGCGACCGGTGATGGGCAAGACGCCAGCGGCGGCCCGAAGGTCGGCCAGGCGGAAGGCGAAGCCGTCCATCGCGCTGTTGTCGGCTGGTGGGACGTCGCAAGCTGCCACGATCGGGTCGGCCACGACCCGGCCCAGCGCCGAGTCCAGCGCCACGCGCTCGGAGTCGGCGATCGGCGTCACCGCGGCGACGATCCTGGTTCTCGCCTCGTCGACAGCGAGCAGCCCCTCGGACGGAGGGGCCGGCGTGCGGGAGGCGGGGTCGAGCACGGCGCCGGGCGCTTCCCGGACGGCTGTCGTTTCGACCTCGGTACGCTGCACGGTGGCACCTCCTGCGCGCTCCTACTGCTAGGAAGTATCGCGCGCTGGCACGCGCGTGCGAAGGGACATCCGGCCCCCGGGCGGCCGCTGGACGCGCTCGTTACGCCGTGGGACGTTCGTCGTCGAGCACCCCGCTCGCCGGGTAGGCGAACGCCCCCGGGAAGTCGGCCGGAACCACCTTCCGCTTCCCGCTCCAGGCGTCGATGTCGATGCGCATCACGGTGGTGCGCGCCAACTCGTCGACGGTGGTGGCGCGGTAGTCGTGCCCTGGGCGTAGGTGCGGTGCGTACTTGTCGAGCAGCGATTGGAGCGCGGCGGCGGCCTCGGCCGCGTCGTCCACCACGGTGGCGGTCCCGAACGCCACCACACCGGCGTACTCGACGCTGAACTCGAGCGCCTCGGGGGCCGGCAGCAGCCGGCCCATCTCGTGCACCGCGAAGCACACCCGTTCGCCTGCTTCGACGTTCGTCCGCGTGCGCCCGCGGCGTGCGGTATGGACGTAGACGGCGCGGCGAGTGGGATCGAACCAGAACAGGTTGACGTTCAGGTACGGCTGGCCGGCGTCGACGGTGGCCAACGCACCGACCGGCGCACGCTCCAGGAGCGTCGCGATCCAGTGCTCGTCGTCTACCGCACGGTCGCTGCGGCGCACGGTGGTGAGGTCCTCGGGTCGGAGCGACGGGGTCATCGCCCCTAGCCTAGTACGCGAAGCCGGCTCCCATCCGGAATCTCGGTCGCGACGCCCAGCTAGCCAAAGCCCGCTCGTCTGCGGTACGATTCCTCCGCCCCCGAGAGTCTGCTAGACTTCCGGGTGCCAGCGTGGTGGATGTAGCTCAGCTGGTTAGAGCATCGGATTGTGGTTCCGAGGGTCGTGGGTTCAAGTCCCATCATCCACCCCAGCCAACGGGGCAGCGCCCCGACGCCCGGGCGGGGCCGTAGCGCGGTCCCGCCCGTGGCGTTCGCGCTACCACCGGGGCGGCGTACGGGGCCGTGTCGGCGACGCGGGCGGCGCGAGCGCGCAGCGCACGCCACCACGCGAGGATGGCGGAATTGGTAGACGCGCTAGACTTAGGATCTAGTGGCCTAGCCGTGCGGGTTCAAGTCCCGCTCCTCGCACCACCGCGGCAAGCCCTGCGCTTGCCGCTCCCTTTTGCGCGGACACGGTCGAGCACGCCGCCGGCCGCCACCCTGCCCGGCCCCGCAGTGCGCTGCTCTCCGAGTGCCAGCGCAGCGCGGGGTGCGGCAGCGAAGGAGAAGCATGGAAGCCCAACTGGTCGAGAAGAACGCGGTGCACGCCACGTTGAAGGTGACGGTCCCGTCCGAGACGGTGGACGCCGCCTTCGAGCGCGTCCTGGCCACCCTGTCGCGCCAGGTGCGCGTCCCGGGGTTCCGCCCCGGTCGCGCTCCTCGTGGCGTGCTCATCCGTCGGATCGGTGAGGAGGCGCTCGCCGAGGAAGTCCGCGACGCTCTGGTGGACGAGGCGTACCCGGACGCCGTACGGCAACTGCAGTTGACGCCGGTCCACGCGCACTTCCACGCCGAGTCGCCGGTGCAGGGGCAGGCCTTCGCCTTCGAGGTGCACGCGGAGTTGTTCCCCGAGGTGACCCTACCCGAGCTCGCCGGCCTGAGCGTCGACGCCAAGCGCCGCAGCGTCGACGACGACATGATGGCCGACGCGATCCGGCAACTGCGCCGCGAGAACGCGACCTTGGCGCCCGTCGACCGCGGCATCGAGGCAACGGACTGGGTGTTGCTCGAGTCGCTGGCGAACGCCTCCGCGGCGCCGTCCGGCGATGGCGCGGCCGCTGCGGCCGGCGACGCCCCCGAGGCGCCGGCCACCGACGTCGGGCCGACCGACGCCTCTCCCGCCGAGGCGGGAGCGGAAGACACCGACGATGGTGCGGCTTCGTCGTTCCCCGTCGACCTCGAGACCGCCGGCGAAGAGCTCCGCGACCAGCTCCTCGGAGCCGCCATCGGCGCCGTCGTCGAACTCAAGTTGACCGACGAGGTCGAGCGCGACGCGGAAGGCAATCCCACGCTGCGCACCATGCGCGTCAAGGTGCGCGACGTGAAGGCGAAGGAGCTGCCCGAGGCGGACGACGAGTTCGCCAAGCAACTCGGGGTCGAGGACTGGTCGGAGGTCGAGACGCGGGTGCGCGAGAGCCTCACCGCGCAGCTCGAGCGCGAGGACTACGACCAGCAGCGCGACGAGCTCGTCACCAAGCTGGTGGACGGCACGAGCTTCGAGGTCCCGCCGACGCTGGTGCAGCGCCGCAAGCGCAGCCTGCTCGAGGACCTCGTCGGCGACCTCCGCCGCCAGGGCATCACGCTGGAGCGCTACCTGCAGCGCCTCGAGGAACGCGGCACCAAGGACGAGTTCGAGCAAGAGCTCGACGAAGCCGCTCAGCGCGGCATGCGGCGCGACCTGGTCCTCGATCGCCTGCTCGAGGTGCGCGGCACCCGGCTGGACGAGGCCGAGTTCGACCAGGCCGTCAAGCACCTAGCCACGCAGCGCCGGCAGGACGTCGGTCGCTTCTTGCAGGAGATGGGTCAGGAGTGGCTGGAGAACTACCGCTACCTGTTGGCCCGCGACAAGGCCGTTCGCGAGTTGCTGGCCGAGGTGACGGGCGAGCCCGCCCCGGGCATGCGGCCCGAGGAGGCGCACGACGCCGCCGAGGCGGCCGCGGCATCGCTCGAGGAGGAGTCCGACGACGACCACGATCACCATGGGCACGAGCACCATCACGACCACGAGCACGACCACGAGCACGAGCACCAACCCGAAGGCCAGGACCGCTGAGCCTCGCGCCCCGAGGCGGCCTGGCTAGGCTTGCCTCCGGCGCCGTCACCGTGAAGCACCGGACGCGTTCCCTCGAGCGTCCGGTGCTACGCTTACAGGCACCATGCCGCTCATCCCGTACGTCATCGAGCAGACCGGCCGCGGCGAACGCACCTACGACGTCTACAGCCGGCTGCTGAAAGAACGGATCATCTTCCTCGGCAGCGCCATCGACTCCGAGGTCGCCAACGTCATCACCGCGCAACTGCTGCTGCTCGACTCGCAGTCCAACGAGCAACCGATCAACCTGTTCGTGAACTCGCCCGGCGGTGAGGTGTACGCCGGCCTCGCCATCTACGACGTCATGCAGTACATCTCCGCCCCGGTGCACACCAACTGCGTGGGGGTGGCGATGTCGATGGCTTCGGTGATCCTGATGGCGGGAGCGCCCGGGCACCGGGTAGCGCTGCCGCACAGCCGGATCATGATCCACGCCGGATCGGCCGGCTTCCCGCGCTCGAGCCTGCCGGACCTCGAGGTGCAGGCGCGCGAGTTCCTGGACATCCGCGACATGATGGAGTCGATCTATCACCGCCACACCGGCCACGACCGCGAGAAGCTGCGGCGCGACATGGAACGCGACAACTTCATGTCCCCGGAGCAGGCACGCACCTACGGCATCATCGACCGCGTGGTGGAGCCGCGTGCGCTGCACCGCTTCGATGGGGCGGGCCGCGGCGACGCCGGACCCGGAGGCGCCGACACCGCGGGCGGCAAGAGCGGCGGGAACGGCGGACCGAAGTCGTGACGCAACCCCCCGCCCACTGCAGCTTCTGCGGGCGCAGCCACGCCGAGGTGCACCTGTTGGTGGCGGCGCCGGGCGGCAGCGCACACATCTGCAGCGACTGCGCCGGTCGCGTACACCAGGTGGTGCACGACGCCGAGCCCAGTCCACGACCGGTATGGCGCGCCTCCGTACCCCGCGAGATCAAACGCACCCTCGACGACTACGTCATCGAGCAGGACGACGCCAAGCGGGCGTTGGCGGTCGCGGTCTACAACCACGCGCGACGCCTGGCGCACCCCGAGGCCGAGATCCAGAAGTCGAACGTGCTGCTCGTCGGGCCGTCCGGCACGGGCAAGACGCTGTTGGCGCAGACGCTCGCGCGCACCCTGCGGGTGCCGTTCGCCATCGCAGACGCCACCACCCTCACCGAGGCCGGTTACGTCGGCGACGACGTCGAGAACATCGTGTTGCGCCTGTTGCAGGTCGCGAACTACGACGTGGAAGCCGCCCAGCGCGGCATCATCTACATCGACGAGATCGACAAGATCGGGCGCAAGTCCGAAGGCCCGTCCATCACCCGTGACGTCTCGGGCGAGGGCGTGCAGCAAGCGCTGCTGAAGATCATCGAGGGGACCGTCACCCACGTGCCTCCCCAGGGCGGGCGCAAGCACCCGCATCAGGAACTGATCGACGTCGACACCACCGACATCCTGTTCGTCTGCGGCGGCGCGTTCGAGGGGCTCGACGACATCCTCCGGCGCCGGCTCGACGTCTCGCGCATCGGGTTCCAGGTCGCGCCCAGCGGTCCGCGCGGCGCCGACCCCACCGTAGGCGCCGAGATCCTCCCGGAGGACCTGATGGCGTTCGGCCTGATCCCCGAACTCATCGGCCGCCTGCCGGTGGTGGTGCGCCTGGAGGAACTGAGTCTGGACGCGCTCGTCGCCGTGCTCACCAAGCCGCGCAACGCCCTGGTGAAGCAGTACACCGAGCTCTTCGCGTTGGACGGGGTCGAGCTGGTGTTCACCGACGCCGCGCTGTTCGAGGTCGCGCGCCGGGCCCAGGCGCGCAAGACCGGCGCCCGGGCGCTGCGCTCGATCTTGGAGCGCACCCTCCTGCCGTTGATGTTCGAGGTGCCGGGAAGCGACGTCACCAGCCTGGTCGTCGACGCACCCGACCTCGACGCCCCCGAGCGGCTGTTGCAGCGCGCCGAGCAGCGCAAGAGCGCCTGACCGCCCTAGGCGCGCAGCGCACGTCCGTCAGGGCGACGCGGCCGGAGCCGTCGCGCGCGCCCGCGCGACGGCTTCGGCGAAGCGCGCCGCTGCGTCGTCGGCGTCGGCGTCCGTCAGGCCGCGGCCGAAGCTGAACCGCACGCTGGCCTTGGCCTGGGCCGGCTCGAGGCCCATGGCGAGCAGGACGTGGCTCGGCTCGACGCTGCCGGCGGCGCACGCCGAACCCGCGCTCGCCATCACGCCCGCCTCGTCCAGGAGCATCAGAAGCGTCTCGCCATCGACACCGTCGACGCGAAGGTTGGCGTGCTTCACGCCGCGCGGCGCGCCATCGCCGTTCACGCGCACGCCCTCGACGGTGGTGGCGCGGCGCTCGAAGCGATCACGGACGGCCTGGATGGTCGCCCGGTCGGTCGGGCGGCGGCGCATCGCCAACTCCGCCGCCACCCCGAACCCCACGATCGACGGGACCGCGTGGGTACCGGGCCGCAACCCCCGTTCCTGCGCCCCGCCGGCGAGGAGCGGCGGCAGGCCCAGACCAGGTCGCGCCACCAGCGCGCCCACCCCCTTCGGGCCGTACACCTTGTGCGCGGAGATGGTAAGCAGGTCGGCGCCGGTGGCGGCCAGGCTCACGTCCTCGGTGCCGAACCCTTGCACCGCGTCGCACAGGACCAGCGCCCCGACCTCGTGCGCCAGCCGGCTCACCGCGCGGACGTCGTTGATCACGCCCGTCTCGTTGTTCACCAGCATCGCCGCCACCAGCGCCGTGCCACCGCGTCCGGACTGCGCCTCGATCGCTTCTCGTAACGCTGCTACGCCGACGCTGCCGTCGGGTGCGGGGCGGACTTCCACGACGTCGACGCCACGGGCGCGCATGCGCGCCGCGGCACTACGCACCGCCGCGTGCTCGGTGGCCGACACGACCAGCCCCCCGGGGCGAACCTGCACGGCCCCGAACACGGCTTGGTCGTCGGCTTCGGTGGCGCCGGAGGTGAAGGTGACCTGGCGTGGGTCGGCTACCACCGCCTCGGCCACCTGCTCGCGGGCGCGCTCGACGGCGCGACGCGCGCGCTGGCCGGCACGGTGCACGCTCGAGGGGTTGCCGAACTGCTCGCGCAGGTACGGGAGCATCGCCTCGAGCGCCTCGGGGTCGAGCGGGGTGGTGGCGGCGTGGTCTAGGTACAGCTCCGAACGGGTCATGGCGTCGACGGGCAGGCTCAGCCCTCGACCGCCGTCAGCGCTCGCGGCAACGGTTCCGGCATGAGCAGGCTCCGTTGCGCCACCAGGTCGGCCAACGTGGTCTGCCCCAACACCTGACGCACCGCGAGGTCGACGCGGCGCCACAGGCTCTCGGTGGAGCAGGGGCCCACGCGCACGCAGGTCCCCGCGTCGTCGAGGCCGCTGACGGGGGCGACGCTACCTTCGAGCAGCTCGACCACCTCGAGCGCGTCGATCTGGTCGATCGGCCGAGCGATGCGGTAGCCGCCATGCGCGCCCCGCACCGACTCGACGATGCCGGCGCGCCGAAGCACGGCGAAGATCTGCTCGAGGTACTGGTGGCTGAGTTGCTGGCGCTCCGCGACCAGCTTCAGGCTGGTGGGTTGGTCACCGCCCAACGCGACCTCGACCAGCGCCCGCATGCCGTACTGCGCTTTGGTGGATACCCACATACGAACCTACCCTCGGTTGGTCGGCGCACCCCATGGGGGTCCTGCAAGGCACACCATCTGGCGTTCGTCCCCCAGCCTGCGTTCGGACGCCGTCGCCCCCACGTCGATGCCGGCAGGTCGCCCACGACCTTCCCCGTCGCTTCCGATCCGACGGCATCTCGGAACGATTCCGACGAGTTGTGTCGAGTATATCGGCCCCGTTGGGGAGGGTCAAACCCTGCGCGACACCGAAGACGTCATCCGCCGCCGCGCCCCTCGAGGTAGGGCAACGGGTCGACGGCCCTCCCGTCGAAGCGCAGCTCGAAGTGCAGGTGGGGCCCCGTCGACGCCCCGGTGCTGCCCACCGCCCCGATCGGATCTCCCTGGCGGACGTCGGCGCCGGCCGTCACGTCGATGCGGCTCAAGTGCGCGTAGCGCGTCTCGCTGCCGTCGCCATGGTCGACCACCACGACGTACCCGTACGTGCTCCACCAACCCGCCCGGGTGACACGGCCGTCCCGCGCCGCCACCACCGGCGTCCCGCTGGGCGCGGCAAGATCCACACCTCCATGGAAGCGGTTGCCGTTCACGGCGATGTTCCGCCACCCGAAGCCGGAACTGAGCCGCCCTGCGACGGGGTACGTGAAGACGCTGGACTCCAGGTCGAGCCGGGCGAGCTCGGCCAGCGCAAGCGGCAACAGCCTCGTCTGCGCTGCGCGCAACGCCTCCCAACGGGAGGCGCTCTGGACCGCGTCCGAGACCGAGCCCTGCGCCGCGGCGGTGCCGAGGCCGGCCCACGTACCTAGGAGCACGACGAGCAGCGCCGCCCCTCGCCCCCATCGAGCGGGGCGCGGAGCGGCGCGGCGGTCCGAGCGGGAGGGGGACGTCACGTCCCCAGCGTGCACCTCAGCCTTGGCCGAGGGTGGAGAGGAACTCGGCATTGCTCTTGGTACGCCCCAGACGCGACAACAGCATCTCCATCGCCTCGGCCGGGTCCATGTCGGAGATCACCTTGCGCAGCAGCCACATCTTGGCGAGCACGTCCTCCGTGAGGAGCAGGTCCTCGCGCCGCGTGCCCGACTTCAGGATGTCGATGGCCGGGAAGATGCGCCGCTCCTCGAGCTGACGGCTCAGGTGCAGTTCCATGTTGCCGGTGCCCTTGAACTCCTCGAAGATGACGTCGTCCATGCGCGAGCCGGTCTCGACCAGGGCCGTGGCGAGGATGCTGAGGCTGCCTCCCCCGCGGATGTTGCGCGCCGCACCCAGGAAGCGCTTGGGCCAATGCAGCGCGTTGGAGTCGAGGCCGCCCGACAGCGTCCGACCGGTCGGCGGCGTGACCAGGTTGTTGGCACGCGCCAAGCGCGTGATCGAGTCGAGCAGGATCATCACGTGGCCGCTGTCCTCGACGATGCGCCGGGCGCGCTCGTGGACGAACTCCGCTACCCGGATGTGGTTGCTGGGCGGCTCGTCGAAGGTGCTGGCGATCACTTCGACGCCGTGCACCGACTCGCGGAAGTCGGTGACTTCCTCCGGCCGCTCGTCCACCAGCAGCACGATCACCTTGATGTCGGGCTCGTTCTCGACCACCGCGTTGGCGATCTTCTTGAGCAACGTCGTCTTGCCGGCCTTGGGTGGCGCCACGATCAGGCCACGTTGGCCGCGGCCGATGGGCGCGAGCAGGTCGATGACGCGCGCGGAGAGCTCGGATTGCGCCGTCTCGAGCTTGACGCGCTCTTCCGGGAAGGTGGGCACCAACTCCTCGAACCGCGGCCGCTTCGAGGCCTGGAACGGGTCGACGCTGTTGACGGCCTCGACGCGGATCAGGGTGCCGTAGCGCTCGTTGTCGCGGGGGCGTCGGGCCTTGCCGAGGATGTAGTCGCCGGTGCGCAGGCGGAACTGCTTGATCAGGCCGGCCGAGACGATCACGCTGCGGGTGTTGTTCTGCAGCAACGACTCCTGCAGGAACCCGTAGCCGTCGGACGAGATCTCGAGGTACCCGCGCACCAGGCGCAGCCCTTCGCTCTCGGCGGCGCGCTCGAGGATCGCCACCGCGAGGTCGTCCTTGGTCATCTGGCGGTACTCCTCGAGACCGACCTCTTTGGCCAGCAGGTGCAGCTCGGGGAGGATCTTCGATTGCAGGTCGCGGAAGTTCAGGCTGGGCTTGCGGCCCGAGCGGTTGCGACGGTTGCGGCCGTTGCGTCCACGTCCGCCGCGCCCCTCGCCTTCGCCTTCGTCCTGGTCGTCTGCCTCGATCTCGCCTTCGTCGCGGCCTTCGTCACGGCCGTCATCGCGGCTTTCGTCACGGTGCTGGTCGCGGCTCTCGGCCCGCCGGTCGCCGGCCCTGTCGCGCCCCCCGCGCTCGCGTTCGCCGTCGCTACGTTCGGCGGAGGCGCGGCCGTTCGGTCCGCGGCTACCGCGCCCGCTGCCTTGCCCGGAATCGCCTCGTTGCGAGGCGCCCTGCTGGGAACCTTCTTCGGGACGCCGTTCGTCGCGCTCGGCGCGCGCCCCGGATTCGGAGGCGACCTTCTCGCTCCGACTCGCTTCGCGCACCGAAGCGCTCCCCTTCGCCGGGCCGTCCGACGCGGGCTTCGCCTGCTCCGGGGCCTTGGCGTCGGCGGCCGCCTCGTCGCCCTTCTTCTTCGGCGGTCGACCGCGGCGGCGCGGCGCCTGCTGTGCTTCGTCGAGGGTGGCGGTGGGGGCGGTCGGTGCCGTGGACTGTGCCGCGGTCGGCACCGCGCTCTCCTCGCTCGCGTTCTTCTTGGGTCGTGGGCTCATCCGTTCTCCGTTCCCACCGTGCTGGCCATGACGTGTTCGGCCGTGGGTATCGACCTCGCGCCGACTACCGGCGCATGACATCTCGTTCCTTGGGCGGTCCTCGGATCCATGCGTGCGTTCCGATGGGCTCGGCAGGCTACGGGCGCCTCACGTGCGACCTGCTGCCAGGGTGTACCGCCGAGAACACGCGATCCGGTTGTGCCAGGAGTCGCAGCGGCGTATTGACGTGCTTTCGGCCTGCTGCTAGCCTCGAGTATACGCGCTGCCGTCCGGCATTGTAAAGCAGCGGCAGCGCGAACGGCGTTCCCCACGCCATCGCCACGGTCGTCCCCGAGCGGGTGGCGCACGCGGCGGGTGAGGGCACGCCGAACGGCGACGACGGGAACAGGCAGGGCGCGTCAAGCCCGACAGCGAGCCGGGGACGGTGGAAGCCCGGTGGTGTCCACGCGAACCTGCATCCTCCCCGAGCCGCTCCCCGAAACCGCGGTCCTGTCGGTCCGCGGGAGTAGACGGAGCCGCGAGGCGCGCGACACAGCGCCGGGCGTTCCCGCCTCGTTCCGGGCGGGGAAGCCGCCGAGGACGCCGCTGCGAGGCGACGTCGAAGTTGGGTGGTACCGCGCCGGACCTTCACGGCGCCCCAACGATCCATCGTGCGGGGCGCCGTCGTCGTTGGGTGGCGGCCCCGCGAGGAGCGAGGTACGCCATGTTCCGCGAGGTTCCCACCGACGTCCGGTTCCCCGAGCTCGAGCGCCGCGTCATCGATCTCTGGAAGCGCCAGGACGTGTTCCGCAAGTCGCTCGAGCGTCCCGCCCCGAAGGGGAACTGGGTGTTCTACGAGGGGCCCCCGACGGCCAACGGCAAGCCCGGCGTGCATCACGTCATCAGCCGCGCCTTCAAGGACCTGTTCCCACGGTTCAAGACCATGCAGGGGTACCGCGTCGGCCGCAAGGGCGGCTGGGACACCCACGGCCTCCCGGTCGAGATCGCCATCGAGAAGCGCCTTGGGTTCACCAACAAGCAGCAGATCGAGGAGTACGGTATCGAGCGCTTCAACCGCCTGTGCCGCGAAGACGTCTTCAGCAACATCCAGGACTGGAACGCGATGACCGAGCGCATCGGCTTCTGGCTCGACCTAGGCGATGCCTACGTCACCTACACCAACGACTACATCGAGTCGTGCTGGTGGATCATGAAGGAGCTCTTCGACCGCGGTCTGCTGGCCGAGGACTACAAGACCACCTGGCACAGCCCGTCGAGCAACACCACCTTGGCCTCGCACGAGGTGTCGCTCGGTTACCGCGAGGACGTCGAGGACCCCTCGATCTACCCGAAGTTCCCCGCCGACGAGGGTGCCTTGCGAGCGCGCGGCTTGCTGCCCCCGGATGAGCACCGGCCGGTGTTCTTCCTGGCATGGACGACCACGCCGTGGACGCTGGCGGCGAACTCCGGGCTGGCCGTACTGGCGGACGCCGAGTACGTCCTGGTCGAGGCTCCGCCGCAGCACGGCGCGTCGGTGGCGGAGGCGGAGCGCCATCTCTACTGGGTGGCGGCCGCGCTCGCGCCGCGGGTGTTCGACGAAGGGGAAGCGCGCGAGCTGCTGCGCGTTCCCGGCGCCCGCCTCGAAGGCGCGACGTACCGCCCGCTGCTGCGCGGTCGCTCCGACGAGGACGGCGACGTGGGGCCTGCGTACCGCGTGGTGGTCGACGACTTCGTGACCCTCGAGGACGGCACCGGCATCGTGCACGTCGCGCCTGCCTACGGCGACCTCGACGTCGGACGCGCCCACGGCCTGCCCGCGCTCTTCTCGGTCGACCTGACCGGGAAGGTCATGCCCGAGGTGCGGCTGGTGGACGACGCGCGCGCGCCGTCCGACGCCGGGCCGTACGCCGGGATGTGGTTCAAGGACGCCGACGGCCGCATCGTCGACGATCTCACCGCGGCCGGCCGCATGTACCGCAGCGGCACCATCCTGCACACCTACCCGTTCAACTGGCGTGACGAGACGCCGCTCATGAACGTCGCCAAGCGCAGTTGGTACATCCGCACCACGGCGGTGAAGGCGCTGCTCCTGGCCAACAACGACCGCATCGGCTGGCACCCCGACCACATCCGTACCGGGCGCTTCGGCAAGTGGCTGGAGAACAACGTCGACTGGGCGCTCAGCCGGGAACGGTACTGGGGCGCCCCGATGCCGATCTGGCAGACCGAGGACGGAACCAAGAAGGTGTGCGTCGGCTCGGTCGCCGAACTCGAGCGGCTCACCGGACGCGACCTCCAGGACCTCGACCTGCACCGCCCCTACGTCGACGAGATCACCTTCGCGCTGGACGGCGAGACGTACCGGCGCGTGGCCTACACCGTGGACGTCTGGTTCGAGTCCGGTGCCATGCCCTACGCCCAGTGGCACTACCTGGGCGCGCGCTCCGACGAGACCGCCGAGCGCGCCCTGGCCGAGAACTTCCCCGCCGACTACATCTGCGAAGCGATCGACCAGACCCGCGGCTGGTTCTACAGCCTGCACGCCCTCGGCACCTTGCTCACCGACCCGGGCGACGAGGCATCCGGTCGCCGCCCCGGCCCGTTGGCGCACCTCTCCCCTCCCACGTCGGCGTTTCGCAACGTCAACGTGCTCGGCCACATCGTGGACGAGAAGGGCGAGAAGATGTCGAAGTCCAAGGGCAACGTCGTCGACCCTTGGACCGTGCTCGACGTACAAGGCGCGGACGCGCTGCGCTGGTACCTCTACGCCTCCTCGCCACCGGAAGCGACCAAGCGCTTCAGCGCCGGCCTGGTGGACGAGACGCTGCGCGACTTCTTCCTCACGCTCTGGAACGTCTACGGCTTCTTCGTCCTGTACGCCAACCTAGAGCGGCCCGCGCTGGAGCGGGCGCCGGCGCCCGCGGACCGGCCGCTGGTGGATCGCTGGTTGACGGCCCGGCTGCACGCCGTGACGCGCGACGTCACGGCGGCGCTAGAGGACTTCGATCCCACCACCGCCAGCCGAGCGATCCGCGACTTCGTGGTCGACGACCTGTCGAACTGGTACGTGCGCCGCAACCGCCGGCGCTTCTGGCGCACCGGAGCGGCGGGGGCCGAGGCCGGTCGCGTACGGTCGTCGACCGACGACGCCGCCGATGACGCCGGGGCTCCCGCCGCCGACCGCGCCGGCGACGCGGACGGCCTGGCGGCGTTCGCCACCCTGCACGAGGCGCTCGTGACGGTGGCCAAGCTGATGGCCCCGATGGCGCCCTTCGTCTCCGAGGAGCTGTACCAGAACCTGGTGCGCTCGCTCGACGCCGCCGCGCCGGAGAGCGTGCACCTCGCGGCCTGGCCCGTCGCCGACGAGGCGCTGGTGGACGAGGGGCTGATGCGGGACATGCGCGCGCTGATCAAGCTCGTGGAACTCGGCCGCGCGGCGCGCGCCGCCTCCGGGGTGAAGCTGCGCCAACCCTTGCCTGCGGTGCTGGTGCGGGTGCGCAGCGCGGACGAGTTGCTCGGCGTGCGCGCCCTCGAAGAGCAGCTCGTCGACGAGCTCAACGTCAAGGAGGTGCGCTTCCTCGAGGTCGAGGACGCGTTCGTCGACTACCAGGTCAAGCCCAACCTGCCGCGTCTCGGCAAGCGCCTGGGACGTCTCATCCCGGAACTCCGCCGCGCCCTCGAGCAGGTCGATGGCCGCGCGGTGGCCGCGAACGTGCGCGAAGGTCGACCGACGCTGCTGACGCTGGCGGGCGAGGAGCACGCCTTCGAGCCCGAGGACCTGCTGCTCGACGCGCGTAGCCCGGAGGGTTACGCCGCCGAAGAGGACCGCGGCTACCTGGTGGCGCTCGACACCCGCCTGACCCCCGCCTTGCAGCGCGAGGGGCTGGCGCGCGACGTGGTGCGCCTGGTGCAGAACGCCCGCAAGAGCGCCGGGCTCGACGTCGCCGACCGCATCGTGCTCGGCCTCGAGGCGGACGGGGTCCTCGCCGAGGCGCTGCGCCAGCACGCCGCCGCCGTGGCGCGCGAGGTGCTGGCCATCGACCTGCGCCACGAGCGCCTGAACGACGCCAGCCACCGCGAGGAGCACGACCTCGACGGGCTGCGCCTGGGCATCACGCTGCGCAAGGCGGTGGCGGCGCCGTAGGCCGCGTCGCGCGCATCGTCGCCGGGCGGCGCGACGTGCGCGTCGCCCTGGGGTCGGCCATGGTGCCCATGCACATGCAGCGCCGGGCTGCGCCAGTCGCTGCGGTAGAATCGTGAACGGCGCGACGTTCGCCGGGGGCACCGGCACGCTCCGCGACGCGCCCAGGTTCACCGGAACGAGCCTCGTCGCGAGGCCATGACCGCGTGCGTTCCCTCGCCCGGTTCTTCTCAAGGAGGCGTGATCCATGAAGTTCGGCATCAACGGGTTCGGCCGCATCGGCCGCCAGATCTTCCGCATCGCGTTCGAGCGCGGTCACGACGTCGTGCTCGTGAACGACCTCACCGACAACGAGACGCTCGCGCACCTGCTCAAGTACGACTCCAACTACGGGCCGTTCCCTGGCACCGTGAGCCACGACGACGACGCCATCTACGTCGACGGCAAGAAGATCCTCGCCACCGCCGAGCGCGACCCCGCCAAGCTGCCGTGGGGCGAGCACGGGATCGACATCGTGGTCGAGTCCACCGGCTTCTTCACCAAGCGGGCGCAGGCGGCCGCCCACCTCGAGGCCGGCGCCAAGACGGTGCTGATCAGCGCGCCCTCGCCCGACTCGGACTTCGACATCATGGTCGGCGTCAACCAGGATCAGTACGACCCGGCGAAGCACGTGATCGTCTCCAACGCGTCGTGCACCACGAACTCGTTGGCAGCCGTGATGAAGATCGTCGACGAGGCGTTCGGCGTCGAGCAAGCGATGATGACGACGGTGCACAGCTACACCAACGATCAGCGCATCCTCGACGCCCCGCACAGCGACCTCAGGCGCGCGCGCAACGCAGCCACCAACATCATCCCGACCACCACCGGAGCCGCCAAGGCGGTCGCGAAGGTGCTGCCGCAGTTCAAGGGCATCTTCGACGGCGTGGCCCTGCGCGTCCCCACCCCGACCGGCTCGATCTCCGACGTGACCGCACTGTTGAAGCGCGAGGCCAGCGCCCAGGAGGTCAACGCCGCCATCGAGCAGGCCGCCGCCGGCCCGCTCGCGCGGGTGGTGCGCTACACCACCGACGAGATCGTGCTGCGCGACATCGTCGGCGACCCGCACTCGGCCATCGTGGACGGCAAGCTCACCAAGACGATGGGTCGCATGGCCAAGCTGTTCATCTGGTACGACAACGAATGGGGCTACTCCAACCGCATGGTGGACGTGCTGGAGCTGATGGGCGCGAAGCGCTGAGGCGGGCTGCATGTTCCGGACCCTCGACGAACTGGAAGTCCGTGGCAAACGGGTGCTGGTGCGGGTCGACTTCAACGTCCCGATCAAGGACGGTGAGGTGGTCGACGACACCCGCATCCGAGCCGCCCTGCCGACCTTGGAGGCGTTGCTGGAGCGCGGCGCCACGCTGATCCTGATGAGCCACCTTGGCAGGCCCAAGGGCGGGGCGGACGAGGAGAACCGCATGCGCCCGGTGGCTGGGCGACTGGCCCACCTGCTGGGACGCGACGTCCGCTACCAACCCAGCGACGGACCGGCGTCGACAGCGCAGCAGGCGTTCGTCGCCGAAGCCCCGCACGGTAGCGTGACGTTGCTCGAGAACACGCGCTTCGACGTGCGCGAGACGAAGAACGACCCCGCCCTGGCGCGGGTGTTGGCGTCGTACGCCGACGTCTACGTCGACGACGCGTTCGGCGCCGCCCACCGAGCGCACGCCAGCACCGAAGCGGTGGCGCACCTGCTGCCGAGCGCGGCGGGCTTCTTGATGGAACGCGAGTTGCGCGCGCTGGCGCGCTTGGTGCGCGACCCTGCGCGACCGTTCACGGTCGTGCTGGGCGGCGCGAAGGTGTCCGACAAGCTCGGGGTCATCACCAAGCTGCTCGAGCTGGCCGATCGCGTGCTGGTCGGCGGCGCCATGGCCTACACCTTCGTCAAGGCGCAGGGGGGCCGCGTCGGCGCGTCGCTGGTCGAGGACGAGATGCTCGACACCGCTCGGGACGTGCTGCGGAAGGCGGCCGAGCGCCGCGTGGAGTTCGTGCTGCCGAAAGACTCGGTCTGCGCCGCCGCCATCGCAGCGGGCACCGACACCGTGGTGGCGCCATCCGACGCCATCCCCGACGGGCTGATGGGCCTCGACATCGGGCCGGAGGCCGCCGCGGCGTTCGCCGAAGCGCTCGCCGGTGCACGGACGGTGTTCTGGAACGGCCCCTTGGGCGTGTTCGAGACGCCTCCCTTCGACCTCGGCACCAAGGCCGTGGCCGCCGCGGTGGCCGCCCTCGACGCCTACACCGTGGTGGGCGGCGGCGACTCGATCGCGGCGCTCACCGCGACCGGCCTGGCAGACCGCATCGATCACCTCTCGACCGGCGGCGGCGCGTCGCTGGAGTACCTGGAGGGCCGCACGCTTCCCGGTGTGGCCGCGCTCGAGCGCACGTCATCGTGACGGCCCGCACCCTCAACGCGCCGCCGCTGTTCCGGCTCGACCCCAAGCGCTTCGGCAAGGGGAAGGGCGCCGTCCAGGCCGAAGTCGCCAACCTCGCCGGCGACTACAGCTACCTCACCAGCGGGTACTACGTCTCGCTCGACGCCGAGCTGGCCGGCATGGACGTGCTGCCGCGCACCGGCGACGCGCTCGACGCGTACGTCGTCGCCATCGCGATGGAGAAGGCGCGTGCCGCCGACATCGCGGTGCCCGACAACGAGATCGTCACCGACCGCTTCCCCGCGCCGCCGTTCTTGGCCTACCCGCTCAACCCGTTCTCGTTGCACGGGGAGCTGGTGCTGGACACCGCCACCCTCGAAGCGCGCCGCAAGGGGCTCACCTACACCGGCAAGTACGCCGTGGTGGTGCAGCGCCTGCCACACGACCACCGCATCGACGTGGTCCGGGTGGTGTTCGGGCGATCGCTGGTAGCCGAGTACGCCGACTTCGCCATGCGGGCGTTCGCCGCCTTCCGCATCCCGTTGATGAAGGTCCGCGTGGTGGTGACGCCGAAGGCGTACCTGCTCTCGGCCATCGAACCGCTGCCGTTCGCCGAACTCACGGAAGACGAGCGGGCCTCGCTCGAAGGGTTGGGAACGTGGCGCGCCTAGCGATCTTCACCGAGCGGTACACCATCCGGTCGTCGGTCGAGTTGACCGCCCTCACCAACTTCCGGCTGGCAGCGTTCGAGTTGGGGCACGAGCTCGACTTCCTGTTCAAGGGGGAGCTGAAGTACCTCAAGAACTACGACGGCATCTTCATCCGCGCCCTGACCGACCCGCTCAATACCACCTACGTCGTGGCGCGCACTGCGGAGATGCTCGGCAAGCGCGTGCTGGACCACTCGGACGCCATCCTGATCTGCTGCGACAAGGTCAACATGTACACCCGGCTGCAACGTGCCGGAGTTCCCATCCCCGAGACGCGCTTCCTCGAGGACGCCGACCTCACCGCGGTGGCGGCGGCTCGCTTGTTCGAGGAGCTCGGCACCCCCCTGGTGCTCAAAGCGCCGAACTCCAGCTTCAGCGCCTACGTCGACAAGGTCGCGACCCCCGACGCGTTCGTCAAGGTGGGCAGGCGCTTCCTTCGCCGCGCCGACCGGCTGGTGGTGCAGCAGTACATGCCGAGCGAGTTCGACTGGCGCGTCATCACCCTCGCCGGCAAGGTGCTGGCCGTGGTGAAGTACGCCTTCGCCCCCGCCCAGTGGCGCCTGATGGACCGCACCGAAGGGGGCGAGTGGGCGCGCGTCCTCGCCACGCCGCGCGACGAGGCCGACCCGAAGCTGCTCAAGACCGCCCTGGCGGCCGCCAACGCCACCGGCAGCAGCCTCTACGGCATCGACGTGAAGGAGATCGACGGCGAGTACTACGTCATCGAGGTGAACGACAACCCCACCATCGCCGCAGGCGAGGAGGACCAGGCCAACCCCGAGATCTACGAGGAGATCATCCGGTACCTAGCGGGCGACGGCTGACCTTCCCCCAACGCTCGATCAGCACCATGCTGCGGTGGCGCGCCCTGCCGTAGCGGCTGACGGCGTCGAAGACGTCGCGCCGCAGCGGCAGGTGCACGCTGTCGGCGCGCTCGGCGTGCTCCGGCACGTTGGGATCGTGCAGGTAGAGGTGGTCGTCGTCGAAGCCGGTGAAGACCACCCAATGGGGGATCCGCTCCGCGTACAGCCGGTAGCCCGACACCAACACGATCGGCACCGCCCCGCGCTGGAGCGCCTCGACCACGTCGGTGTCGCGGAAGTCGCGCAACTCGACGCGTCCGCCCAGGCCCCGCAGCTCGCGCTCGAAGGTGGTGTGGGCGATGCGCACCACGTCCTTCTTCTCCGGGTCGCGCACGCTGTCGAGGAACGGCACGCTGGCGTCCTTGGTCACCACGGTGGTCTGGAAGCCGCGCCGAAGCGCGGCCACCGCCAGGCCGTGCGCGCTGCACCCGCCATGCCCCGAGAGCATGAACACGGTGGTGGCTTCGCGCCACAGCGCCAGCTCGAGCCAGCGCTCGAGCGGCACCGGGTAGCCGTGGTAGCGCATCGCCATCATCAGCGCAGACGGCCCGCAGGTGAACTCGAGCGTCTGCGGGTAGTACGGCACCCCGAGCACCGTCGCGCCGCCCTTGGCGAAGCGCTTGCGCATGCGGATGGCGGTGGAGTGGTCTTCGTAGTAGTCGGAGGTATGGCCCACCGACTCGTAGCCGGCGCGACGGTAGAGCGCGATGGCGGGAGCGTTGTCCTCGCGCACCTCGAGGCGCATCACGATGCAGCCACGCTCTCGCGCGCCTTCCTCCGCGGCCTCCAGCAACGCCCGCGCCACGCCCTGACCGCGCCGTGAGGGATGCACCACCATCGAGTACAGCCGCGCCGACTCGAACCCCCGCCGGTACAACACGATGGCGTCCCCCACGACCTCGCCGCCTTGGACCGCCACCCACACCTGTGCCGTCTCGCGCCCCAGCATGCGCGACATGGCGGGACGCGACAGGCGGTCGCCCGGGAACCCCTTCTCCAAGGCGACCAGCGTGTCGAGGTCGCGCCGCTCGGCAGGGCGCACCGTGACGGGCGTGGCCGTGGCGACGCTCACGTCGACCGAAGCTCCTCGATGGCGGCCCGCAGCGCCGGCGCCACCTGGTGCACGTCGCCCACGATGCCGTAGTCGACCACCTTGAAGATGGGCGCGTCGGCGTCCTTGTTCACGGCCACGATGACCTTCGAGCGGTTCATGCCCGAGAGGTGCTGCACCGCCCCGGAGATGCCGAGGGCGACGTAAAGGTCCGGCGCCACCGTCTTGCCGGTCTGGCCGACCTGCTCGCCGTACGGCCGCCAGCCGGCGTCGACGACCGCGCGGGTCGCGCCGATGCCGGCATGCAGGGTGTCCGCCAACGGTTCCACGAGGTCGACGAACCCCTGCTCGCTGCCGAGGCCGCGCCCGCCTGCCACCACGATCTTCGCTTCCTCCAACGCCACCCGGCCGCCCTTGGCCGCCGAGCGCTCGCCTACCTGCACGCGGCCGTCGGTGTCGACGAACGCGACGCTCACGTCCTCGCGTCGGCCGGGGGCCGCCGCCGGCTCCGCCGGGGCGAACACGTTGGGCTTCACGCTCACCACCACCGGCCGCTCGGTGCTGCGCACGGTCTCGGTGACGCGCGAGAGGTAGCTGTAGCGCTTGGCCTCGAGGCCCTCGCCGGCGGGGGCCAGGGCGATCACGTCCTCCAGCAGCGCGCCGTGCAGCCGGACGGCCAGACGCGGCGTGAAGCTGAGGCCAGAGCGGGTGGCGGCGGCAAGCACCACCTGGGCACCCGAGTCGTGCACCAGCTGCGCCACCGCGGTCGTGACCGGCTCGGCGCGGAACGGCTCCAGGTCGGGGGCAGCGACCGCGTACGCCACGTCGACGTAGCGCGCGACCTCGTCGGCCGCGGCCGCCGGGTCGGCCCCGAGCACCGCCGCGTGCACCGGGCCGCCCAGGGCGCGCGCCGCCTGGACGAGCTCGCGGGCGTTCTTCGGCAGCCTTCCATCCTTGGCGAAGGTGACGATCAGGTTCATGACAGGACTCCTACGTTCACGAGCGCGTCGGCGGAACGCCCGCCGCTCACAGGACCTTGGCCTCGTCGTGCAACAGCCGGGCGAGTTGACGCGCGGCTTCGACCGGATCGCCGTCGAGCAGGTGCCCGCGGCGTTCGCGCGTCTGGATCTCCTGCGCGGCGATGGCGGTGCGCGCGCTCGGGGACCCGAACTCGCTCAGGCTGCGCTTGGCGAGCTCCTTGCGCTTCGCCTTCATGATGTTCGGCAGGGTCGGGTAGCGCGGCTCGTTCAGCCCTTGCTGCGTGGTGACGACCGCGGGCAGTGGCAGAGCGAGCGTCTCGCTGCCGTCGTCGGTGTCGTGCGTGACCTGGAGCGCGCCGCCCTGGACCGCGAGCGCGGTGACCCAGTCGGCGTGCGGCCAGCCGAGGGTCTCGGCCAACGCCGGACCGAGGGCGGCGGAGTCCCAGTCGGCCTGCTTGCCGCCGAGGAACACCAACTCGGCCCCCTCCTGCCGGACCACCTCGGCCAGCACGGCGGCTTGCGAGATGGGGTCGAGCGCGGCGTCGGTCTCGACGTGCACGGCGCGGTCGGCGCCCAACGCGAGGGCGGTGCGGATGGCCTCTTCGAAGCGAGCGGGCCCGAGCGCGGCTGCCACGATCTCGACGTCGTGGCCGGCCTCGCGCATGCGGATGGCCTGCTCGACGCCGTACTCGTCCATGCCGTCGATGACGAAGGTGACGCCGTCCAGATCGACGCCGCCGCCGGCTGCGCGGATGCGCGCCTCGGCGTCCGGGACTTGCTTCAGGATGGTCAGGATCTTCACGTGCTCCTCCAGACGGCCAGCTTCGGGCCGGTTCGTTGCGGTCGTACCGGGCGTCATCTTAGGACGTGGCGCGCGATGACCACGCGCTGGATCTCGTTGGTCCCTTCGTAGATCTGGTTCAGCTTGACGTCGCGCATCAGCTTCTCCACCGGGTACTCGTTCATGTAGCCGTAGCCGCCGAAGACGTGGATCGCTTCCTGGGCGGCATCGAACGCCATCTCCGAGGCGTACGCCTTGGCGATGGCCGCCGCCTCGCCGTGCGGCCGGTCGGTGTCCGCCAGCCACGCCGCCCGGTACGTCTGCCAGCGCGCCGTCTCGATCCCGATCTTCATGTTCGCCAGCTTGAACTGGATCGCCTGGAACTGGGAGATGGGCCGGCCGAAGGCGTGCCGCTCGAGCGCGTACGCCCGCGCCTCGTCGAGCGCTCGCCGCGCCACCCCGACGGCCCCGGCCGCCACCGGGATGCGGGTCTTGTCGAGCGTGCGCATGGCGATCTGGAACCCGTCACCGGGTTCGCCCAGGACGTTGGCCCGCGGCACGCGCACCTGGTCGTAGACCATCTCGTAGGTGGCGCTGGCGCGCTGACCGAGCTTGCCGTGGAGCTTGTTCCAGCTCACGCCGGGCCGGTCGTTCTCGACCACCACCGCCAGCGTCCCGTAGTGCTTCTTGCCGGGGTCGAAGGTGGCGAACACGACGTTGAAGTCGGCCAGGCCGCCGTTGGAGATCCAGGTCTTGGTGCCGCTGACGATCACCTCGTCGCCGTCGATCTCGGCGCGGGTGGCCATGGCCACGGCGTCGGAACCGTTGTTCGGCTCGGACAGGGCGAACGCCGCCAGCCGCGGGCCGGTGAGGAGCGGTGCCAGGAACCGTTCGTGCTGCTCGGGCGTACCGGCGATCAACAGCGGGGTGATGCCCAGTTCCGAGGCCATCAGGATGGTGTAGATGCCGACGCACCCGTAGGCGATCTCCTCGCCGATGATCACCTCGTCGAGCAGGCCGAGCCCCAACCCACCGACCGCCTGCGGCACGCCGACGTTCAGCAGGCCGAGCTCGTGCGCGGCCGCCACCACCTCGGCCGGGTAGCTCTCGTCGCGGTCGTGCTGCGCGGCCACAGGCACGACGCGCTCCTTGGCGAAGGTGCGCGCCAACGCCTGGAACTGCTTCTGTTCGTCGGTCAGCTCGAAGTCGATCATGGCCTGCTCCTCGCCGATCCGCCCGGCTCGTCCGCGCAGCGCGGAGCGTTCACCGCTCCAGTTCGCGGAAGATCTGGCGGTGGATGACCACGCGCTGGATCTCGCTGGTCCCCTCGTAGATCTCCGTCACCCGGGCGTCGCGGAAGTACCGCTCGACCGGGTAGTCCTTGGTGTAGCCGTACCCCCCCAGCACCTGCAGGGCGTCGTGGGTGACGCGCGACGCGCTCTCGGAAGCGGTCAGCTTCGCCATCGCCGCCTCGCGCGTGGTGCGGAACCCGCGGTCCTTGAGCCACGCCGCACGCTGCGTCAACAACCGCGCCGCTTCGATCTGGGTGAGCATGTCGGCGAGCTTGAAGCCGATCCCCTGGAACTCGTGGATCGGCCTGCCGAACGCGGAGCGTTCGGCGGCGTAGTCGCGCGCCGCTTCGAAGGCGGCCCTCGCCACGCCAACCGCCAGCGCAGCGATGCCGATGCGCCCACCGTCGAGGCCGGACATGGCGATGACGAACCCTTGCCCCTCGGGGCCGAGCCGGGCGGCGTCGGGAACGAAGCAGTCCTCGAGCGTCACGGTGGTGGTGATGGCGGCGTGCTGGCCGAGCTTCTCCTCGGGTCTGCCGAAACTCACCCCGGGCGTTTCCTTCTCCACCAAGAAGCAGGTCACGCCGCGCGGTCCGGCGTTGGCGTCGGTCTTGGCCATCACCAGGTAGAGCTGGGCGTGCCCGCCCGAGGTGATCCACGCCTTGGTGCCGTTGAGCACGTACCCGCCTTCGACCTTCTCGGCGCGAGTGGAGAGCGCGGCGGCGTCCGAGCCCGCGTGCGGCTCCGACAGGCAGAACGCACCGATCCACTCGCCGCTGGCGAGCCGCGGCAGGTAGCGGTCGCGTTGCTCGTCGGTGCCATGCTGGCTGAGCATGTGCTGCGGCAGGCCGTTGGTGACGCTCATGATGGTGGCGTGCGCGGCGTCGGCCGCGGCGATCTCCTCGAGCAGCACGACGTACGTGAGGTGATCGAGGCCGGCGCCTCCGTACTCCTCCGGCGTCAGGACACCGAGCAGACCCATCTGCCCCATCCGCTCGAGCGTCTCCCAGGGGAAGCGCGGGTTGCGGTCGAGTTCCGCCGCCAACGGCACGATCTCGCTGCGGGCGAAGTCGCGCACGGCGCGCTGCATGGCGATGAGGTCCTCGGGTAGGGCGAAATCCACGGGGAGACGGCTCCCAACGTTGCCGTAGCAGTGAGTATACCGAAGGGCGCGGAGCGTCCGCGGCGTCGCTAGACTGAGTACATGACCGCCAAAGAACTGCTGCTTCGTGTCCCCCATGCGTTGCGGGCCGGCCAGGACGCGCCCGACGCCGTCGTGCAGTACGAACTGGCCGAGCCGATGTACCACGTGCTCGAGGGCGGGACGGTGCGCGCGGTAGAAGGGCGCGCACCCGACCCGAACGTCACCATCACCGTCAGCGACGAGAACCTTCTCAAGCTGTTCCGCGGCGAGCTGAACCCGATGACGGCGTTCATGACCGGCCGCGTCAAACTGCGGGGCGACATGCTGCTGGCGCAGAAGCTGCTGTCGATGGTCGACCGCGACAAGTTGCAGGACTGAGACCGGGCTGCGTCGTCAACGGTGGTAGAACGCCACCTCGTGGTCCACGAAGGTCCCTCCCTGGTAGCGGAAGGTCGCCGAGAACAGGCCCGGCTGGTCGAGCCACGGCAAGAACACGCGGTCCCCCGGCCATAACGGTAGGTCCGGCACCTCGTCGGTCGGCACCCAGAACAGGTCGCCTTCCGGCCCGGCGCGCAGCGTGCCGGAGAAGCGCGTGACCACGTACACGAAGGCGTACCAGTCGTCCTGGCCGTCGAAGTCGGGGAACGTCAGGAAGCCCTTCAACACGGCCTCTTCCACCACCAGGCCCGACTCCTCCAGGACCTCGCGTGCGAGGCACGCCTCGGGCGACTCGCCCGCCTCGAACTTGCCGCCGAGCCCGTTCCAGCGCCCGGCATGCAGGTGGTTCGGATCGCCGCCACGGCGCAGCATCAGGGTCCGGTCGCCGTCGCGCACGTACGCCAGGGTGGCCAGCTTCATGCCCATCTCGTCCCCGCTTCCGGCGCCCGCCCCGCTACCAGCAGGGGGATCACGCCTCGTCGTCGCCGGTGCCGGCCGCCATCGTCGCCTGCAAGGTGCGCCGCAACCCGGGGTCGTCGCGCAGGGCCGAACCGCGCTCGCGGCGTACCCGCCACCGTGGCGCCAACGCGATGCCTTCGCGCTGCAAGTACCGCGCCAGGAAGCGCATGGCCGCTTCCGCGTCGCCTTCCGGCGCTTGCACCGTCACGCGCGTGCGCGCGCCGCTGGCTGCCTCGAGCACCAGCAGCAGCTCGAACCGGCCGCCACGGGGCCGGACGAAGACCTGCTCGACGACCTCGGCGCGCACCCTGCCCTCAACCGGGACGCGCTTCCTCGCCCGGTGTGTCGAGGCCGAACGCGGTGTGGACCGCCCGCAACGCCGCCTCCGCCCGCTCGATCGGGATCAGCACGCTGATGCGCACCTCGCTGGTGGTGATCATGTCGATGTTCGCCCCGACGCTCGCGATGGCGTCGAACATCCGCCCAGCGACGCCCGGCGTGCTCCCGATGGCGATGCCGACGATCGACACCTTGGCCACCTCGGTGTCCACCTCGGCCACCGCCCCCATCTCGGCCAACACCGGCGCCAGCACGTCCATCGCCTCCGCGACGGCGTCCTGGGCGACGATGAACGCCATCTGCTGACGGCTGTCGGCTGCGCCGCGCACGCCTTGGATGATCATGTCGACGCTGACGCCGGCGGCGCCGAGCGCACCGAAGATGTGCGCAGCCACACCCGGCCGGTCGGGGACCTGGTGCAGATCGATGCGAGCGTGGCTCAAGTCGAGCGCCACTCCGGTGACGGGCTTCTCGGTGATCATCGGACCCTCCTGCGGCCGCGGGAGTCGCGTGACGATGGTGCCCGGGTTGTGGTTGAACGACGAGCGCACATGCACCCGCACGCCGTAGCGCCGGGCGTACCAGACGCTGCGTGGGTGCAGCACCTTGGCGCCGAGGCTAGCCAGTTCGAGCATCTCGTCGTAGTCGACGGACGGCAGTTTGGTGGCGCTCTCCACACGATGCGGATCGGTGGTGTAGACACCGTCGGTGTCGGTGAAGATCTCGCACTCCTCGGCCCCGAGCGCGGCGGCCATCGCCACCGCCGTGGTGTCCGACCCACCCCGTCCGAGGGTGGTGAGGTTCCCGTCCTCGTCGACGCCCTGGAAGCCGGCCACCACCACCACGTCGACGTGGCGCAACGCCTCCAGCACCGGCCGAGGGTCGACCTCGAGGATCCTCGCGCTGCCGTACTGCGCGTCGGTGAGGAAGCCCGCCTGCTGCCCGGTGAAGGAACGCGCGCGGACGCCTTGCTCGAGCAGCGCCAACGCCACCAGCGCGATCGACTGCTGCTCGCCGGTTGCCAGCAGGACGTCGAGTTCGCGCCGCGACGGGCGCGCAGCCAACTGCTTGGCCATGTCCACCAGGCGGTCGGTGGTGTCGCCCATGGCGGACACCGTCACCACCACCTTCTCGCCGTGCCTCACGATGTGCGCGATGCGCGTCGCTACCTTGCGGATGCGTTCGACGTCCCCGACGCTGGTGCCGCCGAACTTCTGCACCCGGATCGGCGCGCCGACCCGGTCCTCGCGGGCGAAGGTGGGGCGAACGGCGGCGGAGGGCTCGGCCGGTGCGGGACCGCGGTTCATGGCTTCGGAGCTTACCCGTTCGCCTGCCCGCGCGCCAGAGGCGCCGGCGACGCGTCGGCGACGGTGCACCCTTGGCCCGTGCGCGCCGGGCACGGGACGAACGCCCGTTGGGACGCGCTCGCGAGAAGTGGTAGAAGTTCGTCATGACCAAGGCCCAGATGCCCCTGCGAGTCGCCGTGATCGGCGCCGGTCCCGCCGGCATGTACGCGACGGACGCCCTGCTCAAGGGCCGTGAGGACGTGTCGATCGACCTCTACGACCGGTTGCCGACCCCCTACGGGCTGGTGCGGTACGGGGTGGCCCCCGACCACCAGAAGATCAAGTCGGTCACTCGGCTCTACGACCGCACCTTGTCCGACGCGCGCGTGCGGTTCCTCGGCAACGTCGACTTCGGCCGTGACCTCACCCTCGCCGACCTGCGCAAGCACTACCACGCCACGGTGTTCGCGGTCGGGTCACCCACCGACCGCCGCCTCGGCATCCCCGGCGAGGACTTGGAGGGGAGCCTCTCGGCAACCGAGTTCGTCGCCTGGTACAACGGCCACCCCGACTTCGCCGACCTGGGCGTGCCGCTCGACGCCCGCACCGCGGTGGTGGTGGGCGCCGGCAACGTGGCGGTGGACGTGGCGCGCATCCTGGCCAAGTCGGTCGACGAGCTCGCCACCACCGACATGGCCGACCACGCACTCGAGCAGCTGCGCCGTTCGCGCGTCGAGGAGATCGTGATGGTGGCGCGCCGCGGGCCCGCAGAGGCGAAGTTCACCACCAAGGAGCTGCGCGAGCTCGGCGAGCTGCTGAACGCCGACATCTACGTTCGAGAGGACGAGTTGGTGACACCCGCGGCGAGCCTCGCGGCGATCGAAGGTGACGTCACCGCGCAGAAGAACCTCGAGGTGCTGCACGAGTTCGCGCAGCAGCAGCCCAGCGGCAAGCCGCGCAAGCTGCGGCTGCGCTTCCTGCTCTCCCCCGTCGCCCTCGAAGGCGATGGCCGCGTCGAACGCGTGGTGGTGGAACGCAACCGACTCGAGGACCGCGGCGGCTACTTGGCGGCGGTGGGCACCGGCGAGACCGAGACGATCGAGGCGCAGTTGGTGCTGCGCTCGGTCGGGTACCGCGGCACGGCGCTGCCCGACGTGCCGTTCGACGAGCGCAAGGGGATCATCCCGAACGACAGCGGACGGGTCCTCGACGCTCCGGGCGGCGCGCCCATGCCCGGCCTCTACGTCGCCGGCTGGATCAAGCGGGGCCCGAGCGGGGTCATCGGCACGAACAAGGCCGACGCCATGGAGACGGTGGCGTCGCTGCTGGCCGACGACCTCCCGACCGTCGCGCACGAGGACGCCGACCCTGCGGCGGTGGACCGACTGCTCGCGACGAAGGGCGCCACGCCGTTCCCGCTCGCATCGTGGCTCGAGCTCGATCGCGCCGAACTGGCGGCCGGCGAGGCCAGCGGCCGTCCGCGGGTCAAGGCCTGCCGCGTGGTCGACATGGTGGCGTGGGCCGAGCGCACGCCAGGTGGCGACGACTGACGCGCCACGCGCGCCGCACGCCCCGCGCGCCGCCGGGCGCCCTCCTGCACGCAGGTGTTACGATGCGCGCGAATCACGCGCAGCCAGCGCACCTGCGAGGTCCGAAGACGTGCCGGAACAACCGACCGCTTCCCCAGCCGAGTCCGGGCGCAGTACGAACGCCGCGCCGGGCGGGCCGCCCCTGCTCCAGGTCCGCGACCTGGTCAAGGACTTCGGCGGTCTGCGTGCCGTCAACTACTGCAGTTTCGACGTCCGGCAAGGCACCATCACCGGCCTGATCGGACCGAACGGAGCGGGCAAGACCACCTTGTTCGCGCTGATCTCGGGGTTCCACCGCCCCGATGCCGGGCGCGTCTACCTGGCAGGCGAGGACATCACCGGGCTGCCGCCGCACCAGATCTTCCGCAAGGGGCTGTGCCGGACGTTCCAGATCCCGCGCGAGCATGCCAGCATGACGGTGCTCGAGAACCTGATGCTGGTCCCGTCCGGTCAAGTCGGCGAGCGCTTCTGGAACCCGATCCTGCGCCCCGGCGCGGTGCGCAGGCAGGAGCAGGCGATCCGCGAGAAGGCGCGGTCGGTGCTCGAGTTCGTGTCCTTGACGCATCTCGAGAACGAGCCGGCCGGCGCCATGTCGGGGGGCCAGAAGAAGCTCCTGGAGCTGGCGCGCACCCTCATGGTCGATCCGAAGATCGTGTTGCTCGACGAGCCCGGTGCGGGCGTCAACCCCACGCTCATGGGTCGGATCCGCGAGAAGATCGTGCAACTCAACCACGAGCGCGGCATCACCTTCTTGCTGATCGAGCACGACATGCCGCTGGTGATGGGCCTGTGCGACCCGGTCGTGGTGATGAACCAGGGAAGCAAGCTGGTCGAGGGCCCGCCGCACGAGGTCCGCTCCGACCCGCGTGTCCTCGAGGCGTACCTGGGAGGGCAGCATGCCGCTCTTGGCGCTTGACGGCGTCGTCGCCGGCTACGGCGAGATGCAGGTGCTCAAGGGGGTGTCGCTGCGGGTCGAACAGGGCGAGATCGTCTCCATCGTCGGACCCAACGGGGCCGGCAAGTCGACGGTGATGAAGCTGGTGTTCGGCTTGCTGAAGCCCTGGGAGGGCAGCGTGGCCTTCGACGGGCACGACATCGCCGGCATGCCGCCCGAGCGCATCGTGCGCCACGGCCTGTGCTACGTGCCGCAGGTCGACAACGTCTTCCCCACGCTCACCGTCGAGGAGAACCTCGAGATGGGCGCGTTCATCCTCGACGGCCCCATCGGCGAGCGCAAGGAGCGCGTGTTCGAGCTCTTCCCGCGCTTGGCGGAGCGACGGCGCCAGCGCGCCGGCAAGATGTCGGGCGGCGAGCGCCAGATGGTGGCGATGGGCAGGGCGCTGATGCTCGACCCGAAACTGCTCATGCTCGACGAGCCGTCGGCCGGGCTGGCGCCCTTGCTGGTCGACATGATCTTCCAGAAGGTGGCGGACATCAACCGCAGCGGGGTGGCGATCTTGATGGTGGAGCAGAACGCGCGGAAGTCGCTGGAGCTGGCGCACCGCGGGTACGTGCTGGCCACCGGCCAGAACCAAGTGGAAGGGCCCGGCCGCGAGCTGCTCGGCGACCCCGAGGTGGCGCGGCTCTACTTGGGCGGGTGACGAGGTGACGGAGGCTATGGACCCTACCGAAGGCGCGGCGGTGCACGCCGCCGACGAAGCGGCGACGATCGTGCGCCTCCGGCCCGGCGAGCGTCTGCGCGCCATCCTCGGCAGCCGCACCGCGATGATCGTGGCCTTGGCGTTGCTGGCCGCGGCGTTCGTGATCGCCGCGGTGGCGAAGGGCCTGCCGCCCGATCGGCTGCTCTCGCTGTTCGTGCGGGGCGTGCTCCTCGGCGGCGTGCTATCGCTCGGCGCGGTCGGCGTGACGCTGGTGTTCGGGGTGCTGCGGATGGCCAACTTCGCGCACGGCGACCTCATGACCTTGGGCGCCTACCTCGGGCTGCTGGCGGTGGCGATCCTACCGACCGGCGCTCCGCTGGCGCCGTTCTCCTTCGGCTACGAGTTCCTGGTCGGCTTGCTGCTCGCGATGCCGCTGGTGGGCCTGGTGGCGTTCGGCCTCGACCGCCTCACCTTCCGTCGCCTGCGCCAGCGTCGCAGCCCACCGATCATGCACGCCATGGCGGCGCTCGGCATCGCGTTCGGCATCCGCAGCCTGGTGTACATCGTGTGGGGCGCCGACTTCGCCTTCTTCTACAGCGGCCGCGCACGGCCGGCGGTGGAGCTCTTCGCCGGCGTGCGGGTGCGACCCGACCAGCTGTTCATCCTCGGCCTGGCGGTGGTGCTGATCGTCGGCGTGTACCTGCTCTTGGAGCGCACCAAGATCGGCAAGGCGATGCGCGCCACCGCCGACAACCCTGACCTGGCGCGGGTCAGCGGCATCGACACCGACCGGGTGGTGTTCTGGACCTGGATGATCGGCGGCGCGCTGGCGGCGGCCGGTGGGATGCTGTACGGGCTCGACGCACAGCTCCGGCCCGAGATGGGGTGGTGGCTGATGCTGCCGCTGTTCGCCTCGGTCATCCTCGGCACCATCGGCAACCCCTACGGCGCGCTGGGTGGCGCGTTCATCATCGGCATCGTGTGGCAGATGAGCACCGCCTTCGTGAACCCGGCCTACGGGCATGGGATGGCGTTCCTGGTGATGATCCTGGTGTTGTTGGTGCGGCCCGAAGGCTTGTTCGGGAAACGGGGAGGTTGAGCCGATGACGCCCCTGATCCTCGCCAAGAGCGCGTTGCTGGCCGTGCCGTTGTGGCTGTTCCTCGCCAGCGTCCTGAAGATCGCGTCGCCCTCGCTGCGCTACGCAGCGGGGTTGGTGCTGGGCTTCGGCGCCGCCGCGGTCCTCAACCTGCTCGTCCCGTCCGGCGTGTTGTCGTACGTGACCAGCTTCTTGTTGATGGGCAGCATCTACGCCGTGCTCACCCTGGGCCTGAACGTGCAATGGGGGTACACGGGTCTGTTCAACATCGGCATCGCCGCCTTCTTCTCGCTTGGGGCGTTCACGGCGGCACTGGTGACGACGGTGAAGCCCACCGGCATGGCGGCCACCTTCACGCAGCAGGCGTTCGGCCTGGGCGCGCCGTTCCTGATCGGCCTGATCGCGGCCGGCCTGGCGTCGGGGGTGCTGGCGTTCCTGATCGGCAAGCCCACCTTGCGCTTGCGCGACGACTACCTCGCCATCGCCACCATCGGCATCGCGGAGTTGGTGCGCCTGGTGTTCCAGAACGAGCGCTGGTTGGCCAACGGGCCGCAGCCGCTGCGCGGCATCCCGCAACCGCTCAGCTGCCTCGTCTCCGAGTCCGGCTGCTCGTACCTGCCGGGCTTCGTCAACGATCTCTTCGCCGCGCTCACGCCGCGCGACTACCCCTTCGTCTACGTGGCCATCGTGGCGCTCGTGCTGTTCGTCACCTTCCGGGTCCTGGAGCGCGCCATCCGCTCGCCTTGGGGCCGCGTGCTACGTGCCGTACGCGAGGAGGAAGCATCAGCTGCGATGAACGGCAAGGACGTCGCCGCGTTCCGCATGCAGGCGTTCGTGGTGGGTGCCGTCATCATGGGGGTCGGCGGCGCGCTCTACGCGCACTACGTGGTGTCGATCGACTACAGCCATTTCGACCCGCTGTACGGCACCTTCTTGATCTGGGTGATGCTGATGCTGGGCGGCAGCGGCAACAACCGCGGCGCCATCCTAGGCGCCTTCCTGGTGTGGGCCATCTGGTCTGGCACCAGCTTCCTGGTCGACCTGCTGCGGCCCACCTTGGCGGCCATCTCCCCCGACCTGCCGTCGCGCGGGCCATACGTGCGCTTCCTGCTGATCTCGTTCCTGATGCTCTTCGTGGTGTTGTACCGGCCTCGCGGCGTGCTCCCGGAAGAGAAGGTCGTGTCGCTCGAACGCGACTGAGGCGTTGGCGCCCCGCGCCGTACGGGGTCCGAGAGCGCGCTGCCCGGGGCAGGACCTGGCGCGTCCAAGGCCCTGACCGTCCGCGCCCGGGGCGACGACGCAGGAGCCAACGAAGAGGGGCGGGCACCATCCGGTGCCCGCCCCTTCGCTTGCCGCCGTTCGGGCGGTGGGTTCGCGTTCGTTACTGCGCCGGGATCTCGTCCGCGGTGCGCACCTCGATCGAGGCGATCGAGCCTCCGGTGAACTGCCAGATCTCCACCGGGGTCACCACGTCACCGAGCTCGTCGAAGTCGACGGTACCGGCAGCGCCGGTGTAGTTGATGTCGGTGCCGAGCTTGAGCAGGCGCATGGCCTCCTCGAAGTCACCGACGCCCACGACCTCGCCGTCGGGGTTGGCCACCTGGCGCAGGCGGTCGCGCACGTTGGCGCTGTTCACGTCGACGCCGTCGATGATCGCCTTGGCGATGGCGAGGCCGATCACGGCCATGCCGTCATAGGCGGTGTCGATGTACGGCAGCGGCGGGCGCTCGCCGTAGGCGGCCTGGTACGCGTCGGAGAAGCGCACGTAGCCTTCCCACGACGGGTCGGCGCCCGGGGCGGTGCCGTACATGCCTTCGAGGGTGTCGGCGCCGAGGGCATCGATGATGTCGACCGACTTGGTGCCGTCGACGAACTGCCAGCTCTCGTACCCGTAGAGGTCACGCGCTTCCTGCAGGTAGACGGTCGCGTTGCCGGGGTAGCTGGCGGCGATCAGCACGTCGGGGTCGCTGGCGAGCGCCTGCTCGAGGAGGGCGGCGTAGGTCGGCTGCGGCTCCTCGGGGTGCGCCACCTTGGCGACCACGCGGCCGCCACGGGCTTCGAACGCCGCGGCGAACGCCTCGGCCAGACCCTGGCCGTACGGGTTGTTGACGTACAGGATGGCGGCCGTGTCGTAGCTCACGCCGTCGATGATCTCGCCGCGGGCCAGCTGCGCGCCGACGACGCCCTGAAGCGCGTCGGACGAGACGGTGCGGTAGATGTAGTCGCCGCTATCGGGCAGCATCGCCACCAGCGGGGAGGTGCTGGCGGGCGAGATCATGATGACCTCGCTGGGGATGGCCACGGACTCGGCGGCCGCCACCGTGCTGCTGCTGGCCAGCGCACCGAGGATGGCGATCACGCCGTCGGTGTTGACCAACTTGCGGGCGCGGTCCACGGCTTGCGCCGGGTTGGTGCCGGTGTCCTCGCTGACGATCTCGACGATCGGCCCACCGAGCACCGCCGTAGCGGCGGCGTTCAGCTGGTCGGCCGCCAGCAACGCGCCGTTGTTGATGGCGGGGCCGAACTCGGCCAGAGCGCCGGTATACGACATCAGCGTGCCGACCTTCGTGACCGGCGGCGTCTGCGCCAACGTGAGCGCGGCGAACGAAAGTACGAGCATCCAAACGAGGGTCTTCCTCAACACGGGGTCCTCCTTCAGGACGGGGAACTACCTCTGGCGGCGGTTGGCTGCATCCTATGTGGCATTCTTCGCGTTGTCAACGCAGCAGGCGACGTGTACGCCACGCGGCACGCAGCGCATCCGGGGCCGAACGGCGGCGGGGGCGAAGGTACCAGGCCCTGGTGGCGACTCGGCGACCGCGGCGACCCGGCAACCGAAGCGACCGCGGCGACGCGGCGACCGTGGCGTCCGCGGCGCGCCGGCGACCCGGCGACCCGACGACCCGCCGGCCGACCACGCGAGCATCGCAGCGATGCACGATGTCAGCTTCGTTCTTGCCTTCTGTCCAGGTCCTTATTGACAGTTTGACGTTTCTCGCCGTACGCTTTGCGCCATCCAGCGGACTCCCTTGCATCCCGTCACGCTGGACCGACCCTGGAGGATCGATGACACCTCGCGAGTTCTTCGAGTTCGCCCGCAACCACGGCGCCACCATGGTGGACCTCAAGTTCACCGACCTGCTGGGCACCTGGCAGCACTGCACCTACCCGATCGAGACCTGGGACGAAGGCACGTTCGAGGAGGGCGTCGGGTTCGACGGCTCCTCCATCCGAGGCTGGCAGGAGATCGACGCCTCCGACATGTTGGCGGTGCCGGACGCCGCCACGGCGCTCCTCGACCCGTTCTTCAAGGAGCCGACGGTCAGCGTCCTGGCCGACATCAAGGACCCGGAGACGCTCGAGGACTACACCCGGGACCCGCGGCACGTGGCGCGCAAGGTGGTCGAGCACGTCAAGGCCAGCGGGGTGGCCGACACGGTCTACATCGGGCCCGAACCGGAGTTCTTCATCTTCGACGAGGTTCGGTACGAACAGAGCCAGCACAAGGCGTACTACGAGATCGATTCGGTCGAAGGCGCGTGGAACACTGCCCGCTTCGAAGAGCCCAACCTCGGCTACAAGCCGAGCTACAAGGGCGGCTACTTCCCCGTGTCGCCGACGGACACGTACCACGACCTACGCGGCGAGATGGTGCGCGAGATGCAGAAGCTCGGCATCGTGGTCGAAGCGCACCACCACGAAGTCGGTACCGGCGGCCAGAGCGAGATCGACATGCGCTACGCCGAGCTCCTGAAGATGGCGGATCAGATGATGTGGTACAAGTACGTCATCAAGAACGTCGCCAAGAAGTACGGCAAAACCGTGACGTTCATGCCGAAACCCATCTTCCAGGACAACGGTTCCGGGATGCACACCCACGTCTCGTTCTGGAAGGGCGGCCAGCCGCTCTTCCCCGGCAACGGGTACGCCGGCCTGTCGCCGATGGCGCTGCACGCGGCCGGCGGCCTGTTGAAGCACGCCCCCGCGGTGCTGGCGTTCGCCGCCCCCACTGCCAACTCGTACCACCGGCTGGTGCCCGGCTACGAAGCGCCGGTGAACCTCGCGCTGTCGAAGCGCAACCGCTCGGCCGCCATCCGCATCCCCATGTACTCCCCCAACCCGAAGGCCAAGCGCCTCGAGTTCCGCTGCCCGGATCCGAGTTCGAACGGCTACCTTCTGTTCGCCGCGGTGGTGATGGCGATGCTCGACGGCATCGAGAACCGCATCGATCCCGGCGAGCCGCTCGATCGCAACATCTACGAGATGCGCCCCGACGAGCTCGCGCACATCCCCTCGACGCCGGCCTCGCTCGACGCCGCGCTGGCGGCGCTCGAGCAGGACCACGCCTTCTTGACGCGCGGCGGCGTGTTCACCGACGATCTGATCCGCACGTGGGTCGACTACAAGCGCGAGAACGAGATCGAGCCCCTGCGCTTGCGTCCGCACCCGTACGAGTTCCACCTGTACTACGACAGCTGAGCCGCCGGCCTCCCGCCACGGCGTAACCCTCCCGATGCCCACCTGTGCGAGCTGCCGGTGACAACCGGCAGCTTCGCTTCGTACACCCCGCACCAGGTGGGGGCGCCGCGTGGTAGCTTCGTCGGCGTGCCGCCCAGCGCGGCGCGAACCCCGAGGGACGAACGCATGGGAGGCAGCGTGGGCATCACCCGAGCAGAGATCGCCAAGCAGCTGAAGCAGGCGAACACCAAGTTCTTGCGGTTGCAGTTCACCGACATCCACGGGCGCAACAAGAACGTCGAGGTGCCGACCTCGCAGTTCGACAAGGCGCTCGACGGCGAGATCATGTTCGACGGCTCGTCGGTGCAGGGGTTCACCCGCATCGAGGAGTCGGACATGCTGCTGCGGCCCGACTACGACACCTTCCTGCAGATCCCACCGATCATCGAGGGCAGCGCCCGCGGGCAGGTGGCGCGCCTCATCTGCGACGTCGCCATGCCCGACGGCAGCCCCTTCCAAGGCGACCCGCGTTGGGTGCTCAAGCGCCAGCTCGAGAAGCTGCGCGCCGCCGGGTTCGACGATCTCTTCGTCGGCGTCGAGCCGGAGTTCTACCTCTTCCAGCGCACCGCCGACGACGTCCCGACCACCATCACCAACGACGGCGCAGGCTACTTCGACCTGGCTCCCGTGGACCGCGGCGAGGACGCGCGCCGCGACATGGTCAACGCGCTCGTCGACCTCGGGTTCGAGATCGAGGCCGCCCACCACGAGGTCGGGCCGGGGCAGCACGAGATCGACTTCAAGTACGCAGAGGCGCTCAAGACCGCCGACGCCATCCAGACGTTCCGCACCGTGGTCAAACGCATCGCCCTCAACCACGGCCTGCACGCCACCTTCATGCCGAAACCGGTGGGCGGCATCGCGGGCTCGGGGATGCACACCCACCTGAGCGTCTTCCAGGACGGCAAGAACGCCTTCTTCGACGAGAAGGCGCAGTACCAGTTGTCGAAGACCGCCCAGCAATGGATCGGCGGCCTGCTGGAGCACGCTCCCGGCTTCGTGGCCATCACCAACCCCACCGTGAACAGCTACAAGCGGTTGACGCCCGGGTACGAGGCGCCCACCACCATCGCCTGGTCGGTGTCGAACCGCTCGGCCATGATCCGCATCCCCGCGCGCCGCGGGAACAGCACCCGCGCCGAGGTGCGCATGCCCGACCCGTCCAGCAACCCGTACCTGGCCCTGGCCGTGATGGCCGCGGCCGGGATGGACGGTCTGAAGCGCAAGGTGGTCCCGCCGCCGCCGATCAACCGCAACATCTACCAGATGAGCGTGCGCGACCGGCGCAAGCACAAGGTCAAGGAGCTCCCCGCGACGCTGCGCGAAGCGGTCGGCAACTTCCGTCGCAACAAGGTGGTCACCGAAGCGCTGGGCGAGCACGTCACGCGCAACTTCCTCGAAGCCAAGACCCAGGAGTACGACGAGTACCGCATCGCCGTACACGGCTGGGAGCTGAACCGCTACCTAGCGGAGTACTGAGCCGGGGGTGCGGGTGCCGAAGCCCGGCGCCACCACGCCCGCCGCCGCCCGTGCGGCGAGCGGCCCGGCGCTACGCGTCATCGGTGTCGACCCGGGCCTCGCGAACCTTGGCCTGGGCGCCGTCGAGGAGGACCATCCCGGGGCGCGGTTGCTGGGCAGCACCCTCGTCACCACCAGCAGCCGCGCGGCCCAGGCCGAGCGGTTGCTGGCGCTTCGCGCGGCGTTCCGCGACTTCGTCGTCACGCACCGACCCCACGCCATCGCCATCGAAGGGCAGTACTTCCACCGCCAGCGCGAGGTGGCGTTCCGCGTCGGGCAAGCCGTCGGCGTGGTGCTGCTCACCGCGGCCGAGGCGGACGTGCCGGTGTTCGAGTACGGCCCGATGCAAGTGAAGCAGGCGCTGGTCGGCACCGGCAAGGCCGACAAGGCCCAGGTGGCCTACATGGTGCGCGCGCTGCTGTCGATGAGCCAGACGCCCGCCAGCAGCCACGTCGCCGATGCCCTGGCGCTGGCGCTGACGCACCTCCAGAGTCGGCGCATCGGACGGCTCGAGGCGGGCTGAGCACGCGACGCCCGGCGCCGCGCGTACCACATGGGCCGCGGTGCGTGAGCCGGGCGCGGATCCGACGGCGCCGTCCTCAGGGCCGCCGCAACGTCCTGGCGCGACGGCGCGCGCGGCGCCGCC
>CAZACZ010000014.1:6420-45102 GCA_964483695.1 uncultured bacterium | reverse complement strand
GTGTCTGGTTTCAAGACATAGTTGACGCATGAGTCGAGACATCCTTTACTTCTGACTCTTTACTGGTGAGTCGCGACATGCTTGACGCTTTGGCATGTCGAAGTCTCGAGTGATTGTCCTGGCGGTAGTGAGCAAGACCCTGACGCCGTCACAGGCTGGCGCCAGGTACGGCGTGACCAGGCAGTGGGTGCACGAGCTGCTGAGGCGTTATCACGCCGGCGGGTTGGAGGCGCTCGCGGCGCGCAGCAAGCGACCCAGGACGAACCCGCGCGCCACGAGCGAGGCGATCAGGCGCCGCGTCACCGAGCTCCGGTGTGAGCTCACCGAGCAGGGGCTCGATGCCGGCCCCACCACGATCGCCTGGCACCTGGAACGCGAAGGCCACGCCGTTCCCTCCACCTCGACCATCAGGCGCGTCCTGCACGCTGCTGGGCTGGTGAGAGCGCAACCGCAGAAGCGTCCCAAGAGCAGCATCATCCGCTTCGAGGCTTCGCAACCGAACGAGACGTGGCAAGGTGACTTCACCCATTGGCAGTTGGCTGATGGCGGCGTGGTCGAGATCATCAACTGGCTCGATGATCACAGCCGCCTGTTGCTGGGGTGCCGCGCTTACGGGCGCGTCGGTGGCCGCGAGGTGCTTGACACCTTCACGGCCTGCGTAGAGGAGTTCGGCGCGCCGGCCTCCACCCTCACCGATAACGCCGTGGTCTACACCAGCCGCTTTGTGGGCGGCAGGAACGCCTTCGAGTACCTCCTGGTCCGCTACGGCATCGTGCAGAAGAACGGTAGCCCCTCCCACCCGCAAACCCAGGGCAAGATCGAACGCTTCCACCAGACGCTCAAGAAGCGCCTTAGGCAACTACCGCCAGCGGGGAGCTTAGAGGAGCTTCAAGCCCAGTTGGATGCGTTCAGGGCGCTGTACAACGAGCGCAGGCCGCACCGTGCCCTGAGGCGCATGACGCCGCTGGAGGCTTACCAGGCCACGCCCAAGGCGCAACCAGCCGCGCTGAGCGACACGACCCACTACCGCATCCGCAAGGACAAGGTCGACAGGCACGGCCGCATCACCTTGCGCCGCGCCGGCAAGCTCCACCACCTCGGCATCGGCAGCAAGCACGCCGGCAAGCGCGCCATCATCCTCGCCGACGCCGCCACAGCCACCGTCATCGACGAAGAGACCGGCGAGATCCTAAGCGAGCACCAGATCCAACCCGCCAAGAGCTACTGGCGCAACCAAAACAGGAGCCCCGGCCGATGGCCGGGGCCTCCCGCGTAAACCATGTCGCGACTCAGGAGTAAACGATGTCGCGACTCTTAACATGGTCGGGGCGGGAGGATTCGAACCTCCGACCCCATCGTCCCGAACGATGTGCGCTACCAGGCTGCGCTACGCCCCGACGCAACTTGGCAGTCTACTCGACCGCCGCAGGGGAATCAAGCGGCGGCCGGGCGCTCAGGCGTCGTCGGCGAACCAAGCGAGGCGCTCGATGGCCTCGATGGCGGCGTCGGCTGGGAACCCGCGGCGCGCCAAGAACGCCATCGCCTTGCCGCGGGCCTTGGCACGATTCGCCCGCGCCTCGGCCTCGCGGACGGTGGCGTCCTGCGCGCTCGGCGACGCCGGGCGATAGCGCCAGGCGTTCCGCCGCAGCAGGTCGACGGCCGCCGCCACCTGGTCGTCGTGGTCGAGGTCGCGCAGTTCACGCTCCACCACGTCCACGGCCACCCCTTTGCGGCGCAGTTCCTGACGCAGCGCCAGCCGCCCGCGCCCAGCGCGCCGACTGGCCACGTAGCGCTCGGCGTACGTCGCGTCGTCGATCAAGCGCAGCTCCTCGAGGCGCCGGAGCAGCGCGCCGGCCTCGGCGCCGAGGATCCCGCGCCGAGCCAGTTTCGCCTCCAGCTCGAAGGCGGTGTAGGCCCGTTGCGACAGCAAGCGCAACAGGTACTCCCAGGCGCGTTCGGGGTCCAGCGGTCGTGCGCCGAAGCGACGCTTGCCGGCGTCCGCGTCGTCGCCGGTGCCGCCCCGGCGATCGCGACCGCCGGCCATCAGCGCAGCACCGCCACCGGGTCGAGCCTCGCCGCGCGCCGCGCCGGGATCACGCCCGCCAGCACACTCGTCACCAAGGACACGGCGCACACCCAAGCGATGTCGCCGGCCTGGACCTGGACCGGCAGTTGCGTGATGAAGTAGAGGTCCCCGGGGAGGGGGAACGGCTGCAGCCGGAAGTAGGTGCTGACCGCGACGCCCAGGAGCGCCCCCAGCAGCGTTCCGCTGGCACCGAGTGCGAACCCTTCCAGGGTGAACACCCCCAGCACCTGGCGCTCGGAGGCGCCGAGCGCACGTAGGATGGCGATCTCCTCGGTCTTCTCGGCCACCGTCAGCACCATCACGTTGCTGATGCCGAGGGCGGCCACCAGCACGATCAGGAACACCACCACGCCGATCACGGCCTTCTGCAGGTCGAGTTGGCTGATGAGGCTGGCGAAGAGGTTCTCCCACGACACCGGGCGCAGGCCGTAGCGATCGGCCAACGCCAGCCCGACCTGACGGGCGCGCGTCGGCTCGTCGATCCGCAGGTGGTACCCGCTGATGCGCCCCTCCAAGCCTAGGTACGCCTGCAAGTTGGGCAGCGCCATGTACGACGCCACCGCGTCGATGAGTTCGTTGCCCACCCGGAAGGTGCCCGCAACCTCGAAGCGCGCCGTGGCGCCGGTGATGTCCCGCACGATGACCTCGTCGCCCACGCCGACGCCGAGTTGGTTCGCCAACGAGGCGCCCAGGACGATGCCGCCTCGCCGCGCCAGGGCGTCGGCTTGCTCCGCCAACACCGGCAAGTCGAGGACCGCGGTCTCTTGGGACGGGTCGATGCCGAGGATCTGCGTGTACCCCTGCCGTGCGCTGATGCCGAGGCTTGCGCTGGCGCGGCGCGCGATCAGCGCCTGCGCCCCGAGGTACGGCGCCACGGCCGTCACCTCGGGGTGCTCCGCCAGGGCGCTCGCGAACGCGTCGTCTTCGGGCAGCGTGTCGTCGGCGAGGTAACTCGTGAGCGTGATCATCGGCGTCGCGCGCAGCGTGCTGCGCAGCAGCTCGTCGACGAACCCGTTGGTGAGCGACAGGGCCACCACCAACACCATCACGCCCACGGCCACGCCGAGGACCGTCAGGCCGGACTGCAGGCCCCGGCGGCGCACGTGGCGCCAGGCGAGGTACGGTACCAGCGCCCGTCGCACGCGTCCTCAGCGCGAAGCGAGCAGGTAGGGGGTGGCCTCGAAGTCGGACGCCGCGACCGGGAGGAACTCCGGACCGCTACGGCCGTAGCGCACCAGTTCGACTTCGATCTTGCGCACGCCCCAGCTCACGGCCGTGCCGTACTCCGGGAACCACACGTCGACCTGGTTGGTCTTGCGAGCATGCATGGTGTCTTCGACGATGAACAGCCCCTGCTCGTCGAGCATGGGCTGGAACTTCCCGACGCCCCGCCCGGTGTAGTAGTTGCCGAGGTCGCGGATGCGGACGAGCGAACCGTAGGGGAACGCGTCGCCGAGCAAGTCGCGACTGACTGCCACGACGCCGAAGCGCGTGCGAGCGCCAGTGGCGGTGACGAACGGCGTGGAGTCGGTCTGGCTCTCGAGCGAGTTGTAGCCGGTGGCGCGCAGTACGAAGCGGGGGTTGGCCGTCGGCCCGGCGGCGATCGACACTGGCGGCGCCAGACGCGACGTCTCGGTGACGACGGCGAACGGTGCCAACGCCAGGTCGAGCGCTTCCGGCGCGACGGCTTCGCTGCGGGGTGCGCTGAAGGCGGTGATCAGAGCGGCGATCACGATCCCGAGGGCCATGAGCTTGCCGCTGATGTGAAGTGCCATCCGCACCTCCCGAATCGGGCTATGGTACCACCCGGATGTGACGTATGTCGCATTCGGGCGACAGCCTCCGGCGAGGAGGGCGCACGCGCCGAATCGTTCGTCACGAGCCACGGTGTCGGACCCGTCGCCGACGCGGCTCCTGCGCACGAAGTCGCGGGCGTACGCATGGGCCACCGACGCCGGGCGCGAGACGCGGTAGGTTAATGCGGTAGCGGACGACCGACGAGCCGCCCCCAAGGACGGACGACCTTGCCCCAGCTTCCCGGCCTCTTGGCCATGCCCACGGTACTCGCGAACGCGCTGCTCAGCTTCGTACCCGATCGTTCGTGGACGGTACGCGGTCCGGACAGGGTGGCGGCCGTTTCGCCCATGTTCGACGAGGAAGCGGGAGCCGAAGCGGCGCTGACGTCGCTGCTGGCGCAGCGGGCGCCGCTCGACGAGTTGGTGGTGAGCATCAACGGCGGCACCGACGCCACCGAGTCCGTGGTGAGCGCCACCTTGGACCGGCACGGCTACGGTTGTGTGTACCGTGGTCCAGCCGCCGGCCTGGACGCCCGCCTCCAGCGCTGGCACCGCCGCGACGGCCCGCCGGTGACGGTGATCGTCTACCGGCAGCCGGTGGCCAAGTCGGACAGCATCAACGCGGCCGTTGCTGGTGGCTTCGTGACCGCCGAGCGCGTGCTGGTGGTGGACGGCGACACGGTGTTCGATGCCGGTTTCGTGGGCGCCTTGAAGGACGCGTTCTACCGCCTCGAGCGGCAGCGCGTGAACGGCCGGTTGCGCTTCGTGCTGCGCGACGTGGCGCTGCAGTCGGGCGCGGTGCAGTCGGCGCGCCCGCAGCAGGCGGGGCTGGCGGCGGAGTGGATCTCGCGCGCCCGCTCGGCCGAGTACGCCTTCTCGGCGGTGCTGCGCAAAGGGCAGACGGCGCGCCTCGGCCGCGGGCCGATGCTCGGCGCGACGCGGCTGTACACCGTGGTGGGGTGCGGGTTCGTGGCTCGGCGCGACGCCTTCCCGATGCCGCCGGACACGCTCACCGAGGACCACGACTTCACCTTGGCGGTGCAGAACGGCGCCACGCAGGTCCGGACGGTCTCGCCCCGAGCGCTGCACGAACGGGGCTTCCGCGTCGTGACGAACGGCGTGGAGCGCTCCTTGCTCGACGTCCTCGACCGCGGCGACGAGGTGGACCTGGCCCGCACCGCGGAGGCGCGCTTCGTGGAAGACGCGCTGATGTTCACCGAAGACCCGCCGCACCTCGCGGGGTACGTGCGGCAGTTGGAGCGTTGGAACGGTGGGGGCATCGAGAACGCGCTCAAGCGGCTGTTCGTCGGCGGCGCGTGGGCGAACGTCCGCCCCAACGTCCGCTTCGCGGTGCTAGCCGCTCAGTTGGAGAACGTCGTTGGGCTCGCGCTCCTCGGCCTGGTGCCCATCCTGCTCGGCATGGGCATCGCGGCCCCCGGGAAGGGCGCGACGCTCTCGCTGCTGGCGGCATGGTTCGGCGCCGACCTGGCGGCCACGCTCGCGCTGACGGCACTCGGCTTCGCGCGCCTCGGCCGCGCGCTCGGAACGCGTGGCGCGGCTCGTGGGCGCTACGTGCTGGGCTCGTTGTTCGCCACGGTAGTGCCGCTGTTCGCGCTCAAGTACCTAGGGGCCGTGGCGTTCTGCGCGGCCGCCACGCGCGCCCTCCCGGCGTTCCTACGGCGGGCGCAGCGCGACCCTCGGGTCACGCAGACGTGGCAGCGGCCACGCGCGCGGGTGGCGCGACCGGTGCACGTCCGCACCGCCGGGGTGGCGGCCACGATGTTGCTGGTGAGCATCAGTCTGTTCGTCGCGTCGGCGCACGTCGCCAGCCTGGTGTGGCCGGACTACCGCACGGCGTGGGAGTTGACGTATCGCTCGCCACACGTGGCGCAGGAGGACCACGCGTACCTGCCCATCGCCGTGATGGCGAGGGGTGCCTCCACCTTGCCCGGCGCGTCCGTTCGGGCAGGAGCCGCCTTGGACGTGGGCCGATCGGGCCGGGACGGCCTCGACGCCAGCGACCTCGACCGCGTGGTGACCGGCCTGACGCATCTGCCGCCGCTGGCCCGCGACGCCGCCCCGGTACCGCCGGTCGGCACCGAGGCGGAGCCGATGCTGGTGGTGGCCGCGTCGCCCGCAACGCAACCGTCGGGCGTCTCGGTGTACTGCACGCCGGGGTTCGTGGCGGCCTCCGCGGCCGAGCCGCGCCGGCTCGAAGGCGACGTTGCCGCGTACCGGCCGTTGTCGCCCTGGGGGATCCTGGTGTTGGCGCGGCTGGCGCCGCTGCTCACGCACCTGGAGGAGGCGGCCACGGCCTACGACGTCCCGGCTCGCCTACTGCTGCAGGTGCTCTTGAACGAGTCGTACCTCGACCCGCTTGCGGTCGGCCCCACCGGCGACCTCGGCCTGGCGCAGGTCACCTCCGACGCGCTCACGCTACTGCGCGCGGTGTCGGTCGATCCCGACTCCGCCCTCGCCAACGCGCGCATGTTCGAAGGCTCGTTCAGCGTGTTCGACCCCGACTTCTCCTTGTGTGCCGGTGCCGCCAAGCTCGCGTGGGCGCGATCGCAACCCGGTGGCGCGTCGGACGAGGTGGCGTACGCGCTCTACATCAACCCGCTCGAGGGAGCGGTGCGTGGCCGCGTGAGCGAACGCCACGCGGCGTTGGTGGCGCCGATGCTGGCCCTGGCACCGTTGGTCGACCTGCTGTCGGCCACGGTGGCCACCTATCGCTCCGACCCGGAGCGCGTGGCGCCCGCCGAACGGGCGCTGCTGGACGTGGCGGCGACGGTGTCCGAGGAGGGCATCGACCTGGCCGAGGCCTATCGTCGGGTCGCCGACTTGGCCGTGGTGTTCGAGATCGACGACCGCGCCTTGTACCAGGACGTGCTCGAGCGGCTGTACGGGACCGGCGACACGGTCTCCACCGGCGAGGCCGTCACCACCGAAGAAGCGGTCACCGCGGACGACGCCGTCTCCACCGAAGACGCCCCCGCCGAGGTGCCGGCCGGCTGACCTGCGCTCGCCTGCGCCGTCGTCGCGCCTCAGGGCAAGGTGACGAGGCGCGCTAGGACGCCCTGCTGCACCCCGAGCAGGAGCACCTCGTGGTCCGGGCCCTCGACGATGGCGGTCAGCGACAACCCCGTATCGAGCAGCCGTTCCACCCGGTCGGTGACAGGATCGAGCGACCACAGCCTGCCCGTCACGTAATCGCCGAAGAGGTAGCGCCCGTCCAGCGCCGGCATCTCCGGGTCACGCGCCACCACGCCGCCGACCACCGCTTGTCCGCCACCGAGGTCGAGGGTGAGGTGCGCGAACGCCACGCGTGGCGCCTCGAAGGCGCGCTCCTCGCAGCTGGGATCGACCCATCCGGCTGCATCGGGGAAGGCCTGGCACTCGGGGCCTTCGCGCGCCGGCCAACCGTAGTTGCCGCCGGGAACGACGACGTCGATCTCTTCCCAACGGTCGTTGCCGACGTCGGCGAGGTAGAGCGCACCGCTGGCCGCGTCGAAGTGGAACTTCCAGGGGTTGCGGAACCCGAGCGCCCAGATCTCGCCGCGGACGCTCGGGTCGCGGGTTGCCTCGGCGGTGAACGGGTTGTCGTCGGGGACGTCGTACGGGGCGCCGCTCGCGGGGAAGGCGTCGATGCGCAGGAGCTTGCCGCGCAGCGAGCGCAGGTCCTGGGCGCTGGCGGGCGTGACGTGCAGGAAGGAGTTGGACGACTCGCCGTTGCCGACGCTGACGTACAGCATGCCGTCCGGGCCGAACGCCACCTGGCCGCCGTGATGGAACGGCTCGGGCATGGGAACGCGCAGCAACACCGTCTCGGTGGCGGCGTCGGCGACCAGGAAGGCGTCGTCGACGGGGTAGCCGGCAACGATGAGGTCGCCCGTGCCGCGCTCGGTGAACGCCGCCACCACGTGCCGGCGGTGTCCGCGAGCCGCGGCCTGTCCCGGGGGCTCGAGCGCGACCGTGAAGAGCCCTTGTTCGCCGGCTAGGCCAGTGACGCGGTGGCGTAGGTCGAGGAACGGGCGCGGCGGCGCGTCGAGGGTGTCGAGCACCAGGACCACGCCGTCGAGCTGCACCAGCAGGCTGCGCCCGCTGCCGTCGTCGAGCGGCGTGAGCGACACGGGCAGGGTGAGGTCGTCGCGAACGACCTCGAGCCCGACCGCCACGCTCGCGGGGTGGACGGTCGGCAGCGGGACGGTCGGTGGAGGGGTCTGCGCTGCGGCCGGTAGCCAGCAGGCAGCTAGCCATGCGGCCAGCGCGAGGCCGACCCGGCGACGTAGGGCACGATGGTGCGCCAGTGGGACGGACATGGGGTCAGCGGTGGACGGTGGAGGCCGAGGTGGACGCCGGCGCGGCGTTCGGGGTGGCCGCGGCCCGCTCCGTCCGCAGCGCGGCGCCGGTCCGCAGGGCGCGCGTGTCGGCCGGTGGCACGGCGGCCGCGTCCTCGGCGGGAGCCTCGTTCGCGAACCACGAGCGGAACGCTTCCAGCGACGCCGCGGAGCTCTCCAGGCGCCAATCCGTCTCCTTGTCCTCGTTGAACCACACGATCGCCTGCAGCCGCGGGAAGGCGGTGGCGCCGAGCATCTCGCGGATCCAGGCGTCCTTCGCCCCGCCTTGCTCGGCCGACGCGACCTCGGTGATCCAGAACGGTTGGTTCCCGAGGTGGGTGATGCGGTCGTAGCCGGTGCGGAAGATGGTGTCGAAGTCGCGCCAGCCGATGTGGGGGCGGGTGTCGCCCCAGTTGTAGCCGTCGAGGGCGAGGATGTCGACGACGTCGTCGCCGGGGTAGTAGTGCTCGAGTCGGTTGGTGTCGGTGCGGGGTTCGTCGGTGACGTTGGGGCTGAAGACCCAGCGGACGTTGGTGGCGCCTTCGCGGTCGAAGATGGCGTGGATGTGGCGCCAGGCGGCGACGAGGGCTTGGGGGTCGCCGTTCCAGGGGGTCCAGTCGCCGTTCATCTCGGGGAAGGGGCGGAGGTAGATGGTGCCGGGGGCGGTGGCGGCGGCGCGGGCCCAGGTGCGGACGTAGTCGTCGTAGCGGCCGTTGGCGATGTCTTGGACGCTTTGGGTGTGGGGTTGCCAGCTGATGAGCGGGATACGACCGTGCGCGAGGACGTCGTCGACGGGCTCGGGGTCGTAGGCATGATCCCAGGAGGTGTACCAGTGCGCGATGTCGAACGGCCGACCGATCTCGGCCTCGAGTTCGCGCAGCGGCCCCAGGTCGTTCCACACCCCCGACGGCACGTAGGCGCCGATCAGCGGCGCGGTGGTGCGAGCCTCGGGCAGCGGACCGCCGCAACCGGCGACCGCCAGCAGGAGCGCCACGACCCCCAACGCGACCGGCGCCGAGCGGATACGGCGGCGTCGTGTCTGGGCGGTGCGGGTCGTCTCGTCGCTCAAGCTCGGGGGCTCCGATGGGGTGTGGCGGTGCGGCGGCGCGGACCGTATCGAATGTGACCGATGCCACACCACGAGTACCACGTCCGCGGACCCGCGAACAAGCTCCAGGTGACGACGCGGATGACTCGGCGCGCGGCCGGCAGCGCCCCGGGGTAGGTCAGCGTGCGGCGGTGGGTGCGGCGCCGGCGGGTCAGCGTGCGGCGGTCAGCTCTTCGCCGGCGGCGAGCGCCTCGCGGAACGCCTGCAGCACCGTCGGGTCGGAGTCGATGCGCCAGTCGGCTTCCTTGTCCTCGTCGAACCAGACGATCGCCTCGATGCGGTCGTAGTCGTGGGTGGCGAACATCTGCTCGACCCAGGCGCCCTTGTCGCCGCCGACGTCGGAACTGGCGATCTCGGCGATCCACACGGGTTGGTTCCCGAGGTGGGTGATGCGGTCGTAGCCGGTGCGGAAGATGGTGTCGAAGTCGCGCCAGCCGATGTGGGGGCGGGTGTCGCCCCAGTTGTAGCCGTCGAGGGCGAGGATGTCGACGACGTCGTCGCCGGGGTAGTAGTGCTCGAGTCGGTTGGTGTCGGTGCGGGGTTCGTCGGTGACGTTGGGGCTGAAGACCCAGCGGACGTTGGTGGCGCCTTCGCGGTCGAAGATGGCGTGGATGTGGCGCCAGGCGGCGACGAGGGCTTGGGGGTCGCCGTTCCAGGGGGTCCAGTCGCCGTTCATCTCGGGGAAGGGGCGGAGGTAGATGGTGCCGGGGGCGGTGGCGGCGGCGCGGGCCCAGGTGCGGACGTAGTCGTCGTAGCGGCCGTTGGCGATGTCTTGGACGCTTTGGGTGTGGGGTTGCCAGCTGATGAGCGGGATACGACCGCCGGCGGACGCCGCCTCGGCCATCTCCGGGAAGAACGGGTTGTCCCAGTTGGTGAACCAGTGCACGATGTCGAGCCGGCGCCCAAGGTCCGCCTCGAGGTCCAGCACCGGCTCCATCCCTTGCCACACCCCGCCGTAGGTGAACGCGCCGAACATCGCGACGTGCGCCAACGAGTCTTGCCGAGGGACGCTCATGACGGGTGCTTCCTGCGCGCTGCAGGCCGCCGCCACCAAGGAGAAGGCGACGCCGGCGACGAGGTTCCGCAGCGTACCGCCGCGGCGTGCGCGCCCTACTTCCAGTCGATCGTTCGCGTCCGCTTGCGATCCCATCGCATCCCGGGCCCCGGAGGGCCTGGGGCGCTCGCCCGGCGTCTCGTTCCCCGGCGGTGAGGCCCCGTGGAAGCGGGTGCCCCAAGGTGCTGGGGAGTTGCCGTCCCTTTGGCCGGTTGCGCTACTGGCTCCACCCGTTCCAAGCGCCCAGATGCAGAACGGGTTTCGACGCCTCCAAAGGCCCGAAGCGTGGCCTTGCGGCCGGGGCGGTGGCCCACGGCGCTTCGGGTGCCCGAACGGTTCGGGCTTCGGAGCCTCGTGGGAGGTTCCGAACTCGGACGCTGCAGCTGGCGATGAGGGGACGACTCATCTTGGCCGGTTGCGCTACTCGCTCCGCCTGCCTCAAGCGCCCACGTACGAGACAGGGTTCTCAGCGTCCAAGGTTCGGGGCCGAGGCCCCGGACGCCGCATTGTACGACGGCGTCACGCTGCGCGTGTGCGGATCGCTTCACAAACGCGGGCGAGGCCGCGACGGGCGCCGCTGGGGGCGTCTGCTAGCATGAGCGACGGTCGCGCTCTGCGCCCCGTAAGCGTTCCCATGGACCAGCCCATCGACGCCCCCCGCCCGCCCGACGAGCCCCGTTCCGGCGTGGCGTTCCACGTCACCGCTCGTGACGGCGCCGCGCGCGTCGGCGAGCTGCGCACGGCTCACGGCGTGGTGCGCACGCCGGCGTTCGTCGCCGTCGGCACGCAAGGCAGCGTCAAGGGGGTGGCGCCCGACCAGGTGGCGACGGCCGGCACGCAGGTGCTGTTCGCCAACACCTACCACCTCTACCTGCGACCGGGCGCCGAGGTGGTGGCGGCACACGGCGGGCTGCATCGGTTCATGAACTGGGAGCGACCGATCCTCACCGACTCGGGGGGCTTCCAGGTGTTCTCGCTCGGCGCCTCGATCGAGCACGGCGTCGGCAAGATCGCCAGCATCTTCCCGGGCGAGGCGGTGCCCGGGAACGGTCGCCGCCGCGCGGGCGACGCGATGGTGCGGGTGGGCGAGGAAGGGGTCGAGTTCCAGAGCCACATCGACGGCTCGCTGCACCTGTTCACGCCGGAGCGCTCCATCGACGTCCAGCGCGCCCTCGGCGCCGACGTGGCGCTGGCCTTCGACGAGTGCACCAGTCCTTTGCACGACGAGGCGTACACGCGCCGTTCGCTGGAGCGCACCCACCGTTGGGCCGAGCGCAGCCTTCGAGCGTTCGATCGAAGCGCGGCGCGCCACGGCTACCCGCAGGCGCTCTACGGCATCGTCCAGGGCGGCGCCTACCGCGACCAGCGCGAGGAGAGCGCGCGCATCATCGGCGCCATGAGCTTCGACGGCGTGGCGGTGGGCGGCAACCTAGGGAGCACGCGCCAGGAGATGTACCGCATCCTCGACTGGACCGTGCCGCTCCTGCCCGACGCGAAGCCCCGTCACCTGCTCGGGATCGGCGACGTCCCGAGCATCCTCGAGGCGGTCGAGCGCGGTATCGACACCTTCGACTGCGTCATGCCCACGCGCAACGCTCGCAACGGCAGCGCGCTGGTGCGTCGGGGCGGGGGGCCGGCGTTCCGCATCAACCTGCGCAACGCGCGTTTCGCCCACGACCTCGCGCCGCTCGAGCCGGGGTGCGACTGCCACACCTGCCATCACTACACCCGGTCGTACGTGCGCCACCTGTTCCGGGCGGGGGAGCGCTTGGGCGAGCAGCTCACCACCATCCACAACCTGCGCTTCATGGCGCGCCTCATGGAGGATGTCCGGACCGCGCTGCAAGACGGCGGCTTCGCGACCTTCAAGGCGCACCTGCTGGACGGCATCGGCGCGTAGCCGCGACCGCCCTCAGAAGTTCTTCTCGATCAGGTCGATGACGTTGCCGTCCTGGGTGGCGAAGCGTACGATGCCGACCCCCGGGACGAAGTAGATGTCCAGCACCGTCTGGCCGCCGTTGCTGGTGAGCGTGGTCTGGCGGATCAGCAGGGCGTTGAAGCGCCCCGCCGCGGTGGCCACGCCGCGCAACCCCAGCACCTCGGAGGAGAGCGTGAGCCGGAACTCGGCCAAGTCGGTGGAGCTCGTCCAGGTGGCGCCCTGCGCCAGCGGGTCGGGTGGGTAGACGAGCAGCGGCGGGTCGTAGCGGTACACCTGGCCGCCGGCGGCGGTGCCGTGCGTGACCACGCCGTTGGCGTCGTAGGTCAGGTAGTCCTCGGAGATGGGCACGCCGTCGAAGTAGTGCGTCAGGACCATCACCGGGAAGCCGCCGAAGTCGCGCGGTCCGCTCAGCTGCTGCGTCTCGCCCGACGAGTAGGTCCAGCTCAGGCCGGCGTCGGACGGGTAGTAGCCCTGCGCGTGCACGACGCCGGCGAGCGCCAGGGCCAGCGCCACGACGAGGACCAGCTTGCGAAGGGGCGACCTGTGGGTCGTCGGGGTCATGCGTCGTCCTCCCGGCTCAGCTCCCCCGCGCGCCGCGTGGCTTCCTCGATGGCGTCGATGAGGGCGAAGCGCAAACGGTGCCGTTCGAGCGTCCGCACGCCGGCGATGGCGGTGCCGCCGGCGGAGGAGACCTCGTCCTTGAGCTCGCTCGGGTGCTTCGTCTCCAGCAGGCGGGCGGTGGCTAGCAGCACCTGGCGTGCCAAGTCGCGGGAGGTGGAGCGGTCCAGTCCGACGCGGACGCCGCCGTCCCCGAGCGCTTCGGCCACGACGGCGGCGAACGCCGGCCCGGAGCCGGCCAGGCCGGTGAAGGCGTCGAACAGCTCCTCACGCAGGTCGTACACGCGACCGACGGCGCCGAACAGGCTGCGCGCCATGGCGACATCCTCCGACGTGGCTTCGGGCAACCACGAGAGCGCCGTCGCGCTGACCCCAAGGCTGGCGCCGAGGTTCGGCATGGCGCGGATCACCCGCTTCGAGCCGACCCGCCGCGCGATGGTGGAGGCGGTGACGCCAGCCATCAGCGAGATGAACGAGGCGTTGCGCTGCGCCACCAGCGGCGCCACGGCGTCGAACGACTGGGGCTTGACCGCCAGCAGCACGCGCTCGGCATGGTGAAGCCCGTCGTCGTCGATACCGCGTACGCCGTAGCGCTCCGCCAACTCGGCCAAGCGGCGGGAGTTGGGATGGAAGATGCCGATGTCGTCGGGCGAGAGCACGTCGGCCGCGAGCGCGCCCTGCAGCACGGCGCCGCCCATGCGGCCGGCACCGACGATGGCGAGACGCAGAGGAGGACGGTCGACGGCGCGCGTCACGGCGCCATTCTATCCGCGGCGCCGGGCGCCGACGGTGCGCATTCGCCACAGGGCGCGTGCCGTCCAGGCGCCGATGCCTGCGCCCACCGCATCCGCCAGCAGATCGAAGACGTCCGAGCTGCGGCCCGGCACGAACGCCTGATGCACCTCGTCGCTCACCCCGTAGGCCACCGCGGCCAGCACGGAGAGGACCGGCCGGCCGCTGGCGTACGTCAGCAACGCCGCCAGCACGGCGTAGGCGATCGCATGCACTACCTTGTCGGACCCTTCCGGGAGCCGCGCGAGGAAGCTGCCAGCCTCCGACGACGACGACTGCACGAACAGGAAACCCGCCCACGCCAACGCAAGCACCCAGGCGACCGCGCGTCGGTGGCGCGGCACGTCGCGCCGCGCGCCGGCGTCCCCGTCAGCCACCCTGGCCCTCGGTCACGTGCTCGACGAGCTCCACCAGCACGCCGGCGCACGAGCGCGGGTGGACGAACGCTACCCGGCTGCCGCCGTGGCCCGGGCGCGGACGGTCGTCGATCAGCTCCACGCCCGCCTCGCGCAGCCGCGCCAACGTGGCGCCGAGGTCGGGCACGCGGAACGCGATGTGGTGAAGGCCCGCGCCGCGACGCTGCAAGAAGCGCGCGACCGCGCCCTCGGCGCCGAGCGGAGCGATCAACTCGATTCGCGTCGGACCTGCCCGCAGCATCCGCACGCGCACGCCCTGCGAACCCACCTCCTCGTCGGGACCGGCGGTCGGCAGGCCGAGGACGTCGAACGCCGCGGCCGCGGCGCCCAAGTCGGGCACCGCGACGGCCACGTGATCGAGGGGCCAGCCGTCGGCCCACGCCGGCACCGGGGCACGGTCGGTGGAACGCATCCCTGGGAGCATACCTGGCGCCTCACCCGACTCCGTTCGTCTGCGTCAGTTCGCCGCGCTCGTCGCGCTGCATGCGCTGCGCCACCTCGGAGGCGGGGAGGCCGCTGCCCAGCAGCCAGATCAACTTCGAGAGCGCCGCCTCGGGCGTCATGTCGGCGCCGCTCACCACGCCGGCGTCGAGCAGCGCTGCGCCGGTGGCGTACTCGCGCATGTCGACGCGCCCGTGCAGGCACTGGGTGCAGTTGACCACCACCACGCCGCGGGCGGTGGCCAGGCGCAGCGCTTCGAGCAGCGCCGGGTCGCGCGTAGGAGCGTTGCCAGCGCCGTACGTCTCCAGCACCACGCCCTGCACCGGTGGCTGCAGCACGTTGCGCAGCAGTTCCGGTCGGATGCCGGGGAAGAGGCGCAGCGCCGCCACCGTCACGTCCTTCAGGCCGTGCACGCGCAGCGGCCCCGCTTGCGGCGGCCGCGCCGCGCCGGGGCGCAAGACGATGTCCACGCCGACGCTCCCGAGCGGCGCCTCGTTGGGCGAGTCGAACGCGTCGAAGCCGCTGGCCGAGACCTTGGTGCTGCGGTTGCCGCGTAGCAGGCGGCCGTTGAAGTAGACGCAGACCTCGTGCAGGTCGTGTCGGGCAGCGAGTTGGAGCGACGCGAAGAGGTTCTCGCGCCCGTCCGAGCGCACCTCCATCAGCGGCAACTGCGAGCCGGTGACGATCACCGGCTTCGCCAACCCCTCCAGCAGGAACGACAACGCCGACGCGGTGAACGCCATGGTGTCGGTGCCGTGCAGCACCACCACGCCGTCGACGTAGGGGTAACGCTCGGCGATGGCGCGGGCGATGCGCTCCCAGTCGGCCGGCACCATGTCGGCCGAGTCCAGCAGCGGCTCGAACTCGAGCAGCTCGACCGCCGGCATGGTGGGGTCGGCGAGTTCCGGCATGGCCGCCAACGTCTCGGCCAGGTGCCCAGGACTCGGGGCGTACCCGCGCGCACCGCGGCGCATCCCGATGGTGCCGCCGGTGTGGGCGAGCAGGACCTTGGGGCGTTTCACGCCCGGATTCTACCGGCCGGGCAACGGCCCGTACGGCCGCGCCCGTCGCGCCCGCGTCAGCGGATGCCCGGCGGCACCTGCGCGGGCGGCGGCTCCGGCAAGTTGTGCGGCATCGGCACGCCGTCCAGCCGCTTCACCACGCCGTTCTCGTTGCACCCGACGTAGAACGGGCAGCGCAGGCACTCCGACCACACCCGGGGATGCAGGTCGCGGGTCTTGTCGATGAGTTGGAAGCCGCACTTCTCGAAGAAGGCCACCTCGTACGTCCAGGCGAACAGCACCGGGATGCCGACGCGCCTCGCCTCCTCCTCGGTGGCGGCTACGATGGCGCGGCCGACGCCCTTGGCTTGCACCCCGGGCGCCACCGCCAGGCCGCGCACCTCGGCGATGTCGCCCCACAGGATGTGCAACGCGCCGTTGCCGGCGAAGACCGGCCCGTCCTGGCCGTCGACCTCGGCGACGAAGAAGTCGCGGAGGTTCTCGAAGATGTTCTGCATCGGCCGCACCAGCATGCGGCCGCGGCTCGCCCAGTACCCGATGTTCTCGAAGATCAGCGGGACGTCCTCGGACCGCGCGTGGCGCACGCGCACCTGCAGGTGGGTCCCCGCGGTCGGGTCGGTGGGGCGGGCACCCTGGACGGCGGGGAGGTCACCGGCCGCGCCGGCGCCGAACGCGTTCTCGCCTGGGGGACCCTTCACGATGCACCTCCGGAGCGATGTGGGTCGTCGCCGGGCGGGGCGGCGACGGGCGGAGCGGGAGCGAGGTCGGTGGTGGCACCGTCCAACGCGCGCCGCGCCGCGGCGATCTGATGCACCACCTGGCCGCGTGCCGTGCCGCCGTAGCTGGCGCGTGCGTCCACCACCGCGTCCAGGTCGAGCGCGGCGTAGACGTCCTGGTCGATGCGCGCGTCCTCGGCGCGCATCTCCTCGAGCGGGAGGCCCTCCAGTGGCACGCCGCGCTCGAGCGCCCGCGCCACCAGACGGCCGACGACGTGGTGAGCGTCCCGGAACGGCACCCCCTTGCGTGCGAGGTAGTCGGCCAGGTCGGTGGCGTTCGAGTAGGCGCGGCCCGCGGCGTCGCGCATGCGCGCAGCGTGGACGGTGATGCGCGGCAGCATGCCGAGGTAGAGGCGCAGGGCGTCCTCGGCGGTGTCGAGGGCGTCGAACAGCCCCTCCTTGTCTTCCTGCATGTCCTTGTTGTAGGCCAGCGGCAGGCCCTTCATCACCGTCAGCAGCCCCATCAGGGCGCCGTAGACGCGGCCCGTCTTGCCCCGCACCAGTTCGCACACGTCGGGGTTCTTCTTCTGCGGCATGATCGAGCTGCCCGTGGTGTAGGCGTCCGGCAGCGTCACGAAGCCGAACTCCTGGCTCGACCACAAGATGAGCTCCTCGCTCAGCCGCGAGAGGTGCATCATCAGGATCGCCAACGCAGAGAGCGTCTCGAGGGCGAAGTCGCGGTCGGACACGGCGTCGAGCGAGTTCGCCGCGACGGCGCCGAAGCCGAGCAGCTCGGCGCTGCGCTCGCGGTCGATGGGGAAGCCGGTGCCTGCCAGGGCGCCCGCGCCGAGCGGCGACACGTCGGCGCGCGCCAAGGCGTCGTGCAATCGACCGGCGTCGCGCGCGAACATCTCCTGGTACGCCAGGAGGTGATGCGCCAGGCGCACCGGCTGCGCGACCTGGAGGTGGGTGTACCCCGGCAGGATCACGTCGAGGTTGCGCTCCGCGAGGTCCACGAGCACGCTGCGCACCTCGTGCAGCAAGCGCACGAGCCGGCGACCGCGGCGGCGCAGGTAGAGGCGCATGTCGGTTGCCACCTGGTCGTTGCGGCTGCGCGCGGTGTGGAGTTTGCCGCCGACCGGACCGATGCGCTCGGTGAGGAGCTTCTCCAGGTTCATGTGGACGTCCTCGTACGCCTCGCGCCACACCACCGTGCCGGCGCGCACCTCCTCGAGGACCTGGCGCAGGCCGCGGTCGATGGCGGCGCCCTCTTCGTCCGACAGGATGCCTCGCTCGCGCAGCATGCGCGCGTGCGCCAGCGAGCCGAGCAGGTCCTCCTCGGCCATCGCCTGGTCGACGCCGATCGAGGCGTTCACGCGTTGCACCAGCGCGTCGGTCTCCTCGGCGAAGCGGCCGCCCCACATGCGCCGCGCGGAGGTCGCCGGATCGGCGGCGCCGCGCGCCGGCGGCGCCGCGCCGCCAGCTTCCCGGGAGTCGTCTCGGGAGCCGCTCATCGCGCCGCCTCCTGCGTCTGCCAGGTGCCGCCGACACGCTTGCGCAGCTCGAGCTCGTCGTCTTCCGACGAGCGGTAGCCGAGACGCCGGTAGTACGGCAGGAGCTCGGGGTCGTCGATGCGCAGCGCCAGGAACGGCACGTTGCCGCGGATGGCGAGCGCCTCCAGATGGGTCATGAGCCAGCGGCCGTAGCCCAGCCCGCGGTGGCTGGGCAGCGTCGCGATCGGCGCGACGCGCCAGCCTTCGCCTTCCGCGCGCCATGCGATCGCTGCGACGATCCTGCCGCCGGCTTCCTGCACGAAGAGCGCCGCCCCGTTGGCAAGCCACGGGCGCAGCCCGACGCTGGTGCCGAGCGGGCCCGGGCGCACCTGGGCGTAGAGCTCGGCGAGCCGTCCGGCGTCGGTCTCGCTGGCGGTATGCAGCCGGACGGCGGCGTAGGCGGTTCCCGGCTTGCCGGGTAGGACGGCGCTAGTGGGCATCGGAAGGTTCCTCTCGTGCCACGGGTCGGGCGGCGCTCAGGCGCCTTCCGCGCTCTGGTCGGCCAGCTGGCGCCGGATCCGCAGGCGCAAGGCGTTCAGCTTGATGAAGCCGTCGGCGTCGCCCTGGTCGTAGACGCTGTCCTCCTCGAACGTCACCACGTCCTGACGGTAGAGGCTGTTGGGGGAGCGGCGCCCCAGGACGGTGACGTTGCCCTTGTACAGCTTCACCCGCGCCTCTCCGGTGACGGGCTGTTGGATGTCGTCCATCAGGTGCTGCAGGGCTTCGCGCTCGGGCGCGAACCAGAAGCCGTTGTAGACGGCAGCGGCGTAGCGCGGCACGAGGTCGTCGCGCAGCTGGAGTACCTGGCGGTCGAGGGTGAGCGACTCGACGGCCTTGTGGGCGTGGAACAGCAGCGTCCCGCCGGGCGTCTCGTAGCAGCCGCGCGACTTCATCCCCACGAAGCGGTTCTCCACGATGTCGACACGCCCGACGCCGTGGCGACCGGCGATGCGGTTCGCCCGCTGCAGCAGCTCGACCGGGCTCAGGCGTTCGCCGTCGATGGCAACCGGGTTGCCGTGCTCGAACGCGATGGTGACGACGTCGGCTTCGTCGGGAGCGTCCTCGGGGTCGACCGTCAGCTTCCACATGCCGCGCGGCGGCCCGGCCCACGGGTCCTCGAGGATGCCGCCTTCGTAGCTGATGTGGAACATGTTGGCGTCGGTGGAGTACGGCTTCTCCTTGGTGACGGGCACGTCGATGCCGTGCGCGGCGGCGTAGGCGATGAGGTCCTCGCGGCCCTTCATGGTCCACTCGCGCCAGGGCGCGATCACCTTCACGTCGGGTTTGAGCGCGTAGGCGGAGAGCTCGAAGCGCACCTGGTCGTTGCCCTTGCCGGTGGCGCCGTGGGCGACGGCGTCGGCACCTTCCTGCTCGGCGATGGTCACCATCTGGCGGGCGATCAGGGGACGGGCGAACGAGGTACCGAGCAGGTACGAGCTCTCGTACACCGCACCGGCACGCAGCACCGGGAAGACGAACTCCTCGACGAACTCCTTGCGCAGGTCGACGGCGTACGCCGCGCTCGCGCCGGTGCGGAGCGCCTTCGAGCGTGCCTCCTCGACCTCCTCCCCCTGGCCGATGTCGGCCGTGAACGCCACCACCTCGGCGCCGTAGGTGGCCTTGATCCAGTGCAGGATGACCGAGGTGTCCAGACCACCCGAGTAGGCTAGGACGACCTTCTTGACGTTCGACGGGGTGCTGCTCATGGGCTCCTCCTGCAAACCACGACCCGGACCGCGGCCCACGCTGGGGCCAACCTCGTTCCCGTGCTCGCCGGCGTCGGCAAGGCACGAAGCCGCCCGCGACGACGGCACGCGCGAGCGTTCACCGTCGCGAGCGGCTCAGCGACGTCGGATTCGGCGGGAAACGGGGTGGGTCCGGGTCATGCTCATCGGTTCTCGTTCCGGCGCACACGGGCGGGTGCTAGTACGACGCAAGCGTATGCATGCGCGCCGATAACGTTGCAACGATAGCACCGGCCCCGGGGTCGGTCAAGGCACGGCGAGCGAGCCTTCGTCGGGCCGGTCCGTGACGCTCATGGCGCAGGCGGTCGCGCGCCTCGAGCGGCGCCGCGCCCCACCGGCAGCGAGGACGCCGCGGCGGCCAGCAGCACCAGCGCGGCCCCGAGGTACCCCCACGCACCGAGACGCTCACCGAACAGCCACGCCGCCAGCAGCGCGGCGGCGACCGGCTCGATGGTGGCCACCAGCACGGCGCGCGAGGCCTCGGTGCGGCGAAGGCCGGTGTAGTAGACCAGGTAGGCGAGGTAGGTGGAGAAGAGCGCCATCAGCCCGAGGTCGAGCCATAGCGCGGGCGTCGCGAGGCGAAGCGCCTCGAAGTGCACCAGCGGCACGAGCCCCAACGCCCCCAGCGGCAACACCACGGCGTAGATGGTGACGGGCGCGTAGCGCAGCAGGATCCACTTGCCGAACAGGTAGTAGCTGGCGTAGGAGAGCCCAGCGACGAGCCCCCAGGCGACGCCGGCGAAGCCCACCTGAGCACCGCCGCCGCCCGCGCGCGCCACGAGCGCCACCCCGGCTATGGAGACGGCCACCCACGCGCTCTTGTGCAGCGTCAGCCGTTCGCCCAGCAGCAGCGCCGCCAGCACCGCCACGAACGCGGGCGCGCTGTACAGCAGCACGAAGGCCAGGCTCACGCCGCCGGCTTCGATGGCCAGGTTGAGGGCGGTGTAGAACAGCGTCACGCCGACCAGCGCGAACGCCACGAACGCCAACGCGTCGGAGCGCCGTTGGATCCGGAGCCGACCGGCGAGGGCGGCATGCACCAGGAACAGCGTCCCGCCCAGGGTGGCGCGCCAGAAGGCGATCTCGGTCGGGGGGATGCCGGCCACCAGCAGACGCTTCGAGAACACCCCGAGGAGCGCCCACAGGAGCGCGGCCAGCGCGACCCACAAGGAACCGACCGTGGCGGAGGCGTTGCGCTCGCCGGGGTGCGGCGCGTCGTGCGCGCGCACCCCGGCGGGCCGGGCGGTCATGGTTGCGGCGGGGCCTCCGGCACACGCATGCCGTACGCCAGCGCCGTCTCCGGATGCTGGCGCGTCAGCTCCTGCATCCTTCTGCGGTAGGAGCCGAACTCGACCACGAAGGCCACCAGGTTGAGGACGTACAGCACGCCCAGCGCGATGAGGTCGGCGCGCAGCGCCATGGTCGGTTCGGCGCCGAGCGGCAGCAGGTGGAGCAGCGCGTCGGTGCCGAAGATCGCCCACGGCACGAGCAGCAGCACGCCCCACAGCTCGTCGGCCAGGCCGCTGCCGGGAAGCAGCAGCGCCAGCAGGTGGTAGGTGAAGGTGCGCGGGGCGCTACGCGCCAAGCGCGGTCGCGGCACCACCAGCCAGATCACGCTGATCGCCACCCAAGCGAGGAACAGCACCACCAGCACCAGCCACACCCAGTGCGGCATGCGCACGCCGGGGGCCCCGACCAACGCCTGCCACGGGTTGCGGAACGCCTGCCCGAGGGCGCTCTGGAAGCTGCCCGCCACGGCGCTGCGAAGCCGCGCTTCGTCGACCGGCACCAACGCCGGCGCGTCGGGCGCGTAACGCGCCAGCAGCGGCGAAGGGTTGGCGCCCTGGCGCAGGTTGAACGACGCCTGCGGATGGCGCGGCTCGAGCTCCAACGCGCGTTCGAAGAGCGCCGTGTCGTCGTCGAGCGCGCCGAGGTTGTTGAGCGCGTCGGGATCGTCGCCGAGCCGCAGGTAGTCGGCGCGGGCGGACGCCTCGTCGCCGGCCAGCTGCGCGGCGTAGCCGCGCACGAACCAGGCGTCGGGTCGTGTCTCGTCGAGGTCCTCCAGCGCGACGCGCGCCGGCTCCGAGGTCAACGCTCCGCTCCCCCACGCCACCGGGAGGTCATCGCCGGTGCGCACCCAGCCGTGGAGCGCGACCAGCACCAGGGCGGCAGCGAACAGCAGCACGATCACGAGCTTCTCGGTGATGGTGGCGTAGCGCATGGCGAACAGGCGCGGCACCGCCCCGGGTTTGCCGCCGGATTCGCGCCGCTGGCGGAGCATCAGGGTCTGCGGGCGCCAGTACTTGGCGAGCAGCGTGAGGTGCATCGCCAAGATGGCCACCAGCAGCGCGACGACGCCGTACCAGCCGGTGTTCCCGAGCGCGACGGCGGCCCTGCGGACGGACGTGGCGAGGTCGAACCGCCCGCCCTCGTCGGCGCGGGTGCGCCACAACGACGCTTCGTCGGCGCGGCCGCCGGCACGCAGGTCGCGCGACAGCTCGCGCAGGCCCTCCTGGGTGGCCGGCACCGCCGGCGACGAGATCGCGTAGACCCACTCGCCCCAGAACGTGGCGTCGCTCAGGTCGCCGCGCGCCAGCGCGGCCCGCAGCGCTCCCAGCGGGAACCCGTAGGCTTCGGCCAGCTCCTGGTCGACCAGCGTCTCGGGACGGTACCCGCGCGCGACGAAGTCTTCGAGGGCACCGTCCATCGCCTCTGCGGCGAGGTCGGCGCGCTTCTCGGGCAGGCGCAGGAACGCCCTGGCCAGTTGCGCCCGCTCGTAGAACGTCACCGCATGCGCCTGTGCTCCCGCGAGCAGGGTGTTCGCTCGGGCCGGCTCGTCGACGGCTGCCTCGTAGTAGAGCCACGGGTTGGTCGGGTCTTGCGCGAGTCGGGCGGCCGGGTCGTCGACTTGCGCCTCGGCGCGCAGCCAGCCGTAGAGCGCTGGTTCGGTCGGGTCGAACGTCGTCGTCGCCTGCGGGCCGTCCGGCGTGACGGAGAGCGTCTCCACGTCGCCGCTGCCGTAACGCACGGTGGCTTCGAGCGTCGTCGTCCCCGCATCCGCCTCGGGCGGGCGAAGCGCCGTGATGGCGGCAGGGAGCCGGTACCGCGTGGCTACCGTGCCGGTGGCCGCGTCGATCACCAGCAGGTGGTTGCCATGACCGACGTAGACGCTTCCGCCGTCCTGCACCACGCCGACGGTCTCACCGCTGGCGGGCGGGAACGAGAGGCGCCAGACCTCCACCCCCGCGGACACCGCCACCACGTCCCCGGCGCTGATGGACACGCTCGGCGGGGTAGCCGACGTCGGAGCTCGGCGGACCGGCGGCGTGACGGGTTGCGTCGGCGTCGCGCCGGGCGCCGGTTCGGTCGGCTCGGACGGCGTGGGTTCTGTCGACTCGGACGGCGTGGGCTCGGTCGTCGCCGGCAGCGCCGGTTCGGTCGATTCGGACGGCGTGAGTTCGGTCGGCGTGGGCTCGGTCGGTGTGGGTTCGGTCGGCGTCGCCTCGGTCGTCTCGGGAGGCGCCGGGGTGGTGTCCTGCACGCTTTCGGTCGGGCTCCGCACCGGCAGCGTCAGGGTGACGTCGATGCGCGCTCCGGCGACGGTGACGCGCCACGAACCGGCGCGGTCGAGCTGCGCCCGGTACGTCAGCGCGCCGCTGGCATCGGCGTCGACGAGGGTGACGAGCGGCGCCGAGGGTGCCTCCGCGCCCTCGGGCGGCGTCAACGTGACGCGGTACGCGCCACCGGGGTCGAGGTGCTCCGCCCGCAGCGTGAAGGTGTCGCCTACCACGTGATCGAAGGCGTCCAGCGCGATGATGGGAGCGTCCGAGGCCATGGCGGGCGCTTGCTGGGCCACGGCGACCATCGGCACCGTCAGCAAGGCGAGCGTTGCGAGGAGGTTGCGGAGGTACGCCCCGCGGCACCGCGGGCGCGGAACCTCACCAGCGAAGACTGCGTGGCGTCGTGCCATGCGACCACCTTACCGCAAGCGCCCCGTCCCCCTCGGGCGCCGTCTTCGTCCTGGCCGCGCCGGCGCACGCGGCGCACGCACCCGGCGTGCACCCGTCGCTGCCTGGAACGCCCCGTCCGCGTCGAAGCGTCGTTGCTATAGTGGCTCGATGTCGCGCGAACCGTGGGCACGTCTCGCTGCTCCGTTCTCCCACGATGCCCTCGCCTGGCGCGTCGCCGAAGTGGACGAAGGTGGCGCACTGGCGCGGATGGCCCCGATGGTCTCGGCCGTGGCCGTGGTGGCGCGTCTCGACGAGGTCGTCGGGCCCGCCGGCTGGTCGTTCCAACTCGCTGCCTTGGGCGCCGACGCACTCGTCGGCAACCTGACGGTGGATGGCGTCACGCGCGCCGCGGTGGTGCGCGTCCGTCACGGGCCCGAGGTGGACCCCGCGCGCTTCGCCGACGAAGCGTTGTCGGAGGCGGCGCTGCGCTTGGGTATGCGGCCGCCGGTGGCGCAGGACGCGGCCTACTGGGTCGAGTACGACGTCGACGCGGGCGAGCCGCTCCATCTCCCCGAGCTCGAGGGCGCCGTGTTCGCCGGACCCGAGGCGTCGCGCGCACCGCAAGCGGGCGCGGCGGAGGAGGGGTCGGGCATCGCCGCGGCGGCAGGCGCGCTTGCCGTGGACGGCGCCGCTGCGGCGCAGGAGGCGGGCCGCGGCCAGGGCGCGCATCAGGTCATCGAGCGTCTGATCGACCGTCTGAAGGACGAGGGCCTCGGCAAGGAGGCGGCCCTGCTGGTGGTGCGCTACCAAGGCTACGGCAGCACACCGGAAGCGTCGCGCGAGCTGTACGGCAAGCTCCGCGCGCTGCTGCTGGAGAAGGGCGCGGCGGTGTCGTGAGGCGCGGGGCCGTGCCGGCATGATCAAGGTCATCGCGCTCGGCGACGTGCATGGCCAGTGGCCCGAGGTGTGGCGGGTGCTGAAGGCGGCGGCCGCGTGCACCCCGGCGCTCGAGCCGACACCGGCGGTGGCCGAGGGCCGGTATCAGGTGGTGTGCGTCGGCGACCTGGTGCACTACAAGGACGAACGCGCCTACGCCAACGCCGTGGGCGAAGAACCGTACGATCCCAGCAACCCCGATCACCTGAGGCGCGCCGCCAAGGCGCAGATCCGCGAGTTGTACCGCTTCAAGCGCTACGTCGACCAGGCCGGCGGCAACGTCCACGTCATCCTCGGCAACCACGACGAAGCGGCGCTCGACCACCGGTACGAGCTCGCCACCCGCGGCGGCCTGCAGCACGTCGAGTTCGACGAGTCCAAGGGCGGCGTGGCCATCCCCGACGACCTGCGCACCTGGTTCCTTGCCATGCCGCGGGAGGTGGTGTTCCACGGGGTGCAGTTCGCGCACGCCGGACCGCTCCCGGGGATGCAGGTGTTCGACGATTTCTTCTATCACGACCCCGACACCAAGCGCTGGTGGTTCACCAAGCCGGAGCTGGTGCGTCAGGCGGGCCACCGCTTCGGCGTCTACGGGCACACCGTGATGAAGGAAGGCATCTACCTCGACCGCGAGCACGCCCTAGCGATGATCGATGCGCTGGGGCAACTGCAGTTCCTCGAGATGCTGCTCGACGAGGACCGCCTCGACTACAGCGTGATGCAACTCTGAGGCACCGGCCGGTCGGGCGCCAAGCGCCGCCGGTCTACAGCGAGTACCCGCCGTGGTCGTCGTCGCGCACCAACTCGCCGTTGCGCAGCACCAGCGTGCGGCGCTTGAAGCGGTCCACCAACTCCCGTGCGTGCGTCGCTACCAGCACGGTGGTGCCGCGTAGGTTGATGTCGTTCAGCAACTCGAGGATCTCCATCGCCGTGTCCGGGTCGAGGTTGCCGGTGGGCTCGTCGGCGAGGAGCAACGGGGCGTCGGTGACCAGCCCGCGCGCGATCGCCACGCGTTGCTGCTCGCCCAGGCTCAGTTCGATGGGATACGCCTTGCGCTTGTGGGCCAGCCCCACCTGACGCAGCGCCTGCAGGGCGCGCTGCTCGTGGTTGCCACGTCCCCCCACGGCGCGCAAGGCGAAGGTCAGGTTCTCCATCGCCGAAAGGTGGTCGAGCAGGCGGTGGTCCTGGAAGACCATGCCGATGCTGCGCCGGAGCGCGGGGAGGCGCGACTCGCGCAGCCGCGCCACGTCGTAGCCGGCGACGTGGACCGAGCCCTCGGTGGCGACGATGCGGCGCAGCATCAACGCCAGCAGCGTCGACTTGCCGGCGCCGGAGTGGCCCGTGACGTACACGAACTCACCCTTGTCGATGCGGAAGTCGACGTCCTTCAAGGCGTGGGTGTGGGTCCGCGGGTACGTCTTGGTGACGTGGTGGAACTCGATCATCACGGCGTCTCCTCCCTCCTCTGGCGTTCGCCTCGGTGCCACGTCATGCCGGTGCGACGGCGTCCAGCACGGCGTCGAACGCGCGCTCGTGGTCGATGTGCGTGAGGACCTGGGCGTTGGCCGCCGCCCCGCGCCCGCCGCCGCGACGATCGACCACCGTCATGCCCCGGGTGTGCGTCCCGGTCAGCTCGACGGCCACGTGCCGCTCCTCGAGCTGGAACAGCTCCGGGTCGGTGACCGCCAGCACGGCGCAGGGGTCGTGCAGCGGACCCGCCGCCGCACCGCCGAACGCACGCTGGTAGGCGCGGCAGTAGTAGGTCAGGAGGTCGGCGGAGAAGGTGGCGGCCGCGCCGCCCTGCGCGCGGATGCGCGCGATGCGCGTCTCGTCGATCTTTAGCTGGTGCGTGACGTCGAGCCCCGCCATGAGCAGCGGGGCGCCGGCGTCGAACACGATGGCGGCCGCCTCGGGGTCGGCCCAGATGTTGAACTCGGCGACCGCGGTGACGTTGCCGGCAGTGAACGAGCCCCCCATCACGCTGATCCCGCGCAGGCGCCGCGCCAGGCCCGGCTCCTGACGCAACGCGAGCGCCACGTTGGTGAGGGGCCCGGTGGCCACCAGCCAGAGGCCGTCGTGGCGCTCTGCGGCATCGAGGATGGCGCGCACGGCGGGGACGGCCGACGGCACGCGTTCGAGCGTAGGAAGCTCGGGCCCGTCGAGGCCGCTCTCGCCATGGATGAAGGCGGCGTGCCGCGGCGGTTGCACCAGGGGGCGGTCGGCGCCGGCGTGCACCGGAACCTCGATGCCGGCCACCTGCAGCGTGACCAAGGCGTTGCGCAAGGTGCTCTTCAGGGGAGCGTTGCCGCTGACCGTGGTGACGGCCACGAGCTCGGCGCGGCGAGCGGCCATCAGCAGCGCCAGCGCGTCGTCGTGGCCCGGATCGCAGTCGACCAGGATGGGGACGGGCATCGCGGGGCATGATACCAAGCCGCCTGCGGTTCCCGTCCCCTCCGGCGAGTCCCTCAGCTCTCGGCCAGCTCCTCGTCGCTCGGCATCACCATGGCCGCCACCACGCGGTCGCCTTCGCCCACGCGCATCACGTTCACGCCTTGGGAGGCGCGGCCGTAGCTGCTGACCTGGTCGACGCCGGTGCGGATCAGGATGCCGTGCTCGGACAGCACGAACAACTCCTCGGAGCCGAGCATCGGGCTGAGGTTCACCATCCTGCCGGTGCGGTCGGTCAGGCGGTGGGCGATGACGCCCTGCCCGCCGCGCCCCTGGCGCGGGAACTCGCCGACCGCGGTGCGCTTGCCCAGCCCGCCCTCGGTGACGCTCAGCAACTCGGCGACATCCTGGTCGGCGGCGGGGATGACGGCGAGGCTCACCACGACGTCGTCCTTGCGCAAGCGGATGCCGATCACGCCCTGGGTGGCGCGTCCGGTGTCACGCACCTCCTCCTCGGCGAAGCGGATGGCTTGGCCGTCGCGCGTGCCCAGCACGATGTCGGCGTCGCCCAGGGTGATACGGACCGCGACCAGCTCGTCGCCGTCGAGCAGGTTGATCGCGACCAGGCCGGCGGCGTTGATGTTGCCGTACTCGCGGATGGCGGTGCGCTTGATCAGCCCCTGGCGCGTGGCGAAGACGAAGGTGCCGTCCTGGTCGAAGTCCTTCAGCGCCAGCACGGTCTGGACGTTCTCGTCCTCGGCCAGCGGCAGGATGTTGCGGATGTGGCTGCCGCGGGCGGCGCGGTCGGCTTCCGGGAGGTCGTAGATCTTCTCGCGGTAGACGCGGCCACGGTCGGTGAAGAAGAGCAGGAAGTCGTGCGTGCTGCCCACCAACAGGATCGAGTTGACGTCGTCGTCCTTGGCGCGCTGCGCGGTGGCGCCGCGGCCGCCGCGCGCCTGCGCGCGGTAGCTGGTGAGCGGCGTGCGCTTGATGTAGCCGCCGCGGGTGAGGGTCACGGCGACGTTCTCCTCGGCGATGAGGTCTTCCTTGCCGATGTCGTCGGAGAGGTCGGTGATCTGGGTGCGGCGCGGGTCGGCGAACTGCTTCTTGACGTCCAGCAGTTCGGTGCGGATGACGCGCCAGAGCTCGACCTGCTCGCCCAGGATGAGCTCGAGGCGCGCGATCTCTTCCTGCAGGTCGCGGTACTCGTCCTGGATCTTCTCGCGCTCGAGGCCGGTGAGGCGCTGCAGCCGCAGGTCGAGGACGGCCTGGGCCTGGGGCTCGCTCAGGGAGAACTCGCGCATGAGCGCGGCCTTCGCTTCGGGGCCGTCCTTGGAGGAGCGGATCAGGGCGATGACGGCGTCGAGGTTGTCGAGCGCGATGAGGTAGCCCTCGAGGATGTGGGCGCGCTCGCGCGCCTTGCGCAGCTCGTACTCGCTGCGACGGCGCACGACCTCGGCGCGGTGGTCGAGGTAGAGGCGCAGCATCTCGCGCATCGACAGGAGCCGCGGCGCCTGGTCGACGATGACCACGTTGTTCACCGCGAACGTCGACTGCAGCTGGGTGTACTTGTAGAGCTGGTTGAGGACCAACTCGGGCACGCTGCCGCGCTTCAGTTCGAAGACGATGCGCATCCCCTGACGATCGGACTCGTCGCGGATGTTGGAGATGTCCTCGATCTTCTTGGCGCGCACCAGTTGCGCCACCGTCTGGATGAGCGAGGTCTTGTTGACCTGATACGGGATCTCGGTGACGACGATGGACGCGCGCTGGTTGCGATCCTCGATGCGCGCCCGGCCACGCACGCGGATGCTGCCGCGGCCCGTCTCCAGGGCCTGGCGGATGCCGTCGCGCCCCGCGATGCCGCCGGTAGGGAAGTCGGGGCCCTGGATGTAGCGCAGGAGCTCGTCGGTGGGGAGGTCGGGCTTGTCGATCATCGCCACCAAGCCGTCGACGATCTCGGCGAGGTTGTGCGGCGCCAAGTTGGTGGCCATGCCGACGGCGATGCCGGCGGCGCCGTTCACCAGCAGGTTGGGCACGGCAGACGGCAGCACCGTCGGCTCTTGCACCGTGCCGTCGAAGTTCTCCTTGAAGTCGGCGGTCTCCTTGTCGATGTCGGCCAGCATCGCTTCGGCCACGGTCGTCAGGCGCGCCTCGGTGTAGCGGTAGGCCGCTGCCGGGTCGCCGTCGATCGAGCCGAAGTTCCCCTGGCCATCGACCAGCGGGTAGCGCAGGTTCCAACCCTGCGCCAGGCGCACCATGGCGTCGTAGATCGCCTGGTCGCCGTGCGGGTGGTACTTGCCGATGACCTCGCCGACCACGCCCGCGCTCTTGGAGTGCTTGCGGTTCGACGCCAGGCCCATCTGATGCATGGCGAAGAGGATGCGCCGCTGCACGGGCTTCAAGCCGTCGCGCACGTCGGGCAACGCGCGGTCGACGATGACCGACATGGCGTAGTTGATGAAACTCGTCTTGATCTCGTCCGTGATCGGGACCGGGACGACCTGACCTTCGTTCAACGTGACCTCCTGGACCCACGACCGCCCGCGGCGGGCGAGGCGGCCCGACTGCCTGGGCATGTGCCGACTCGAGGGAACGCGGGCCGCGAACGGTGCGCGGGCCTGACGGGTGAGTCTACCATCCCAGAACCCCCGTTTCGGTCGCTGCTGGGCCGCTGCCGGGGGGGCATGGTGAGCGTCCCCGGGCGGCCACGAGCGGCGTCCCGTGGGCCGGAGGGCGGACGCCGGAGCGCGTGGTAGCTTCCGGGCATGATCGAGCGTTACGGCACGCCGGAGATGCGCCGGCTGTGGAGCGAGGCGGAGCGGTACCGCGCCTGGCTGGAGGTGGAGCTGGCAGCCACCGAGGCATGGGAGGAGTTGGGCGAGATCCCGCCGGGCACCGCGGCGGCCCTCCGTGCCGCGGCTGCCGAGCGGCCGCTCGACGACGCGTTCGCGGCGCGCGTCGCCGCCATCGAGGCCGAGACGCGCCACGACATCGTCGCGTTCACCCGCGCGCTCACCGAGCGCCTGGGCGACGGCGCGCGCTTCGTCCATTACGGGCTCACCAGCACGGACGTGGTGGACACGGCGCAGAACCTGCTGCTGACGCGCGCGCTCGACCTGATCGGTGCCGACCTGCGGGCGGTGCGCGGCGCACTGTCCGCCATCGCCTGGCGCTACCGCCACACCCCGTGCATCGGCCGCACCCACGGCATCCATGCCGAGCCGATGACGTTCGGACTGAAGTTCCTCAACTTCGACGCCGCCTTCGCCCGCGACGAAGCGCGCTTGGCGCGCGCCCGCGACGTCATCGCGGTGGCGATGCTGTCGGGCTCGGTCGGCACCTACGCCCACGTGCCGCCGATGGTGGAGGAGCGCGTGGCGGCGCGCCTAGGGCTGACGGCCGACCCCGTCACCAACCAGACGGTGGCGCGCGACCGGCACGCCGAGGTCCTGGCCGCGTTGGCCATCGTCGGCACCAGCATCGAGCGCGTCGCGCTGGAGATCCGGCACCTGCAGCGCAGCGAAGTGCGCGAAGCGCAGGAGGGGTTCGCCAAGGGCCAGACCGGCTCCTCGTCGATGCCGCACAAGAAGAACCCGATCGCCAGCGAGAACCTGACCGGTCTCGCGCGGCTCATGCGCAGCAACCTGCAAGCGGCCCTCGAGAACGTGGCGCTGTGGCACGAGCGCGACATCAGCCACTCGTCGGTCGAGCGCGTGATCCTGCCCGACACCACCACCCTCGCCTCCTACGCCCTACGGCGCCTTCGCGGGGTGCTCGACGCCCTGGTGGTGGACGAGGCGCGGATGGCAGAGAACCTCGACGCGCTGCACGGCTTGGTGTACTCGCAACGCGTGCTGCACAAGCTGATCGAGGCGGGCCTGGCTCGTGAGGCCGCCTACGAGGTGGTGCAGCGCGCCAGCCTGCGCTGCTGGGAGACCGGCGTCCACCTCCGCGAGCTGCTGCGCCAGGACCCCGGCAACGTGCTCGGGGACGAGGCGCTCGCCGAGGCGTTCGACCCGGGCTGGTACCTGCGCCACGTCGACGCCATCTTCGCCCGCTTCCAGCCGCCGGCATGACCGGGGCGCCTGCTATCATCCCAGGCGTGAACGCTCCCCGCCGCGCCGCCATGCGCTACGAAGGCAAGGCCAAGAAGGTCTTCGCAACCGACGATCCCGGGCTCTACGTGGTCGAGTACAAGGACGACGCCACGGCCTTCAACGCGCAGAAGCGCGGCACCATCCAGGGCAAGGGCGTGGTGAACAACGCCGTGTCCGCTCGGTTGTTCCGCTACCTCGAGGACGCCGGCGTGCCGACGCACTTCGTTGGGCAGCTCTCGGACCGCGAGCAGCTGGTGCGTGCGGTGACCATCGTCCCGCTCGAGGTGATCGTGCGGAACCGCGCCGCCGGCAGCTTCGCCAAGCGGTACGGCGTGGAGGAAGGCGTCGACCTCGACCCCATCGTCATCGAGTGGTGCTACAAGTCCGACGCCCTGTCCGACCCGCCGATCAACGACGCGGCAGCCGTGGCGCTCGGCTTCGCCACGCCCGACGAGCTGGAGACGTTGTTCGACCTCGCCAGCCGCGTCAACGACGCGCTCGTCCCGTTCTTCGCCGCGCGCGGCCTCGAGCTGGTGGACTTCAAGATCGAGTTCGGCCGCACCGCCGACGGGCAGATCGTCCTGGCCGACGAGATCAGCCCGGACACCTGCAGGCTGTGGGACGCCGAGAGCGGCGAACGGCTCGACAAGGACCGCTTCCGGCGCGACCTCGGCAACGTCGAGGAGGCGTACCAGGAGGTGCTCCGGCGCGTTCTGGCCGAGGTGCCGGAGCCCCACGACGACCACGGCCACGGCGAAGCTCACGCGGCGCCTGCCTTCCTCGCGCACGGCGAAGGGCACGGCGCCGCCCACGGCGCTGCGGCCGACGTGCACCACGCCGTCGTCGAGGTGATGCTCAAGCGCTCCATCCTCGACCCGCAGGGGCGGGCGGTGGAGGCCACGCTGCACCGGCTCGGTCACGACAACGTCGCCGGCTTGCGCATCGGCAAGCGCATCGAACTCACCTTGCGCGGGGCGGGCGCCGACGTCGAGGCGCAGCTTCACCAGATCGCCGCCGACGTGCTCTCCAACCCGGTGATGGAAGAGGTGACGGTGACGCTCGAGCCCGATGCGCCCGGCCCCGAGCACGGCTGACGTTCGCCATGACCGAGCCGCAGCGCGACCAGCTCGTCCGGCCCGACGGCGCCCGCCTCGCCCTCTACCGCTGGCCGGTCGAGCGGCCGCGTGCGCAGGTCGTGATCGTGCACGGCCTGGCGGAGCACGCCGAGCGCCACGGTGGGCTGGCGGCCGAGGCGTCCGGCAAGGGCGTTGCGGTGTGGGCCCTCGACCTGCGCGGCCACGGCCGTAGCCCCGGCCCCCGAGCGTTCGTGCCCGACTACGCCACCTTCGTGGCGGACGTGGCCGCGCTGGTCGACCGCGCCAAGGAGGAGCATCCGGGGGCGGCCATCACGCTCTTCGGCCACAGCATGGGCGGCGCGATCGCGCTCCAGCTGGCGCTGCGGCACGCCGCGTCGTTGGCCGCGCTGGCCCTGAGCGCGCCGTTCCTCGTCGACGGCGCCCGGCGTCCCGCGTGGGTCCGGCCGCTGGGCTACGCGCTCGCCCGGACCCTGCCGCGCGCTCCGGCGGTGTGGATCGACGCCGGCGCCATCTCACGCGATCAAGCCGAGGTGGCGCGCTACCGCTCCGACCCCCTGGTGCACCACGGCGCGGTGCCGGCGCGGTCGGCGGTCACGCTCGACGCCGGCGGCAAGGAGTTGCTGGCGGCCGCGCCCGGCCTGCGGGTGCCGACCCTGGTGCTGCACGGCGAGGAGGACCGCGTGGCGCACGTGGACGGGAGTCGAGCGCTCGCGCGTGCGTCGTCGGCGGTTCACCTGGTGACCATCCCCGGGGGCTACCACGAACTGCACCACGAACCGCCGGGCAGCGGGGTGCCTGCTCGGGTGCGGGCCGAGACGCTCGCCTGGGTAGAGCGTCACGCCGCCACGCCCAGCGGCATCGACGACGCCGCGCGCGGTGGCATCGACGACGCCACGCCGCGCGCCTAGGCCGGCAGGATCCGCACCACCACGAACTTCAGGTAGCGCCCCTCGGGGAAACTGGTGGGGACCGGGTGGTCGGCCGCATGCCCGCGCTCCGCCACCACCTGCGCCCGCACCTCGGCAGCGCGGGCGGCCTCGGCCAGCATCTCCTTGAACGCTTCCGGCGCTACTTGCGCCGTGCACGAAGCGGTGGCCAGCAGCCCACCCGGCTCCACCAGGCGCATGGCGTCGCGGTTGAGCCGCAGGTAGGCGCGCAGCGCCCGTCGACGCTGCGCCGCGGCGTTCGCCAGCGACGGCGGGTCGAGCACCACCAAGCCGTACCCCGGGCGCGCGCCGGCCCACGTCGGCAACGCCTCGAACAGGTCGGCGGTCTCGACCGTATGGCGCGCGCCGTCGAAGCCGTTGGCGCGCACGTTGCGCTCGGCGGCCTCCAGCGCGGCCGAGGAGACGTCGACGCTGTGGACCGAGACCGCCCCGCCCGCCAAGGCGTAGACGCTGAAGCCACCGTTGTAGGCGAACAGGTTGAGCACCGTGCGGTCGGCGCTCACGTCGCGCACGAGCGCCCGGTTGTCGCGCTGATCGAGGAACAGACCGGTCTTCTGGCCGAAGCGCAGGTCGGCCACGAAGGCGAGGCCGTGCTCGCGCACCGTCACCTCGGGCGGCGGCAACTCGCCCCACAGCGCGGTGAGCGTCGCTCCTTCGTCCCCCTCCGGCGCCTCCTGGCGCAGGGCAACGCCCTTGAGCCGCAACGACGACCCGATGCGCTTCGCCACGGCCGGCAGGAGCCGCGCCAGGCCCGCGGCGTACGACTTGACGATGGCGTACCGGCCGTACCGGTCCACCACGATGCCGGGGAGGAAGTCGCCTTCGCCGTTCACCAGGCGGTAGGCGTCGTGCTCTGCGTGGAGCATGCCGCGCCGCAGCGCCAACGCCGCGTCCACCCGCTCCGCGACCAGCGCGTCGTCCGGCAGGACGGCGCCGAACAAGCGCAGCGCGATGGCTCCTTGGTCGTCGTAGATGCCGTAGCGAACGACGCGGCCGGCCTCCACGCGGACGATGTCGCCGCGCTGCAGGGCGTGGTGAGGCAGGTGGTTGCGGTACACCCACGGGTGCCCCGAGGCCAGCGCCCCCTCGAGCGCCGGCGGCAAGCGCAGCGTGGCGATGCTCATGCCAACGGTGCCGGACGGTTCACGCCAGCGCGCGCGCGAGGCGTTCGAGCGCCTCGTCGAGAACCGGGCGCGGCGTGGCGAAGTTGAGTCGGGCGAAGCCTGCCCCGCCCAGACCGAAGTCGGCCCCTTCGTTGAGACCGATCTTGGCGCGCTCCACCAGGGCAGCGGCGGGCTTCTCGCCCAAGTCGGTGCGGCGCAGGTCGAGCCACGCCAGGTAGGTGCCCTGCGGCGGGTGGTAGCCGACGGCCGCCAGACCCGCGACGACCTCGCCGACACGGGCGCGGTTCGCGGACAGGTAGGCCACCGTGTCCTGGAGCCAAGCTCCGCCGTGCCGGAAGGCGCCGATGGTGGCGGCCTGGGCCACCACGTTCGGCGAGCTCAGGAGGCCGGCGCCGGGTGCCATGAGTCGCTCCAGCAGCGCCTTGTTGCTACTGAGGGCGAACGAGATCTTGAGGCCGGGGACGTTGAACGCCTTCGACGGGCCGTAGAGGGTGACGGTGCGCTGCGCGATCTCGGCGTCGACGCCGGCGATGGGGTGGTGCCGCCCCTCGAAGATCAAGTCGGCGTGGAGGTCGTCGGAGACCACCCAGAGGTTGTGGCGCAAAGCGAACGCGGCCAGCGCCTCGACCTCGGCGCGGGTGAACACGCGCCCGACCGGGTTGTGGGGGTTGCACAGCATCAGCACGCGCGAAGCCGGCGTGACCGCCGCCTCCAACGCGTCCATGTCGATGGCGTACCCGGCCGCGCCGAGCGCGAGCGGGACCTCGACGGGGACGCGCCCGGCGGTCTCGACGGCGCGCTTGAACGGGGGGTAGAGCGGCGTCAGCAGCAGGACCTCGTCCCCCGGGCCGGCGAAGGCGCGGGCGGCAAGGTTCAGCGAGATGCCGGTGCTGCCGGTGAGCGCCACGTGGTCCGGCGCGAAGGTCACGCCGAAGCGCTCGGCGTACCGCCCGACCACCGCCTCGCGCAGGCCCGGGAGCCCTTCGGGCATGGGGTACCCCAGGTCGTCGGCATCCAAACGGGCGCGCACCGCGTCGACGATGGCGTCCGCCAGCGGGAAGTCCATCTCGGCCACCCACAACGGCAGGACGTCGTCGGGGAAGACCTTCCACTTCGCGCCCGGCCGCGCGCGCAGCTGGTCCAAGGGAACGAGGTCGTATGGATGACGCGTCATGGCGGCGAGGATACCAAGCCCGCGGCGGCGCACGGGCGGGGCCGTTCGCCCTGCGTCGCGCGTCGGCGCCGCTCCCTGCGGTCGGCGCCGACGCCTGCAGGACGGTGCCCGCGCGCGTCCAGCGCGGGTAGACTCGCGCCATGGACCTGCGCATCGGCGTGCCCGACTGGGCGAGGCACGTCGTCTCCGACCTCACCGACATGGACCGACGACCGGCCGCCGTGGACGCGCGCAAGGTGCGCGCCATCACCCTCGACCTGCCCGACGACGTCTACTTCGAGTACGCCTTCCTCGACGAGCAGGGGCGGATGCGCGCCGACCCCGACAACCCTCGGCGCGCCGACAACCCGTGGTACCCGGTAGCAAGCGCCGCGTTCGGCCCCCGCTACCGGCCCGACCCGCTGGCGTTCCCCGACCCCGACCTGGAGCGGGGAACGGTGGATCGGGGCCGGCTCCCCAGCGCGGCGCTCGGCGGGCAGCCACGGCGCTGGATCGTCGCTACCCCGGCCGGCTTCGAAGGCAGCGAACTGCCGTGGGTGATCGCGCAGGACGGCATCGCGTTCTACCGGATGGCGAAGATCCACCTCGTGCTCGAGGCGCTGCTCGCGCGCGGCGAGGCGCGGCCGGCGCGCTTCGTGTTCGTCGAGCCGATCGACCGCCGCACCGAGTACGGCTTCTCGACGGCGTACCGCTCGTTCCTGACGGACGAGCTGCTGCCCGAGCTGCACCAGCGCTACGGCGACGGCGGCGAGCACGTCTGGCTCGGCGTCAGCCTTGGCGGCCTCGTCTCCGCCACCGTCGCGCTCGAGCGGCCCGACCTGGCGAGCACCGTGGTGGCGTTCTCGGGAGCGTTCCTTGGCACCCCCGAGGAGCGCGACTTCTTCACCTCCGAACGCTCGTGGTTGCTCGAGCGCCTGCAGGCGGGCGCCGACGCCCCGCGCCGCTGGTACCTCGAGGTCGGCACCATCGAGTGGCTCACCGACGTCAACCGGAAGGTCGCGGCCGCGCTCGCCGCACGCGGCGAGGACGCCGTGCTGCGCGAGCGCCACGCCGGGCACAACTGGACCAACTGGCGCAACGGCATGGCATCGGCCTTGCGGTTCGCCTTGCGGCCTCGACCAGGCGCGGCCGGGACAACGCCGAGGCGGGTCGACGGCGACGAGTAGCATGGGGGCACGCGCGCCGCTCGGCACGAGCCGGCGCCACGACGGAGGAACCATGGAGTACCGCATCGAGAAGGACACCCTGGGGGAAGTGCGGGTCCCGGCGGACCGGTACTGGGGAGCGCAGACCCAGCGCTCGCTGGAGAACTTCCGCATCGGCGGGCAACGCATGCCCACCGAGATCGTCCGCGCCTTCGCGGTGCTGAAGAAGGCGGCGGCCATCACCAACGCCGAGCTCACCGACTTCCCCGAGGACAAGGCCGACATCATCGGGCGGGTGTGCGACGAGATCCTCGAGGGCAAGCTCGACGATCACTTCCCGCTGGTGGTGTGGCAGACCGGCTCCGGCACGCAGTCGAACATGAACGTCAACGAGGTGGTGTCGAACCGCGCCATCGAGCTGCTGGGCGGCACGCTCGGCAGCAAGACGCCGATCCATCCCAACGACGACGTCAACAAGAGCCAGTCGTCGAACGACACCTTCCCGACCGCCATGCACATCGCCGGGTACGGCGCCATCGTCGAGCGCACCGTTCCCGCCATGCGGGCGTTGCAGCAAGCGTTGGAGGAGAAGGCGCGTGCGTTCGCGGGCGTCGTGAAGATCGGCCGTACCCACCTGATGGACGCCACGCCGCTCACGCTCGGTCAGGAGTTCGGCGGGTACGCCAGCCAGGTCCGCAAGAGCATCGAGGCCATCGAGGGATCGCTTCCGCACCTGCGCGAGCTCGCGCTCGGTGGGACCGCGGTCGGCACCGGCCTGAACGCGCCGCGCGGCTTCGCCGAGGGGGTCGCGGCCAAGATCGCCGACCTGACCGGCCACCCGTTCGTCTCCGCCGACGACAAGTTCGAAGCGTTGTCGGCGCACGACGCCGTGGTGGAGGCGTCAGGCGCGCTGAAACGCGCGGCGGTCGCGCTGATGGCGGTGGCCAACAACGTGCGCCTGCTCGGGTCGGGGCCGCGTTGCGGCATCGGCGAGATCCGGCTACCCGAGAACGAGCCGGGGTCGAGCATCATGCCCGGCAAGGTCAACCCGACCCAGGCCGAGGCCCTCACCATGGTGTGCGCCCAGGTGATCGGCAACGACACCGCCGTGGCGGTGGCCGGCACCCACGGCCACTTCCAGCTGAACGTGTTCAAGCCGGTGATGATCTACAACCTGCTGCTGTCGGCGAACCTGCTGGCCGACGCCTGCGCCAGCTTCCGCGAGAACTGCGTCGTGGGCATCGAGGCCGACGAGCGCCGGATCCGCATGCACCTCGACAACTCGCTCATGTTGGTCACGGCGCTGAACACCCGGATCGGGTACTACAAGTCCGCCGAGATCGCGCAGACCGCGCACCGCGAAGGATCGACGCTCAAGGAGGCGGCGGTGAAGCTGGGCTACCTGAGCGCCGAGGAGTTCGACGAGGCGGTGGTGCCGGAGCGGATGGTCGGGAACTGAGGAGCCGCTCGCCGCTCGGTCGTCGCGCCGTCTAGTTGCCGCGGTTGTCGATCACCTCGGCGTCCTCGGGCAGGTACCGCACCTCCGCCGGGTCGAGGCCGGTGTCGATCTGCATGTCCTCGGCGTTCAGTTCGGCCAGCAGCGTGCCGTCGGACTGCAGGAACTGCAGTTGCCGCGGCAGCCAGTCGCTGGTGGGCACCAACGCGATCACGTCCAGCACCATCGCCTCGGGGTCGCGGTTGGTGAAGAGGATGCGGTAGGTGGTGCCGTACGGACCGTCGAACACCTCGTCGATCGAGGCGACGTAGCCCTCGAAGATGGCGCCGAGGTCGAAGCTGATGGTGGCGCTGGCACCGTCCTTGCCCGTCGGGAGCAAGCCGCCGAGGGCGTCGGGGTCGGAGGCGTCGAAGACCGTGACCTGGTTCGTCAGGAAGGTGTAGTTGTAGACCGCGTTACCGTCGAGCACGATCTGGTTGTCGGCGAGCGCGTCCGGCTGGATGATGTACGCGCTCGCGACCGGGAGGTCCGGGATCACGCGGATCTCGACCTCGAGCGCGATGGTGGTGCCGTCGGGGTCGACCAGGCGCCCCGTGAGCAGGAAGCTGACGTCCTGAAGCGCGTCGGCGGCCTGCGAGATGGTCTCGAGCACGGTGTCGGCGTCGAGGGCGGCGTCCTGCTGCGCGGTCCCGGACGGGACCAGCGCCAGCACGACGAGGGCGGCGACCGCCGCGCGGCGCCA
>CAZACZ010000014.1:0-6320 GCA_964483695.1 uncultured bacterium | reverse complement strand
CCGGTGCTACGCTTCCGGCAGAAAGGGGCAGACCATGAAACGACTTCTGATGTTCCTCCTCTTCCTGCTTCCGGTCGCCTACGCGCAGGGGATCGTCGTCAGCCCGCAAGCCATCGTCGTCAACCCGCGCCCGAGCTTCGGCGTGGACGTTTGGCTCGATCGCGACACGTCCGGCGACAGCACCCCGTCCTACCAGATCGGGGAGGAGATCCGCATCTCCGTCCGACCGGCCGAGGCCAGCTTCGTCTACCTGTTCGACGTGAAGTCCACCGGCGAGATCACCCAGATCTTCCCGAACCGCTACGACACCGACAACTACCTGCGAGCCGGTGAGACCCGTACCTTCCCGCCGTCCGGCGCGCGCTACGTGTTCAACATCGCGCCGCCTCGCGGGCTCTCGAAGGTGATCGCGGTGGCGAGCAAGACCGAGCTCGACACCCGCACGTTGGCGAGCTTCCAGAACGAGTCCGACATGTTCCCGCAGAGCAGCATCGGCGAGTCCGGCTTCATCCAGAGCTTCGCCATCGTGGTGCGCCCCGTGCCGCAGCAGGACTGGGTGACCGACACGGCGCTCTACTACGTCGGCAACCGCCCGCAGCAAGCCGAGTTCGGCACGTTGCGCTTCTCGTCCTCGCCGTCCGGCGCCGACGTGTACCTCGACGGCGAGTTCATCGGCTACACGCCGCTGCGCTTCGGCACGCGGCCCGGCACGCACCGCGTCTCGATCGAACTCGAGGGCTACGAGCCGTACACCACCTCGGTGAACCTGCGCGGCGGGGAGACGCTCGACGTGAACGCCCGGCTCGAGGCCCAGGCGCGCCCCGGCACCGTGAGCTTCACCAGCTCTCCGTCCGGCGCCGACGTCTACGTCGACGACCGCTACGTAGGCACCACGCCCACCGGAGCCATCCGCTTCGAAGACGGCACCTACACCGCGCGCTTCGAGTTGCCCGGCTACCAGAGCACCACGGTGTCGTTCCGCGCCCGGCACGGGGAGGACCGCAGCGTGGCCGCGAACTTGCAGGCGCAACTCGGCTCGATCCGGGTCCAGGCCAACGTCGGCGGCGCGCTGGTGTTCGTCGACGGCCGGCAAGTGGGCACCATCGCCAGCGGCAGCGGCCGCTTCGAACTGCGCGACGTCGCTTCGGGTGTGCACGAGGTCGTGGTGATCGCTCCCGGGTACAACACCTACGTCACCACCGTCAACGTCCAGGCCGGTCGTACCTCCGAGGTGACCGTCCGCCAGTCCCGCTTCTGATCCGGGGCGTCGTGCCCGCGACCGCGCCTTGGGTGGCGCGTGCGGCGCGCGACGCAGAAGTCCCGACAGACCGTCTCGTGCCGCGCCCGCCGCTCCTCGGCGGGCGCGGCACGTCACGGGGAGCGGCATCGTCGCGAACATCGTCCCGAACACCGTCGGGAACGCCCTCGGGAACGCCGCCCCCGCACGGTAGAATCGCGTCATGAGCCATGCCGGGACGGTCACCGCCGTGGTGCTCGCCGGCGGCGACGTCACCGACCGCATCGCGCGCGACGCCGGTGTGGTCGCCAAGGCGTTGCTGCCCATCGGCAACCGTCCCATGGGCGCGTACGTGCTCGAAGCGCTGCGCGCAAGCAACTCGGTGGGCACCATCGTGTACGTGGGCATGACCACCCCGCAGTTCGCGCCGTACTACGACGTTCGCGTGGTCGCTGGCGAGCGGTTCGTCGACTCACTAGCGCTCGGCCTCGGGGCCGCTAGCGCGGCCACCGGTGCCGATCCCGATGCGCGTCTGCTGCTCCTCGGCGCCGACGTGCCGTGGGTCAGCGCCGCCATCGTCGACCGCTTCGTCGCCGATGCCGAGGGGCTGGCGCATCCGGCTCCCGACCTGGTGTACCCGGTGGTGCCGCGCGCTGCGGCCGAGGCGCAGTTCCCGTACCAGCACCGGACGTTCGTGCGCTTGCGCGACGGCAGCTTCACCGGCGGCAACTTGGTGCTCGTGCGCGCTTCGCTCGTGCCGCGGTTGCTGCCGCTGATCGACCGCGTCTATCGCGCCCGCAAGAACCCCGTCGCGCTGGCCGCCATCGTCGGCTGGGACGTGCTGGTCTCGCTCGTGACCGGCACCGCCACCATCGCGCGGCTCGAACGGCGCGTCGGCGGGTTGCTGCGCGCCTCGGCGCGCGCCCTCGTGACCCAGGACGCGGCCATCGCGGCCGACGTCGACCGCCCCGCGCACGTGCCGGGCACGGTGCTGGACACGTTGCCGGGACGCGACGCCAGTTCGGGCGTTGCCGCGGGCCCGGCCGCGTCCGGCGCCGCGGATCGCACGCTGCCTACCGACCCGGCCCCCTTCCCCCACCGGAGGACTCCATGAGACGCCCGTCGGACCTTCGCATCGCCGCCTTGCTCGGGGCGTCCGCCGCCGTGGCGTTCGCGCTCCTGATCAGCCTGCTCGCGTCGTACCTGCTTGGCAGCAGCGGCCGGCTCGGGTTCACGAGCTTCAACCTGACCGGTGTGCTGGAGGGCGCCCTGTTCGTGGTGTCGTACTCCATCGCCTTGATCTACGTACGCAGCGCCCTGCGCCTGCCCAGTCCGACCCTCTTGAGCTTCGGCGTGTCGGCGCCGCCCAGCGCGGGCTCCGCCGCCGCGGCGGTGCCGGTGGTGGAGGCCTCGCACGTGGTGCAGACGCTGGCCGAGAACCGCGTCGTGATCGTGCAGGAGGCGGGCGTCCCGGTGGGCGTCACGGGCCTGCACTTCGATCGCATCACGTCCTGGGAGGAACTCGTGAAGGTGCCGTCGGACGTGGCCGTCACCGACCTGCGTCGCGTCTTGGCGCACGAGCAACTGGTGGTGGTGGTCGACGGCCAGGAGGTGCGCGGGGTCGTGACCCAGGAGATGTACCTAGCCGGCCTGTGGGGAAGCGTGCGCTAAGGACCGCACCAGTTCCAGCAGCCGCGGCACCTGGTCGAGCAGCACCCCCGGCTCGCTGCGCCAGTCGAACACCGGCCCGACTCCGCCGTACTCGAAGGCCACGATCTCGGGAGCGGCCCACGCCCCCGCGGCGATCCGCGCCACGACCTGCCGGAAGAAGCGCCAGTCGTCTTCGGTGAGCGGCAGGTGGTCCTTGGACTCGTCGCCGATACGATGGATGCCGGTCACGTGGACTTCCTGCAGGGCCTCGGTCGGCATGGCGTCGAGGTACGACCACGGGTCGATCCCCAGCGCCTCTGCCGTGATGCGCGCGTGCGACACGTCCAGCACCAAACCGCAGCCGGTGGCCTCGACCACCGCGCGCAGCACCTCGGGCTCCACGCCGGCGCGCAGCAACGAGCGATCGGAGCCGCGGTAGATCAGGTTCTCGATCGCGACGCCCGCCCCGACGCGTGCGGCGACGGCGTGCGCTTCCGCGACGTCGCTCACCAACCCGTCCACCACCGCGCGCTTGGCAGGGTCACCGACGTCGTCGATGGCGATGTCCGGGAAGCGGCCCTGCGACGGCGCCACGTGGAGGTTCAAGGTGCTCGTGCCGGTGTCCCGCAGCAGCTGCGTGGCGCGCGCCTCGTCGACCTTCTCGCCGGTCGAGCCGGCCTGGTAGGGGAAGTGCACGTAGACGGGGCCGAGTTCGCGCGCCGCCGAGACGAGGTCGTCCCAGTCCGGGACCTTGACCCGGTCGACGGCGACGGCACCCTCGTGCACGAGGCGCGCCAGGGCGGGGGAGTAGTTGACCGCGAGCTCCACCTCCCGCGTTCTACCACGCTGCCGCCGGGCGTCCCCGGCGCCGGTGCTGCCTACGAGCCGCCGGCGAGCGGCAGGTACGGCGCCGCGTCGGCCAGCCAGGCGGCCTCGGCGCCAGGCGCGCTGCCGGCCCGCAGCCGCAGGGCCGCGGCCAGCGCGATCATGGCGCCGTTGTCGGTGGCTAGGGTGGTCGGCGGGAAGTGCACCTCGATGCCGGCCGCGTCGAACGACGCTCGCAGGCGCCGATTCGCGGCCACCCCGCCGGCCACCACCACGCGCTGGATCCCGGTGCGTTCCACCGCGCGCAACGTGACCTCGACGAGCGATCCGACGGCCACGCGTTCGAACGTGGCGGCCACGTCGGCCGGTGCGGCGTCCGGTTCGCGCGTCAGCAGCAACGCGACGGCGGTCTTCAGGCCGCTGAAGGAGAACTCCAGGCCGTCGGCGCCTTGCATCGGCCACGGCAACGCGACGCCATGATCGTCGCCCGACTCCGCCAGGCGGGCCAGGGCCGGACCGCCCGGGTAGCCGAGGCCCAGCAGACGCGCGACCTTGTCGAACGCCTCCCCGGCGGCGTCGTCGCGGCTGCGCCCCAACTCGGAGACGTCGTCCCAGGCAGCCACGCGGAACAGCACGGTGTGGCCGCCCGAGGCGATCAGCGCCACGAACGGCGGCTCGACCCCGGCCGCGGCCGCCGCCAGGTGCCCCTCCAGATGATGCACCGGCACGAACGGCACGCCGAGGCCCCAGGCCAACGCCTTGCCGTACCCCAGTCCCACCAACAGCGCGCCGATCAGGCCCGGCCCGCGCGTCGCCGCCACCGCCGTGACCTCCGGCAGCGTGACGCCCGCCTCGTGCAGCGCCCTGACGACGACGCCGTCGAGCACCTCGAGGTGCTCGCGGCTGGCGGCCTCCGGCACCACGCCGCCGTAGCGCGCGTGCAGCGCCGTCTGCGAAAGCACCACGTTCGCCGCCACGCGTCCGTCGATCACGACGCCCACGCCGGTGTCGTCGCACGAGGTGTCGATGCCGAGCACGACGGCGTCCGGGCGTTCGGCCCCGGTCCGCTCGCGCGGGGGTCGATGCGCGTCTGGCGTGGCGGATGCGCCTTGCGTCACGAGGCGGATGCTAGCACCGTTCGACGGCGTACCCCGTGGCCACGCGCGGCGTCAGCACCGTCCCATGCGCACCGACGAACTCCTGCATGACGGCGCGGCAGGCGTCCAGGTGGGCGGCGTCGGTGACCACGCCGACGGTCGGGCCGGCACCGGACAAGAACGCGGCGAAGGCGCCGGTGGCGCGCAGGCGTGCGGTGGCGTCGAGCAGCCCCGGCACCAACGGGGCGCGGTAGGGCTGGTGCAGCACGTCGAGTGCGGCGGTGCGCAGCAACTCCGCATCGGCCGTCGCCACCGCCGCTACCCACAGCGCCGTCCGCGACGAGGTGAGGACCACGTCGCCGCGGTCGTAGCGCTCCGGCAGGGCGGCGCGCGCGGCCGCCGTGCCGAGCTCGAACGACGGCACCCCGAACAGCAGGAGCCAGTCGTCGGGAAGCGGCAAGGCGGCGGTGCGGAAGCCACCACGTTCGTCGGCGGCGGAGACGGTGAAGCCGCCGAACACGGCCGGAGCCACGTTGTCCGGATGCCCTTCGAGGGCGGCCGCCACTTGGAACACGCCCGCGCGTCCCAACGGCTCGCCCAAGGAGGCATCGGCCAGGGCGGCGCCAGCCACCAGCGCGGCAGACGACGAGCCGAGGCCGCGGGCCAACGGGATGGCGTTGTCGACGTCGAAGCGCACCGCCGGCGCCTCGCGGCCGACGGCGCGATGGACGGCGCGGAAGCCCTCGTGCACCAGGTTGTCGGGTGTGTCGTCGAGCGAGCCTTCGCCGCGGTAGACGAACGTGTCGCGCGCGGCCGGGACGAGGGTGACGCTCAGCGTCAGGTCGAGCGCGAGGCCCAAGGTGTCGAAGCCGGGTCCTAGGTTCGCGCTGGTGGCCGGCACGCGGGCGCGGAGCATGGCAGGCAGGCTACCACCCGAGGCTCGCGAGCGCCGCCGGGAGTTCCTCGACCAGATCGCTGGCTACCAGCGAGGAGCCGAAGCGCGCCGCGGCTCGCTCGCCGGCGACGCCGTGCGCCCACACGGCCAGACAGGCGCGGAGGAAGGGGTCGTTCCCGGGCGCCGCGAGGAGTGCGCCGAGGAAGCCGGCAAGGACGTCGCCGGTGCCCCCCGAGGCCATCCCGGGGTGGCCACGCCACGACACCGCGGACCGCCCGTCGGGATGACGCACCACGGTCGTCGCGCCCTTCAGCACCACCGTCGCGCCGAAGCGCCCCGCCAGCGTCGCGGCAGCGGTCAGGGGGTCACGGCGCACCTCGTCGCTGCCGGTGCCCAGCAGCCGCGCTGCTTCGCCGACGTGGGGGGTCAGCACGCCGTCGCCGCGGCGCGCCAGCGCCTGGAGGCGGGGCGCGGTCCAGACCGCCGGGTCGAGGGCGGTGGCGTCGAGCACGAGCGCGCCCGGCGCCCACGCCAGGATGGCGTCGAGCGCTGCCAGGCCGGCACGCGCCAGTCCTGGGCCGACGACGCACGCGCCGGCGCGGCGAGGCTCGAGCCC
>CAZACZ010000013.1:0-45244 GCA_964483695.1 uncultured bacterium | reverse complement strand
TCGAGGAGCGGATCGCTGCCGCGCCGGTAGCGTCCCAACGCCGCCGGCTCCAGCACGGTGGGCTGACCGAGCAAGCGGAGCACCCCGTTGCAGCTGTCGACCAAGTGCCCGAGGATCCAGTTGGCGTTGTTGCCGAACGGCTCCGGGTTGACCAGGCTCTCGTCGTGGCTCACTCCCTCGAGGTTGCGACGGACGGTGGCGTGCACGACGAAGTACTGCGTGCGCAACGCTGCGACGTCGGGGCGGGTCGCGGCGCGGGCGTCCTCCCCCTGGCCTTCGGCCGAGGGCGCAGCAGTGGGCGCCGTTGCCGTCGTCGTGGGGGCTGGGGCGGCGTCGGTCGCGCGGTCGGACATCGGGGCCTCCTCGGTGGCGGTTCACGACGCCGCGGCGCAGGCGTCCGGACGCGCCGGCGGCGGGTCATCACTCCAATGAGTGTAGTTGCACCTAGTTGCCAGCGCAACCGCGGCGCCTGGTGGCGGAGCCGGACCGTCGGCCGAACGTTCGCCGCCACGGGCCCGTCCATCGACGCCTCCGGCGCCGTGCTGGACCACTCGGCTGCCTGCGTCGGGTCCACGGCGCCCTCTGTCTGGACTCGCACGGCGTAGCATCGGAGCGTGGACGCGATCCCCTTCGATGCCACCGAGCACCCCCACCGCCGCTACGATCCGCTGCGCGACCAGTGGGTGCTCGTCTCGCCGCACCGCACGAAACGCCCGTGGCAGGGGCGGGTCGAGCCGACGCCACCCGAGACCAAGCCGGCCTACGACCCCGACTGCTACCTCTGTCCCGGCAACGCGCGCGCGGGAGGGCACCGCAACCCGCCGTACGACGCCACGTTCGTGTTCACCAACGACTTCGCCGCGCTGGACCCCGACGTGCCGCCCGTGCCGGCCGGCACCGATCCCCTCTTCCGCATCGGCGACGCGCGCGGCACGTGCCGCGTGATCTGCTTCTCGCCCCGCCACGACCTGACCTTCTGCCAGTTGCCGCTGCCCGACCTACGGCGCGTCATCGACGTGTGGGCGGAACAGACCGCCGAGCTCGGTCGGCGCTTCCGCTGGGTGCAGGTGTTCGAGAACAAGGGCGAGGCCATGGGCGCGTCGAACCCGCACCCGCACGGCCAGGTGTGGGCGCTCGACGCCCTGCCGACCGAGATCGCGCGCGAGGACGCGAGCCAGCGCCGCTACCACCAGGAGCAAGGCGTCCCGATGTTGCTGGCGTACGCTCGGGCCGAGCTCGAGCGAGGCGAACGGGTCGTGGTGGCCAACGACCACTGGGTGGCCGTGGTGCCGTTCTGGGCGACCTGGCCGTTCGAGGTGATGCTGGTGCCGCACGCCAGGCAGGTGGCCCGGTTGCCCGACCTGACCGCGGCCGAACGCGACGCGCTGGCCGATCTCGCGAAGCGCGCCTTCACCCGGCTCGACAACCTGTTCGAGACGTCATTCCCGTACTCGTTCGGCTGGCACGGCGCGCCCTTCGGCGAGCGGGCCGGCACCGAGGCCTGGCAGCTGCATGCGCACGTCTACCCGCCGCTGTTGCGCTCGGCGACGGTGCGGAAGTTCATGGTCGGGTTCGAGATGCTCGCGGAGCCCCAGCGCGACCTGACACCGGAGCAAGCTGCCGCCCGCCTGCGCCAGCTTCCCGACGCGCACTACCGCGGGGAGCGAGCGTGAGGCGCGCGGCGGGTGCGAAGGCGAGGCGGGCATGACGCGCGCGCCACGACGACGCCGAGAACCGAACCCCTCTGCCGGGGCGGCCCGGCGCGCCGTCGCCGCGTACCAACGGGCGTACGGGCGCGACCCGTCGCACCTCGTGCACGCCCCCGGCCGCGTCAACCTCATCGGCGAGCACACCGATTACAACGATGGCTTCGTGTTGCCGATGGCGCTCGAGCGGGCCGCCTGGCTGGCGGTCTCCCCTCGCCTGGACGGCGCCGTACGGTTGGTGGCCGACGACCTCGGTCAGGACGGCGCGTTCGACGTGGCCTCGGTGCGCGATCTCGACCAGCGCGGGCGCAGCCCCGAGGGCCGCAGCGCGGAGCGCACGGGCTGGATCGAGTACCCGAGGGGCGTCGCCTGGGCCCTGCAGGACGCCGGGGTCGAGCTGCGCGGCTTCGACGGCGCGCTGGCGTCGGACGTGCCGCGCGGCGCGGGCCTGAGTTCCTCGGCGGCCGTGGAGCTGGCCGTGGCAGCTTCGTTCGCGGTGGCGAGCGACTTCGCGTGGGAACCGGCGACCATCGCGCGCCTCATGCAGCGCGTCGAGAACCGCTGGATCGGCGTGCAGAGCGGCATCATGGATCAACTGATCGGCGCCGCCGGCGTAGCGGGGCACGCGCTGTTGATCGACTGCCGCGACCTCACGCTCCGTCCGGTACCCGTGCCGGCCGACGTCGCGGTGGTGGTGCTCGACACCGGCACGCGGCGCGCCCTGCTGGGTAGCGCCTACGACGACCGGCGCGCGGCGTGCGAGCGCGTGGCGAAGGCGCTCGGCGTGCCCGCCCTGCGCGACGCGGACGAAGCGAGGCTCGACGCCGCCGCGGACCGCCTCGACCCAGTCGACGCGCGCCGCGCGCGGCACGTGATCCGCGAGAACGTGCGCACGCTGGCTGCCGCCGACGCCCTGGCGGCGGGTGACGTGCGGCGCGTCGGCGCCGCGATGGACGCCAGCCACGTGAGCATGCGCGACGACTTCGAGATCTCCTCGCCGGCGCTCGACGCGATGGTGGAGGCGGCGCGCGCCGCGCCGGGGTGCCTCGGCGCGCGCATGACCGGCGGGGGCTTCGCCGGGTGCGCCGTCGCGCTGGTGCGGCGCCCGGAGCTACGCCGGTTCACCGAGGAGACGTCCGCGGCGTACCGGCGCGCGAGCGGCCGTGAAGCCCGCACGTACGTCACCGGTGGCGGGGCAGGTGCGGGTTGGAGCGCGTACGACGAGCGGGCCGTTGCATCGTCCAGGCTCGGCGGCTAGACTCGCGACGTCGATCTCCACCTCGACCACGACAGGGGCCCCCTGTCCGCCGTGCACGATCCCGGAGGTGCGCCATGACGGTCCCGGCCGAACTCGCCCTAGTGCTCGACGCGTTCGAGCGCAACGCCCGCGTGAACCGCGCGCTCCTCGACACGCTCGACATGGACGTCCTGCGGTACAGCGACGGCGTCGGCGGCTTCAACATCGGCCAGCACCTGGCCGACATCGTAGAGTTCCGTCGCGGCTGGCTCAGCAAGGTCTCGCCCCAGCACATGGAGCGCCTCGACGACCCCACCGACGGCGCTTCGCCCACCTGGTTGAGGGCCAGCAGCATCGCGGAGGTCCAGGCTGCCTTCGACGCCGGCGACGCCGCCATGCGCGACGCCGTGGTCAGCGCCGTCCAGGAGGGCAGGACGTTCCAGGGGTACTACGAGTCGCATCCTGCCGCGCTCATCCAGCACTGCATCGTGCACGACGCGCACCATCGCGGTCAGATCATGGCGCTGCTGCGGCAGTCGGGCCGTCCCGCCGCGGAGCGCGAGGCGCTCGAGCAGGCCACCTGGCCGATCTGGCGGGAGTGAGGGGCGCAGACCCATCGCAAGGTGCCACCGCTCGGACGCCGTTCACCCCGTCCGAACCACCCGGTACCGCAGGTCGATGACCGCGCCGGTCCTGCTCGTCTCGAGTAGGTCCAGCGCCACCGGGGCAACCCCCTCGACGCCGAACAACCGCACCCCAGCGCCGAGCAGCACCGGCGCGACGTGCAGCACCAGTTCGTCGACCATCCCCGCGTCGAGTGCCTGGCGCGCGACGTCGGCGCCGATCAGCACCACGTTCTTCCCCCCGGCCGCGGCCAGCGCGGTGCGTACCGCGTCCCGCACGTCGCCCGTCAGGCGCACCACGTCCGGATCGTCGTCGATCGGCCGGTGCGAGATGACGAACTGCGGCCCGGTCCACGCGCCGCCGTACGGTTTGCGCCTCGCTGCGCGGGCGCCGCGTCTGCCCACGTCGTAGCTCCTGCGCCCGATCAGCAACGCTCCCGTGGTGCGAACCACCGCCTCGGCGATGCGGTTCGAGCCGCCACCGTGCCCGAACGCCCACTCCATGGCGTCGTTCCTGCCGGCGATGCAGCCGTCGACCGACACGGTCGTATGCCAGACCACGGCGCCCCTCGCCTCGAGGCCTCCGTCCCCGGGCCGTTCGACGTCGTCCGTCTCGATCCTCGTCACGCCTCGCTCCTTCCCCGACGCGTCGATCAGTCGTCGCCGAGGACACGCGCGAACGCGACGCTCAGCATGTACGGTCGGCGCGCCTGCGGCTCCCGCGCCCGCGGGCCGTCCTCGTCCGGGCCTTGCGCCTCGCGCAACGGGTAGCGCCGCAGGATCGCCAGCAGCGTGTCCTGCACCTCGCGCGCCTCGGGTTCCGTCAGCACCACGTCGACGGCGTAGTCGAGGCCCGGTGGCCGGTCCGGGTCGTCGAGCCGCGACACCTTGGTCTCGTCGGGCGCGCCGGTGAACCACGCCTCGCCGCTGGCGTGACGATGCAGCCGGTAGCCGTCCCAGCGTTGGCCACCGAACTGCCGCGCCACCAGGCGTGCGAAGCGGCGCGCGTTCGCCTGGAAGCCGGCGGCGAAGGCCTCCTCCAAGGTGGCGTAGGAGGTGAGGGCGTACGGGATCAGGTAGGCGTCGTGGCTGGAGCGGTAGAGCTTCACGGGACGGCCGGCGCGCTTCCGCTCGCCCACGACCCGGAGCAGGCCGGCGCGCACGAACGTCCCGACGCGGTAGAGCATCTTGCTCGGCTCGCAACCCACCTCCGCAGCGGCGCCGGTGACGCTGGCCGCCCGCGCCACGAACGGCTCGAAGTAGCGCCGCACGTCGGGGTCCATCAACATGCTCGCTTGGCGAGGGTCGTCGATGCGGTGGAACGCGACCGACGGCAAGCTACCGGAATCTTCGTCTTCCATTCGATGTAGCGTAGCGCACAGCCTAGGTGCATGGAACGCTCCCCTGAACGGTTCCACGCCAACGACACCGCCACCGCGATCTCGGGTCCCGCCAAGGTCGCCGGCCTGCGCGCGGTGCGACGCACCTACAACGTCGTGAACGCCCTCACTTGGTTCGGCAACGTGCTGCCGATGGCCATCTCGGTGCTGTTCGTCCAGTCGCGCGGCTTCTCGCTGCTGGACGTCGGCCTGTTCACCGGCGTCTACTCGCTCACGGTGGCGCTGTTGGAGGTACCCACCGGCGGCCTGGCCGACACCATCGGGCGCAAGCGCGTCGCGCTGATGGCCGGCGCCCTGGCGCTGGTCGCCTCGGCCGTCCTGTTGGTGACGTTCTCCATGCCGATGCTGCTGGCGTTCGCCGTCATCTACGGCGCCTCGCGCGCCCTCGGCTCTGGCGCGTTGGAAGCGTGGTTCGTCGATGCGCAACAAGCCATCGACCCCGACGTCGACCTGCAGCCGCCGCTCGCCGTGGCCGGTACCTTCGAGTTGCTCGCGCTCGCCACCGCCACCCTGCTCGGCGGCTTCCTGCCGACCTGGTTCGCGCATCTGCCGACCACCGACGGTGCCATCCTCAGCCCGCTTGCCGTGCCGGTCCTGGCCTCCCTCGGCGTCAAGGCCCTCGCGCTGCTCGCCATCCTGGTGCTGGTGCGCGAAGCGCCGTCCGAGCACCCCAAGGCGCCCTACGCGCGCGTCTTCCGCGACGCGCTCGCCCTCACCCGCGGCAACCCCACGGTGCTCGCGCTGCTGGGGGTGTCGGCGGTAGCGGGCTTCACGGTGGCGGGCCTAGAGACGTTCTGGCAGCCGTTCTTCGCCGCCCGCCTCGGCGACGACGCCGGCAAGACCTGGCTCTTCGGCGTGATCATGGCGGGGTCGTTCGGAGCGGGGATGCTCGGGAACCTCGCGGCCATCCCGCTCAGCCGCTGGCTCAAGCGGCGCCAGGCGCGTGTGGCGGCGGTGTTCCACCTGCTGCAGTTCGCCGCCATCGTGACGCTGTCGGCGATGCAGGTCGTGCCCGCCGCGGTGGCCCTGTTCTGGCTGGCGTACCTCGCGTTGGGCGGGACCGGCTCGCCCTTGGCGGCGCTGTTCAACGGCGCGGTGCCCGGCGAACGCCGCTCGGTGATGCTGTCGGTGCGCTCGCTGGCGGGATTCGCCGGCGCGTTCCTAGGAAGCATCGTGCTCGGCGCCGTTGCCGAGTCGGTGTCGCTAGAGACCGCCTGGACCGTCGCGGGAGTAGCGATCGTGCTCAGCCTAGGGCTGCTGCTCGTCGCCGACCGCGCCCGTCCCGCGCGCGACGCGTCTCCGGTCACGGCCCCGTGACCCCGTAGCGGTCGTCGCCGGCCCAAGCGCCGGGTCCCATCGCTCACCCAACGTGCGCGGCGCGCCAGCGACATCGGTAGGGGCGGCCTGAGCGAGGTTGGTCGACGCCGTGCCGGCGTCGGCCGGTTCCGCCTGCCTGCCAAGGCGGGCTGCGGCGCCCCGCACGGGACTACGATGGTGGCGGAGACGGGTATGCCCCGTGCGAGAGCGGTAGGTCGGGAGTGGCGCCCCGGAGGAGGGTGGCATGCGACGGCTTGCCGTGGTTGTCGTGGCTTCCGCCCTGCTGGCGGCGGGAGTTCGTGGCTTCGCTCAGGCCGAGATCGTCGCGGGAACGGTCGATTCGGCCGTCATCGGGCTGCTCCCCATCGGAGCGGTCGCTCGCGGCAGCTTGGCCGGTTCGGCGCAGGGAACGAGCTACCACACGTACGTCCTCGACGTCCCTGCGGGGACCGGGCGCCTGACCCTGCAGTTGGACGCCGATGCCGACCTCGACGTCGCCGTTCGCTACGGCGCCGAGATCACCAACTACAACGAGCGCGGCCAAGGCGGCGACTGGGACTTCCGCGACGTCGGCACGGCGAACCCGGCCACGTTGGTGCTCGAGAACCCGGACGTCGGAAGGTGGTACGTGGATGTCTTCAACCCCCTGGGCGCCGGCGCCGTCGGCACCTACCGCCTGAGCGTCACCACCGGCGCCGTCACCGTCGCGCCGAACGTGCCCGTGGCGGTCCAACCGGTGGGCGTGCCCGACGTCTGCCCACTGTCGACGCTACTTCCGGACGCGGCGGCGTACGGCCCGCCGTCCACGATCCGCACCGGGACGCGCTTGGTGTACTTCGGCATGACGGCGACCGTGCCGGGTGTCGGGATCGAGCTCGTGCTCGACGAGAACGGCGAGTGGATCAACGAGCAGACCGGGCAGCGCTGGGGCGAGCGCGAGACCCGCGGTACCAGCGGCGGCGGCTTCACCGTGCTGCGCGTCGGGTACCTCGACCAGCAGGTGGCGCAACTCAGCTCCGCGCTGTACAGCTGGGACATCGGCACCGGGCTCTCCGGCTACTCCACGTCGTGGGGCCTGGTGACGCAAGCGGGTTGCGCCGCCGACTACTGGGTCCACCCCGCCGTCCTCCAGACCCTGCCGAACGTGAACACCGGCGACCTGCGGGTGCTGCGGATGCCGTACCGCGTAGGCGAGACGGTCTACGACGCCATCCGCATCCAGACCTGGACGGGATCCGGCTACACCGCCTACGTCTACGATCTCCAGACCGGCCTGATGGTCTTCTACGGCTCGCGGCGCGGCGGCACGGCGGTGATCACGCCCGGCGTCGGGGACCGCGCCCAGGTGGGCGAAGGGTCGACGCAGCTCATCACCATCTGGTTCGTCGAGGCGCGCGACGTGAGCGTTCCGTGGCAGAACGCGCCCACGCCCACGTGGGTCGGGCAACTCGGGCAACTGCGGTACCAGGGAACGCTGACCGCCACGACCATCGGCGCCAGCACCTATCGGACCGGGATCGAGCAGGTCGTCACGACGGACGCCCGCGGTGCCGACTGGCTGCACGTGCAGACGCTGGCGATCACGCAGAACCTGCAGGGCGTCCCGCCATCGACGTCCACGACGGTGGGGAGCTACGGACCGGCGTCCATCGGCGGGCTGTGGATCGCGCCGCAGGCCCTGCGGGCGCTGCAGCAGGGGCAGGTCATCGACCGAATCGAGCCGATCGGCGCCACCGTCAGCGTGAGCGCCGCGAGCGCGAACCAGGTCGTGATCACGGAGGAGGGCCCGCTCCACCGGATCGACTACGTCTACGACGTCGGATCCGGCATCCTCACGGGGTACACCCTCACGCAGCAGGTGAGCATCACGCAGATGGTGTACGAGATGCATCTGGTGCAGGGGCCGTGATCCTCACCAGCCGAGGCCGAGGAAGAACCAGCGGACGGTCGTGGTGGCTCTTGCGTCCTTCGCTCGGCGAAGTTCGCTGGCGCGGTGTTGGTGGGCCTGGATCCGCTCTTCTGCGCTCCGGACGGCCAGGGCCATCGTGCGCTCGTCGATCTGGGTCATGACGACCTCCTTCCGTCGGCGGCGATCCGCCGCCGAGGAGGTCAGCATGCGCGGAGCACGGTGCCCGCTCCCTGTCCAGGGTCTGCCCGGCCGAAGGGCAGGGGCCGCGCTCTAGGGTCCCGCTCGACGGTCGCCCTGGCCATCGCGCCGCGCGCCGGTGCCTCGTACCGGGCGCGTCGCGGGTCGGATGCGCCGGTGGACGGCGGCGACCGTCCCAGCGCTCGCACGCGCCGAGGCCGCGCGAAGAGCCCTGCCTCAGAGGGCGGAGGCGAGCCTGTCCAGCAGCCGCTCGAGGGCGTCGGCGGCGGGCGGGGCGTCGTCTTCGGCCGCCGCCCAGCGCAGCGCGCCGTCGGCCCCGCCGGATCTGGCGGTCGACGTGCGAAGGAGCTCTGCGGCGCGCGCCCGCGTCGCCTCGTCCGTGGCGCGGTGCGCCGTGACCGTATCCAGCAAGGTCGTGGCGTCGCCCGGTCGCCCGTCGCGCGCCCACATCGCGGCGATCTCGGTGAGGAACACCAGGCAGATGCGCGGGCTCTCGACCTCGCGCGCCAACGCCAGGCCGTCGCGGAAGATGCGCGCCGCGGAAGGGCCGCCCGCCGCGGCGACGACCCGGCCGAGGTCGGCCATCACCTCCGCTTCGAGGTCGCGGGAGCGGGTGGCGCGCGCCAGCCGAAGCGCCTCCTCGAACCGCTGCTTGGCGTCGTCGAGGTCGGCCTGGTCCAGCGCGAGCTTCCCCAGGCTCGAGTAGAGGTGGGCGGCGGGTTGCCGCAAGTCGAGCCGCTGCGCGAGCGCAAGGCCCTCCCGAAGGTGCGTCGCCGCCTCCTCGGCCTCGCCGCGAGCTCGCAAGAGCAAGCCGAGGTTGTTCAGGTACCGCACGACCGAAGCGTTCTCCCCGAGCCTGCGGCCCAGCAGCAAGGCCTCGCGGTAGTGCCGCTCGGCGCCCGCTAGGTTCCCGAGGTGCTTCTCGGTGATGGCAAGGTTGTTCAAGCAGAAGCTCGCCATCGCCTCCTCGCCGACCTCGGTCGCCATCGCCAGGGCACGCTCGAAGCAGCCCTTCGCGTCCACGTACGCGCCACGGAGGCCGAGGATCACGCCCTGGAGGTTGATGCAGTCGCAGAGCGCCCCGCGCGGGCCGAACGGCGTCAGCAGGCGCTCGGCCTCCTCGATGTCGGCCCGCGCCAGGGCACGCTCGCCGGTGCGCGTGCGCAGCCAAGCGCGCGCCACCATGAGGCGACCGATGGCGATGTGATGCTCCGGGTTGCCGAGGTCGAGGCTGGCGATGGCGTCGTCGAACAACGCTACCCCTTCGTCGTAACGGCTGCGCTGCACGAAGAAGTGCTCGATGGCCCCGGCCATCTGCTCGAGCTCCACCAGGCGCCGTTGCGCCACGGCCCAGTGCCACATCACCCGCAGGTTCGGGAAGTCCTTGTCGATGGCTTCCAGGAACTCGCGTGTGCGGCCGCTTCGTCGCAACGCGTCGAGCTGCCGCAACCGCGCGAGGAAGTAGCTCCCGTGCCGCTCTCGGATCTCGTCGCTCTTCTGCGCCTCGGCCAGCTTCTCCTCGCCGAACTGACGCAGCAGGTGGTGGATGTGGTAGCGCTCGCCACGCCTCCCCACGAACGCACGAGCGGAGAGCGTGCGCAACGAGCGCAGGTTCGCTCCCGCCACGGCCTCGGCGTCCTCGCGCCGGAAGCCAGCCCGGAACACGCAACAGGCCCGGAACACGTCCTGCTCCGCCTCCGACAACTGCTTCCAGGACGACTCGAACATCGCACGGATGCTGCGCTGACGCTCGGGAACGTCGCGCGCCTCGGTCTCGAGCAGGTCGATGCCGCGCACGATCTCGTCGGCGATCTCGCGCGGCGACAGGACGGTCAACCAGGTGGCGGCCAACTCGATCGCCAGCGGCATCCCTTCCACCAGGCGACAGATGCGCGTCACGTCCACCGCGTCCTCGGCGTCGAACGCTCGCTGCGGCGCGACTCGCCGCGCGGTCTGCTCGAACAGACGCACCGCGTCCGCGACCTCCGCGTCGGGTAGCGCGGCCTCGACGCCGGGTTCGCGCTCCGGCAGCGCCAAGCCGTGAAGCTCGAAGCGCCACTCCAGATGCAGCCCCAGACCGGCACGGGACGTCACCAGGACGGTGACGCCCTCGGTTCGCTCGAGCAGCTGCTGCACCAAGCCGGTGCCGTCGAGCAGGTGCTCGAAGTTGTCGAGCACGAGCAGCACGTCGAGGTCCTGGAGCGCGCTCACCAGCTGCTCGACCGGCGGACGGTCCCCTTCGAGCGAGACCGGCAAGGCATCGGCGATGGCGTACACGATCCCGCTCGCCTCGGACACCGGCGCCAGCGCGACGAAGCGGGCGCCGTCGCGGAACCCCGCCGCGGCGTTCTCCGCCACGGCGAGCGAGAGGCGCGTCTTCCCCATCCCGCCCGGGGCCACGATGGTGAGCAAGCGGCACGCCGGATCCTGCACCTGCTCGCGCAGGCGCTGCGACTCGACCCTCCGTCCGACGAACGGCGTGGCGAACGTCGGCAGCGCGGGGCGCTGCGCGGAAGCGTCTACCTGGGCGCCAGCCCGATCGCCGAGGAGGCGCTCGCGTGCCCCCGCCACGTCGACGGCCACGCTCATGCCGTAGGCGTCCGCCTCGCGCCGGACGGCACCGGCGCGGGGGCTCTCGCCTGCCGTGAGCGCCACCAGGATGCGTTCCAGGTCGTCCGGCTCCGGCTCGGACGCTCCCGCCACGTCGAGCGCCGCCTCGGCGTGGTGCGCGGCCACTGCGAACCGCCCGTGCGCTCCTTCGTGCGCTGCCAGCATCAGGTGAGCGCGGCGCGCCCGGTCCGCCAGCCGCTCGCGCGTGGCGTACAGCCACTCCTCCAGTTCGACGCCGCCGGTGGGCTGCACGCCGAGGAGGAACGGTCCGCGGTAGAGTTCGATGGCACGCGCCACGTCGCCAGCGTCGATGGCCGCGCCGAACGAACGGACGTCGGTGTCGAGGTCCGACCAGACGCGGTAGGCGTCCGCGCCCACCACGCCGTCACCGAGCTTGCGTACCTTGCTCAGGGTGCTGGAGAGTCGGTTGAGCGGGTCGGCCGCGTCCATCCAGAACAGATCCGCCAAGAACCGGCGCTCCTGCGGACCCTCCAGGGAAAGGTAGGCGAGCAGCATCAGGACGACGGGACGCGTCAGGGCGCTGCCCTCCAGCTCGAGACCACCGAGCGTGCGCAGCCGCATGGGCCACTGTACTCCGGTGCCTTCGGTCGCACGACCCGAGGTCCGCGCAGCGGGTCCGGAGCTCGCCGGGGCCGGGAGGAGCACGAGTCGTCTAGTGCGCGCCCGCGCGCGGCTCCTGCGGCCGCACCCCGATCGACACCCTGCAGGTCTCGTCGACGCCACGGTAGAAGCGCGCTTCGAAGCGCCCGACCACGCCGCGCGCGACGTGCGCCTCGAGACGACCCACCGCGTGATCGAAGCGCCCCAGCGGCAAGACGCCCACCAGCTCGGGCGGGTCGAACCGCAGGCGGACACCCGCCGCCCGAGCGTGCCGCAGCAACGCGTGCTCGCGCATCAGGCGCATCAACAACACCCGAGCGGCGCGGAGTTGCGCCGCACCGGAAGCTGCGTCCTCCGCAGAGCACGACCCCGACGGGTAGAACACCGTCAGGGTCAGCATGGCCAGCGGCCGTCTCGCGGCGCGCGGCGCGCGAGGCTCGGCGTCGGCGGGCCGGGTCATGGCGCCTGGATCCGTCGCGCGCGGAGCCACCGCGGGGCGGGCAGTGCGGGGCGGGGCCGGTTCGGCGACCGCGCGCCCGTCACCAGCACCAGGCTGCCCACGATCAGCGCCACTCCCAGCGCCATGTTCAGGCTCATGCGCTCATGGAGGAAGACCGTACCGAGCAGCGCCCCGAACGCCGGGATGAGGAAGGCGGTGGCCGACGCGGTGACGGCGGAGGTGCGCGCCAGGAGGCGGAAGTACAGACCGAAGGCGAGCACGGTCCCCAGCAGCGTCAACCCCGCCAGGGCCGCGACCGCGCCCGCGCCCGGCATCTCGGTGGGCGCCGTGGCGAAGGTGGCGGGCAGCAGCAGCAGGCCGGCGGCGGCGCAGTTGCCGACGGTGAGCGAGAGCGGGTCCGCCGACGCCAGGCGGCGCTTGGCGTACACGGCGCCGAGCGCGTAGCTCGCCGCGGCCACCACCATCGCACCCACGCCCAGGACGTTGCCGGCTGCCACGCCATCGAAGCCGGCGAGGACGGCGACGCCGGCCAGGCCGAGGAGCATGCCGCGCACCACACGGCCCGAGAGGCGTTCGCGCAGCCAGACGGCCGTGAACACGGCGGTGAAGAGCGGCATGGTGGCCATCACGACGGCGGCCAGCGACGACGGGATGCTCAGTTCGGCCCAGGCGGCGAGGCTGAACGGGATGGCGGCGTGCAGGCCGGCGAAGACGAACCAGTCCCACCAGCGACCGGGGTACGCCAAGCGCTTGCGCGTCACGAGCGCGACCAGCATCAGCACCTCCGCCGCCAGCACGAGCCTGAGGCCGATGAGGGCGAGCGGCCCGAACGCCGGCGCCGCGACCTTCATGAAGGTGAAGTTTGCGCCGAACAGCAGGGCGGTCGTGAGCAACAGCGCCACCTGCATCGCCTTGGTCATCGCGATCCCACTCCCGGTATGCGGCGGGGAGCCATGGGGGGAAGGTCGAACTCCGGCACCCACGGCGTCGCGGCGACGAGCCGAGCGATGGGGTCGGGACCGTTCGCTCGCGCCGACGCGAGCCGCAGCGAGGCGCGCCCGAACGCGGCTTGCCAGGCCATCGCCGGCGCGGCGCGCAGCGCCTCGGCGTCGCGTAGCTGCGACGGGTGGCACAACGCGGCCGCGCGCACCACCCCAGCGTAGGCGCGGGTATCGACCTCGCCGCTGACGTCCCACGGCTGCCACGGTCCCGGGCGCACGGGCGGGTCCGCGCCACGCCACTCGAGCGGACCGATCAGCGTCTCGTAGGCGCGGTGCTGCTCGAGGGTCATGCCCACGTGCCATAGCGACGCGGTGCCCGCCGGCGGGAACATGGCGTCGGCCATGTCGTAGGCGGGGTCGCTGCCGGCGGCGGCCACGGCCGCTGCCGTGGCGTGCGAGATCGCGACGTGATCCGGGTGACCCGTCAGGCCGTCGGGACCGAACGTCAGCACGGCGTCGGGGGTCACGGCGCGGATCCGCCGGGCGATGGCGCGCACCACCTGCTCCGTGGGCGCCGCGGCGACACCGCCGTCGGCGAAGCCGAGCAGCTGGACCGAACGAAGGCCGAGCACCTGGGCGGCCGCGCGCACCTCGGCCTCGCGGCGGCGAGCGATCTCCTCCGGCGCCGGGCGCGGCGTGCCCTTCCAACCGCGTTCGCCGAAGGTGGCTACCAGCAGGTGGGTCGCGACGTCGGCAGCAGCGAGCTTCGCGAGCAGCGCCCCGGCGGCGAAGGTCTCGTCGTCCGGATGGGCGAACGCGGCCAAGACGACCCCGCCCCGGCTCATGCCGCCACCCGCTGCCGCGCGCGCCACGTCAGGTAGACGACGACGGCCACGACGGTCGGTACGACCACGCTGAGGTTGTACGCGAAGTGCAGCTCCGGGCGTGGGAAGAACCGCTCCAGCACGCTCATCTGCTTGATCGCGCCGTAGAAATAGTGGCCGGTGAGGACCTGCACCTGCAAGAAGGCGTGCTCCAGCCAGTGCCAGCACTGCGCCACGATGGCCGCGATCCACCAGCGCTTGGCGACGCGGTGGCGCCGGAAGCCGGGGAACAGCAGGATCAAGCCGGTGAGCTGCAGGGTGTTGTAGACCATGTGCAGCGACTCGTTCGCGACCAGCCTCGGGAGGAGCTCGCCGACGAGGCCGCCCGCCTCCCGTGCAGGCAGGCCCAGCAGGTGGATCTGCACGATCTGCGTGACGTGCTCGACGAAGTGGATCGCCACCACCACTAGGTACGCCAGCAGCGCGCTGACGTGACGACGACCGTTGAGGGTACCGAGGATCAGGTGGCTCAGGAAGTCCGTCCGATCCGACGTGCTCCTGTCGATGACGTGCGTGCTCATGAGGATCGCTCCGTTCGTGGGTGCCCCGACGTGGGCGGGGCCGTCGGTGCTACCGACGCGCTCCCGCCCGGCCACGCCGTGGGGCACGGCGCGGCGGGTGGGGTGGGTTCGCGCCCACCCCACCCGGCCGACGCGCTACTCCGCGGTGGCTTGCGCCTCCTGCGGGAGGAAGTTGAAGACCTGGAGGTGGGTGATCGTGCCGAAGTCACCGGGGTTGGGGCCGTAGGACTTGCCGTCGGAGTGGTAGGCGGCCGCAAGGCCGGCGAGCAGCTGGTTGCCGGAGAGCTGCAGGCAGGGGCTCACCTCGACGTCGAGCTGGGCGTTGCCTTGCGCGTCGGCGACGAAGGTGTTCTGCGATCCGTCGCGGGCGCCGAGCGGCAGGTCGTAGGTCGAGAACGGCTGGGACGGTGGGAACGCCATGAAGAAGTACCACAGCGTGTAGACGCCATCCGGAACGAGGTTGGCGAAGGTCGCCGAGACGGATCCCGTGTCGCCGTGGCACGTCACTACGGCCTGGCCGCTGGCGGCGAGCCACTCACCTTGCGTGATACCGAGCGCGGCGCCCTTGCCGAACGGACCGACGGCGTCGGGGTCGACCGGATTGTGCGCGGTGGGGGCGTCGGCGGCGTACAACGCGGCGCCGGCGTCGGTGTCGTTGGCGGTGACGCGGCGCACGGAGCCGGGGTTGGCGGCGTCCGCGATGAACACGTCCTGCTCGTTCATGCCGAGCTGCAGGTGGTTGAGCAAGGGAACTTCGACGCTGTAGTGGCTGGCGGGCTCCTGGGCGAGCGCGATGCTGGCGACCAGGGAGAGGACGGCGGCGATGACGGCGAGGGTGCGGGTGCGGTGCTTCATGAGGGGGTTCCTTTCCAGGATGGGGTTCGGTTCGAAGGGTGGACGGGGCTTCGGGGTCTGGCTCACCAGATGGGTTCTTCGTGACGACGGCCGTGCTTGGCTCGACGCCTACGCTCGACCGCGCGCATCGAGTAGCCGGCGCCTTCGAGGGAGCCGTAGCGGCGTTCCCGCAAGCGGCGCATGGCGGTCAGCGCCAGGATGAAGTCGATCTGAGTCATGCCTCACCTCCTTGGAGCGCGGCTCGTGGCCGCGACGGAGCACACGATGCAAGGAGGCATCTGCCCACGCCCTGCCCGCGGTCTGCCCGCGGACTGCCCGCCGCACGCCTACCGCCGAGCTCCGACGCGTTCCCGCGTCTGCAAGCCACCTGCCGCCCGAGAGCAGGCGCGTCTCGTGCTGCGCGTCCCGTACACTCGACCGTATGGCCCAACCCGCGACCCTCCCCACCCGCGCCGAGCTCGATCCGGCCTACACCTGGAACCTAGCGGCGCTCTTCCCCACCGAGGAGGCGTACTCGGAGGCGTTCGCCGCTGCCGAGGCGGCACTCGAGACGCTCCCGCGCTACCGGGGCAGGCTCGGCGAGAGCGCGGCCACCCTCGCCGACGGCATCGAGGCGTACCTAGCCCTCCTTGCCCAGGTCCAGAAGCTGCGCGCCTACGCCGCGCTCCCCGTCTCCGTCGACCAGGACGACCAGCAGGCGCGCCAACGCCTCGGCCGCTTCCAGGGACTGGCGACGCGCTTCGCCACCGCCAGCGCGTACCTCGAGCCGGAACTGCTCGAACTGGGCATGGAGCACCTGCGCGCGGCGCTGGACGACGAGCCGCGCTTGCGCTACCTTCGGCGGCACTTCGAGCGGCTCGAGGCCCGGCGCCCGCACGTGCGCTCGGCGGACGTCGAGGACGTGCTGGCTGCCGCCAACGACCCCTTCGCCACCTTCGAGCGGAGCTACAACAGCCTGGCCAACGGCGAGGTGGTCTTCGCCCCCGCCCGCGACGCCGAGGACGCCGAGTACGAGGTGGCGCGCAGCACCTACCCCGCGCTACGCATGTCGGACGACCGCGAGCTGCGGCGCTCGGCGTACGCGTCGTACGCCGGCGGCTTCCTGGCGCTGCGCAACACCTTCGCCGACCTCTACCTGGGGCGCGTGAAGCAGAGCGTGTTCGCGGCGCGGGTGCGCGGGTACCCCAACACCGTGGAGGAGCAACTAGCTCCGCGCGAGGTGCCGCGGCAGGTGCTGGACACGGTGGTGGACACCTTCCGCGCCAACCTCCCGGTGTGGCACCGCTACTGGGTGGCCAGGCGCAAGCTGCTCGGTGTCGATCGGCATCAGGAGTGGGACGTCTTCGCGCCGCTCTCGCCGAACCCGCCGCAGGTCTCGTACCGCCAGGCGATCGACTGGATCGTCGAGGGCATGGCGCCGCTGGGGCCCGAGTACGTCGAGCCGTTGCGCCGGGGCCTGCTGGAGGAGCGCTGGGTCGACGTCTACCCGAACCGCGGCAAGCGCGACGGCGCCTTCGCCTCGCGCGCCTACGGGCATCAGCCGTACATCATGATGAGCTTCCAAGGCGACCTGGAGAGCATGTCGACGCTGGCGCACGAGCTCGGCCACGCCATGCATTCGAAGCTCATGGACCAGGCGCAGCCGCTGCCGTACGCCAACTACGCCATGATGGTGGCCGAGACCGCCTCGAACTTCAACCAGGCGCTGGTGCGCCGCCACCTGCTGACGAAGCTGACCGATCCGGCGGCGCGCCTTGCGCTGCTGGACGAGACCTTCTACAACTTCCACCGCTACTTCTTAATCATGCCGACGCTGGTGCGCTTCGAGCTCGAGACGCATCAGGCGGTCGAGCGGGGCGAGGGCATCACCGCGGGCGCGCTCAACGAAACGATGCGCCGTCTGTTCCAGGAGGGCTACGGCGACGAGGTGCCCACGGACGAGCGCACCGGCATCACCTGGGCGCAGTTCGGGCACCTGTACGTGCCGTTCTACACGTTCCAGTACGCCGCCGGCATCGCGGCGGCCGCCGCGCTGGCGGAAGACGTCCACCAGGGCGTGGACGGCGCCGCCGAGCGCTACCTGGCGTTCCTGCGCGCCGGCAGTTCGGTGCCGCCGGTGGAGGCGCTGCGCGCCGCCGGCGTCGACATGACCACGCCGGGGCCGATCGAGCGCGCCTTCGCGGTGGTGGAGGGGTACGTCGCCGAACTCGAGGCGCTCGCGGCGGCGCGGTAGGAACGTGGACCTGGGTGCGGACCAGCCGGCGAGCCGGGCCATCGACGCCGCTGCGCCGCTGCTCGGTCTCGCCGTCGGCGACGCGCTCGGCACCACGCTCGAGTTCCGCCGTCCGGGGACCTTCGAACCGATCTCCGACATGGTCGGCGGCGGCCCGTTCGGCCTCGCGCCGGGCGAGTGGACCGACGACACCAGCATGGCGCTCTGCCTGGCCGAGAGCCTCGTGGAGTCCGGCGGGTTCGATCCCGCCGACCAGATGCGCCGCTACCTGCGGTGGTACCGCGACGGGCATCTCAGCGTCACGGGCAGGTGCTTCGACATCGGCAGCACCACGCGTGCGGCGCTGGAGCGGTTCGAGCGCACCGGCGAGCCGTACGCCGGCAGCACCGATCCGGGCAGCGCAGGCAACGGCAGCATCATGCGCCTGGCACCGGTCGCCATCGCCTACGCACACGATCCCGTCACCGCCATCCAACGCGCCGGCGACAGCTCGCGCACCACGCATGCGGCCGTCACCTGCGTCGACGCCTGCCGCTACCTCGCCGGCCTGATCGTCGGCGCGTTGCGCGGCGAGGCGAAGGAGGCGCTGCTGGGGCCGCGCTACGCACCCGCACCGGGCACCTGGGACGACGCGCCGCTGACCCCCGAGGTGGACGCCGTCGCCGCCGGCTCGTTCCTCCGCAAGCGCCCGCCGGCGATCCGCGGCAGCGGGTACGTGGTGGCGTCGCTGGAGGCGGCGCTGTGGGCGTTCGCCACGACCTCCACCTTCGAAGCGGGAGCGCTCGCCGCCGTCAACCTCGGGGACGACGCCGACACGACCGGGGCGGTGTACGGGCAGGTGGCCGGTGCGTTCTACGGCTCGGCCGGCATCCCGGCACCCTGGTTGGCGCGACTGGCGCTGCGGTCCCTGATCGTGGGTTCGGCGCTGCGGCTGTCGCAACGCACCGCCGAGGCCGGGCCCGCCGGTGACGGTCGCCTGGCGTAGGCCCCGAGCGTCGGCTGCATCCGACGATCGACCCCGCTTGACGTTCGCCCTCGACCCGGGTCATGCTACCGAGCATGCTTACCGACCGGTCGGTAAGTCCGCCGCCCTACGTGGCAGGTGCGGTGACGACCCGTCCGGCCCGAGGAGGAACGGTGATCGACCAGGTCTGGGTGTCCCCTAACGTGCATGTGATCAGCGGCGTCGTGGTGCTGGTGACCACCCTATTGGCGCTGGTGGTCAGCGCCGTACTGGCGTGGCGCGACCGGCCGCTCACGCCCTTCGCGCATGCGACGTGGATCGCGGCGCAAGTCGCGCTGATGGTCCAGGCGCTCATCGGCATCAAGCTGCTCGACCAGGGCCTCGGCCCCCTGCAGCTGTTCGTCCACTACCTCGGTGGACTCGGGCCGCTGCTCTTCTACATGGTGTACTTCTGGTTGCCGCCGGCTTGGCGCCGTCGGCGCTGGACCCCCGTGACGGTGAGCGGATCGGCCTTCCTGTTCGCGTTCATGGCGTTCAGCATCGGCGCCAGCTACGTCCCCGGGGGGATCTGACACGACCGTCGACGACCTACGCACCCGGATCCTCGCCACGGCCACACCGCTCTTCGCGGCGCGCGGGTTCCAGGCAGTGTCGATGCGCGAGATCGCCGATGAGCTGGGGGTATCGAAGGCCGCACTCTACTACCACTTCGCGGACAAGGAGGCGCTGTTCACGGCCATCTTGCTCGCGGGCGTGAAGCAGGCAGGCGACCTCGTCGCGGCGGCGGAGCAGGCGGACGGCACCCGGGCGCGGGTCGCAGCGCTGCTCGCAGGCATCGCACACCACGGCCGCGAGCAGCAGGTGGCCATGCGCCTGGCGGAGCAGGAGGCGGTCCACCTCAGCGACGACGCCCGAAGCAGCGTCCGCGCAGCGTACCGACGCGAGTTCCTGGACCCCATCGCGCGGTTGCTCGCCGAGGGTCGGGCGCGTGGTGAGGTGCGCGACCTGGATGAGCGCTTGATGGTGCGCGCCCTGCTAGGACTGGCCTACCCGCTCCTGGGGTTGCCCGACGAGGCCAGGCAAAGCGCGGTGGATACCGTGCTGACGGTGTTCTTCGATGGCGTCGCCGCGCTCCCCGCCGGCCGCGCCGACCGCAGCGCGAGGCTGGCGACGTCATGAGACCGGCCTCGTCGTCCGAGCCGCTGCGGCACGGCGCACCGCACGTCCCTACTCAGCGGACACCGTCCGCCGCGCCGTCCCCGAGGCCGTAGGCCCGCTCGAGCCGCCGCGCTCTGGCTCGCGCCAGCGCCACGCGCGGATCGCCGCCCGGAAGCGCGGCAGCGGCTGCCTGCCAGAACTCGAGGTCCTCGACCATGCCCTCCGCGAGGTCGAACAGCACGTCGGCATCGTGCGTCTGCAGCGCCGCCTGGCGGATCTCCTCCTCCAGCGCCCAGCGCTGCTCGACGATGCCCGGAGCGTCGCTCTCGGGTAGCAACAACCCGCGCCGGACCGCCGCCGCCTCGCGCACGCGGCCCTCGGCGAGGTGCTGGCGTACCTCCAGCACGTCGGCCGTGAAGGGCACGGCGAAACGGTAGGGTGCCTCGCTCACCGGCAGGAGCGCGCGCAGGCGCGTCAGCATGGCGCGCATGCCGCTGGACGAGTACGGCCTTCGCCCCTCGGGGCTGAGGAAGTCGATGAGCGCGTCGCGGCCGATCCCCGCAGGGTGCAGCGCGAGCGCCGCCGCCACCTCCGCCAGCCTGGCGGACAGGTCGATCGCTCGGCCGTCGAGGCGGCACTCCACCCCACCGAGGAACCGCAGGGACAGCGTCGGATGCCCGCCTGCGAGCATCGCCAGCACCGGCTGCATGGCGTGCTCCGGCCCGGCCAGCACCCGGATGGCCACCGGGTGCGCGGCGCGCACCGCCTCGGCGAGGTCGGGCGGCACGTCCGCGGCGGAGCCCGGCGCGGCGAGCAGGTAGTAGAGCGTGGCCGCCATGCGCTGCTCGTACGGCAGGTGCTCGTCGAGCATGGCGCGCGCCAGGTCGGCGGCGCCGTCCGACGACGCCGCGCCGCTCCGGCCACCCGCCGCCGCGCGCTTCGCGCCAGCCGCGTCGGTCGCGGCCCCATCGACCGCGGCCACGATGCCGCGCGCGAGCGCCGCCAACGACGCTTCGTGAAGCGAACCGCCCGACGCGATCTCGCTCACGTCGTTGGCCACCATCCGCGCCTCGTCGAAGCGCTCGAGCTCCACCAGCACCCGAGCCAACTGGTACCCGTAGCGGGCGCGTGCGCGGCGCGGGGCGCGGTGGTAGGTGGCGCGGAAGTGCTCGAGGGCCTCCTCCGGCCGCCGCTCGGCCAAGTCGAGCTGCGCGAGGGTGCTCCGGAGCAGCACCGCCAGCTCGGGCACGGCGCCCTCGACCCCCGCCTGCGCGCTCTCGAGCACGCTCCGCAGCCCCACCAGGTCGCCGGTCATGATGCGCGCGGCGGCGAGGTCGTTCACCAGCAACAAGCGCCGCGCCCCGTCTTGCAGCTGGTCGCGGTCGAAGACGTCGAGCGCCCAGCGCGACCAGCTCGCCGCGCTGGCGAACCGCCCCGCCTGGTACAGCCGAGCGGCCAGGGTGTCGGCGTTGCGCGCGACCTCGTAGCGGTTGCCCGCTTCCTCGGCCAGGCGCACGCTCTCACGCAGCAGCTCGATGGCGCGCTCGGGGTCGGGGTGAAGCCGACCGATCTGCCAGGTGGTGAGCGGCGTTCGTTGTTCCGCCACCGCCTGCTCGGCCAGCGCGAAGCCTTGGGCGCGCGGCAACGTGCCGGCGCGGCGCGCACGCAGTGCCGGGGCGCGATGGGTGCGTAGGTACTCGTCGACTTCGTGCGCCACCGCTCCCAGCTCGCCGACGGCCAACGCCGCCACCAGGCGCCACTCGAGCACCCGCTCGGTGCGCGCGTACGCCTCGGGCAACGCCGACAGCAGCAAGTGCAGGCGCGCCAACAGGCCCTCTTGTTGGTAGCGCGGCCCGGCGGACCGGAGCAGGTCCTCCACCATCTCCGGCACGCGCAGCACCGCCAACTCGAGGGCGTCGATCCACTCGCCTTCGCGCCGCAGGGCCTGCACCGCCACCGGCGGCTCGACCGGTACGGCATCCTGCTCGGCGACCGCGAAGCCGTCGGCCGTCGGCACCAGCGTCCGCGGCAATCCTGCGGCGCGCTGGACGAGCGAGGTGAACTCGGCGTAGCGGCCGGCGCTGGTCTTCCAGAGCGCTTCGACGGCGGCGTCGTCCAGGGCGGCCGGGGCGACGGCGCGCGCCTCCTCGGGAAGCAGGCGAAGGGCGTCGCGCTCCAGCACCGTGCAGGCGTCCGCCGCCCGCGCTCCGGGCGCCTCGCGCAGGTCGAGGAGCACCCGCAACCCGTCGCCGTGCAGCGACACCAGGTCGTCGACCAGGGGCGCAGCAGCTCGCTCCGCGGACAGGACCAACCACAGCGGCGCGACGTCCTCGCGGTACCGCCGCAACGTGCGGACGTGCGCAGCGTACGGCAGGGCTGGCGTCAACAACGCGCCGGGCAAGGCGGCGTTGACCGCCCGGGCCAAGGCGTTGCCCAGCCCGACCGGATCTTCCAGGCGCTCGGGAGTGGCGGCGAACCACGCAACGCGTTCCGACTGGCGCAGTGCGTCGATAACGAACGGTGCGCCGAACGGCTCGCCTCCGATCAGGAGGACGGGCCGTTCGGTCTCCCGCACGGCAGCGACGATGCGTGGCAGCCACACGTCGTCAGGATACTTCGGGCCTTCTCCGCTCGGCCGCCTACGCGGCCGCCAGCGGTCGCCCTCCCGACGCGCGCCCCTCCGGCGCCACACGTGACGCGTCGAGGCTCTGCCGCACGGCCTCGACGGAAGACAGGATGCGAACGTCTCGGAGGATGACCCGATCGCCCGCGAACACGAACTTGGTGGTGCGTTCGAGGCGTTGTCTTGCGCAGGCGCGGTCCATGCATGACCTCCTTGTCACGCCGCAACCGTACGCGAGCAGGCGCTTCGCGGGCGCTGCACCGGGGTCCCCGAAACCGCAACGGTGCGGCGTGCCGTCGGTGCCGCGGGGTCGGCGGATCCCGCCTGGGCATCGGCGTCCCCCGGTGTTGAAGCGGGTTTGAAGCGCCCTCTCCCGTAGCGTGCGGGCAAATCCAGGAGGTCGCTCATGCTGCGTCGTCGTCACCCTGTCCACGCCACCCTGCTCAGCCTCGCGTTCACCGTCTTGTCGTTCGGCGCGTCGCTCGCCTTCACCGCGTTCGCCACGACGGCGGCCGCGCCCTCGAGCATCGTGGTCGATGGCGGCCACCAAGACGGCGACTACGACGCCGGCTGAGCCGGACGCCGCGACGGGCAGCCGGATCGCGCGCCGAGCCGGCAGCAGCCGGCGCCCATGAGCGCGCTGGCCACCGCGCGCCCGCAGCAGCGCTCTCCCCGGCACCCCCTACCCATGCGCCGCTCCCCCCCGGCCACGCTCACCCCGCGTCTTCAGGACCTCCGCTTCCAGTTCCAGCCCATCGCGCCGCTGGCGCAGCAGGAACCGGCGTGGTCCGAGGCGCTCGTGCGCTGGCACCTGCCCGACGGCACGGTGCGCGGTCCGCTCGAGATCCTGCCGCACTGGCTCGCCCCGGAACGCCAGGAGGCGTTCACCCGGCACACCCTGCGTTCGGCCGCCGCGGCCGTCGCCGCCGCGTCGGGCGCCGTGTTGTCGGTGAACTTGAGCCCGCAGCAAGTGATGCACCCGGCCACCCTGACGGCGCTGGAGGACCTCCTGCCGCAGGTGCGCAACCGCCTGCGCATCGAGCTGACCGAGGATCGCATCCACGATCCCGCCGGGTTGCGTCACGCGATGGACGTGCTTCGGGAGCGCTGTGAGGTGCTGCTCCTCGACGACGTCACCCCGGCCGACCTCGACCATCGCGCGCACGACGACGACGGCGTCGACGGCGTGAAGATCGACCGTGGTGTGATCGCGCTCCTGGCCGACGCCGACCGGCGCGCGGACGTCGAGCGCTTCGTGCGCGAGTCGACGCAACGCTTCCCCATCGTGGTCGCCGAGGGCATCGAAGACCCAACTGCGTGCGCCTGGTTGCGCGAGCTGGGCGTCAGCCACGTGCAAGGGTTCGGCATCGGCAAGCCGCAACCGACGCTGGTGGCCGAGCCGCACGCCGTCGCGCTGGCCGTCCGGCCCGAGCACCCTGCGCCTCGCAGGGCGGGCGTTCCCGGCCTCGCCTGACCTGCGTCAGTCGGCGCGCTCGTCTGCCCCGAGCAAGCGCGGAAGGTCGCCGACGCGCCCGACCATCGCGAACAGAGCCACCGCCACGAGGAAGAACAGCAGCGAGATGGCCGCCATCACCGGGCTGTAGCCGTAGCGCAGGCTGTTGAAGATCTTCACCGGGAGCGTCTCCATGGTGAAGCCCACCGTCATGTACGCGATGATGTACTCGTTCAGCGACAACACGAAGGCGAACGTGAAGCCCGCGATGAGGTACGGCCGGATGTACGGCAACACGATGGTCCGGAACACGGTGCGGCCGCGCGCGCCCATGGTGATGGCCGCCTCCACCAGTTGCGGGTTGAGGCTCTGCAGCCCGACGGTCAGCGTCGCCAACGGCAAGGTGGTCAGGAACACGCCATGGGACAAGACGACCGTGTACGGCCTGCCGAAACTCTGCAGCACGATCCACAGCGCCAGTGCCCCGAGCGCGGTGATCACCGGCGGCAGCGCGAACGGAGCCAACCCCAACACCAGGAGCACGCGCGCGTAGCGCACGCGGTAGCGCCAAACCACGTACGCGAGCGGCAGCGCCACCGAGACCGCGATCAGCCCGGCGAGCAGCGCCACCACCAGGCTGTTGGTGGCAGGCACGTACCAGGCCGGATCGGTGAAGAACTCGCCGTACCACGCGAGCGAGATCCCTTGCGGCGGGAAGAACAGGACCTTGCGCGCGTTGAGGGACACGCCCAGGATCACCGCGATCGGCAGCAGCAGGTACGCCACCACCAGGGCGAAGAACGCCCGCCGCAACCAGCTCATGCCATCCTCCGGCGCGCCCCCAGCGCCAGGATGGCGAGGCTGACGACGGCACTGGCAAGCAGCAGCACGATCGCCAGCGCCGACGCCAGCGGCAGGTTGGCCTTCATCACCGCTTGGTCGGTGATGTGCACCGGGATGGTCCATTGGGCCGGCCGGCCGAGCGTCTGCGGGATGACGTACGCCCCCAGCACGAAGATGAACACCAGCGCGCCGGTGGCCGCGATGGGCGCGCGCACCAGCGGCAGGACCACGGTGAAGAACCCTCGCAGCGGCGACGCGCCCATGGTGCTGGCGGCCTCCGGCAGCTCCGGGTTGAGCCGCGACATCGTGGGGTACAGCGAAAGCACCGCCAGCGGCAGCGCCACGAACACGTACGCCAGCACCACCGCTGCCAACCCGGGGCTCCAGGCGGCGGGGTCGGCGCGCAACCCGAGCCACACCAGCAGGTTCGACACGCCCGAGGTGCGCGACAACAGCACCGACCAGGTGAACGACACGATCACCTCGGACAGCGACAGCGACGCGAGGATGAGCACCAGGAACGGCACCTGGCGCCTGCGCGGCCGACGCGCCAGCAAGTAGGTGAACGGCACGCCCACCAGCAAGCAGATGGCGGTGGCGAGCAGCGCCAGCCCGACCGACACGGCGAGCCGCTCGAGGTGGAACGGCTCCAGCGCACGACGGTAGCTGTCGATCAGGAACGCCGGCTCGAAGAACCCGGCGGGCAGTCGGCGGAAGAAGCTGACGGCGGTGATGATGCCGAGCGGGACCACGAACAGCCCGACCAGCGCGACCGCCGGCCAGGCAAGCAGCAGGTGCGGCCAGGGGCCGTCGCCCGCGCGCCGCGCGCGCGGCGAGACCGGCGCGGGGCCTCGTGCCGCGCGCTCGTGGCCCTGCCCGGCGCGGTTCATCCGGTCAGCACCACGCACGCCTCGGGCGGGAACTCCAGCCAGACCGGCGTGCCTTCGGCCTGCCGAGGGGCGCCGATGACGGCGATCTCCTGCTCGTGCACCCGCACGAACGTCTCGACCATGCGCCCCAAGTCGCGCACGAACGACACCCGCCCTTCGAACGACGCGCCACCCGGGTCGCTCAGGTGCAACCGCACGTCCTCGGGACGGATCGAGAGGGTGACCTCGCCGCTCGCGCCCGCGGGTGAGGGGGCAGGGATGGTGCGCCCCAGCGCCTCGACCCCGCCCCCCGCCGCGGCGCGCGCCGGAACGAAGTTGTTGCTGCCGATGAAGTCGGCCACGAAGCGGTTGCGTGGCCTGCGGTAGACGTCGAGCGGCGCACCGACCTGCTGCACCTTGTTATCGCCCATCACCACCACCAGGTCGGCCATCGTCATGGCTTCCTCCTGGTCGTGGGTGACGATGACGGTGGTGATGCCGAGGCTTCGCTGCAGGCGCTTCAGCTCGACCTGCATGTCCTCGCGCAGCTTGGCGTCGAGTGCCGAGAGCGGCTCGTCGAGCAAGAAGAGATCGGGGTCGAGCGCCAGGGCGCGCGCCATCGCCACGCGCTGGCGCTGTCCGCCCGACAGCTGCGCGGTGCTGCGGCGGCTGACGTGCGGCAGCTTGACCAGATCGAGCAGTTCCTCCGCCCGCCGTATCCGCTCGCGCTTCGGCACCCCACGGATGCGCAAGCCGTAGGCCACGTTCTCCGCCACGTTCAGGTGCGGGAAGAGGGCGTACGACTGGAACACCATGCCGATGTTGCGGCGATGCGCGGGTACCTCCGTGAGGTCGGTGTCCCCCAGCATCACCCGACCGGAGGTGGGTGTCTCGAGGCCGGCGATGATGCGCAGCAGCGTGGTCTTGCCGCAGCCCGACGGGCCGAGGAAGCAGATGAACTTCCCGGCCGGCAGGTCGAGGTCCACCCCGTCGAGCGCCGTCGTGGGTCCGAACGCCTTGGAGAGGTCGCGTACGGACAGCGGCTGGAGGCGGGCGCTCATCGGGATGAGCGCCCGCAACGGACCGACGTCACGATCAGCGCGTGACGCGCTCCGACCAGACCTGGTCGAGCCACTCGCCGCGCTCGAGGTAGATGTCGTAGCGCGGGATGATGGGCGGGATCTCGCTGGACACCGCCGCGAACTCCTCGTCGGTGAGCGTGAGGTACTGGCGTTCGACGGTCGGGGCGGTGCCGATGGTGCGCGCCACCAAGTCCTGGACCTCGGGCTGCATGAACCAGTCGATGAACACCAGCGCCTCCTCGATCTTGGTCGAGGCGCGGCTCACCGCCCACGAACCGGAGTCGAGCACGCCGCCCTCCTGCGGGAAGGTGGAGCGCACCGGGAACCCGTCGGCGGCGGCGAGTCCGGTGACGTCGTGGTAGTACTGCCCCATCGGGATCTCACCCGACTGCAGGGCCTGCTGGAACTGGCCCTCGTCGCGGTACCACAGCTGCACGTTCGGGCGCAGCTCTTCGAGCTTGCCGATCACCTCGAGGATGCCCTCCTCGGTGTCCAGGATGTCGGTGCCGCCGAAGTAGGTGGTGGCGGCGATCTCTAGCAGGAACGAGTTGGACGCCAGCGCCAGGAGCCCGAGCTGGTTCGGGTGATCGCCCCACAGTTCGGCCCACGAGGTGGGCGCGGTCGGGAAGACGTCGGTGTTCGACACCAGCGTCACGTACCACGACACCGCGCCGACACCGACGAGCTCGCCGGCGGCGTTGCGGTTGAGCAGCTGCGGGCGCATGTACCGCAGGTTCGTCAGGGCGCTCTCGTCGAGGGCCTGCCACAGCTCGGAAGCGACGCCGCGCTGCAACCCCACCTGCGCCATCATCGACACGTCGGCGGGTGCCTGCCCGGCGCGCGCCGCCGTCTCGAGCTGCACCAGCCACGCCTCCCCGGTCGGCTCGGCCACCGACTCGACCGCGATTCCGGTGTCCTCGGTGAAGCGCGGGAAGATGTGGGCGTCGAAGCTGTCCTTGAAGTAGCCGCCGTACACCCCGATCTTGAGGCTGCGGTCCTGGGCGAAGCCGAGGCTGCTTGCAAGGAGGCCCAGTAGGGCGACGAGCGTGACGAACGTACGGATGCTCCGGGTCTTCATGCTTCCTCCTCGACCGCGCCGGGCTCGCTGCCCTCGGGCGGTCCGTGTCGAACGTGCTCGTATCGTAGCGCCGCCGCTCCCCCCAGGACCCCGGCGAGGCGCACGGCGCCATCCTCGAGCCGCGACTCCGGGTAGTGGGCGAACGACAGACGGTACCGGTCGCGTTGCCCCCCGACCGTCGAGAACCGAACGCCGGGGGTGTACCCGACGCCGCGCTCGCGGGCAGCCGGCACCAGGGAGCCGGCGTCGGTGCCCGGGACACGCAACCAGACGAAGTACCCGCCTTGCGGCCGGTCGAGGTCCGCGCCGGGCACCTCGCGCCGGAGCGCGGCGGTGAGGGCGCGCGCCCTCGCGGCCAGCACGGCGCGGACCCGCTCCACGTGCGGCGGGAGCAGCCCCGCGTCCAGGATCGACTCCACCAGCGCCGCGACGAACGGGTTGGCGCCGCCGCCGCTCTGGTACAGGCCGCTGAGCTCGATGCGCGCCAGCGCCGGCTCGGCCGCCTCCATCCAGCCAAGGCGCAAGCCAGGCGCGAGGATCTTCGAGAACGAGCCGAGCGAGACGACGTCGGTCTGCCCTGCCGCGGCGGCCTCTCCGGCGAGGCTGGGCGGGGGCGGATCGTGGAACGGTAGGAAGCGGTAGACCTCGTCGGCCACCAGGCGCAGGCCGTGGCGCGCGCTGACGTCGAGCAGGGCCCGGCGACGCGAGGCGTCGAGGGTGGCGCCGGTCGGGTTGCCGAAGTACGGCACCACGTACGCGAACGCCACGCGCCGCCCACCGAAGCCAGCCGCCAGCGTGCGCTCGAGCGCCTCGGGATCGATCCCGCCGCCGTCGCCGGGGATGCCGACCACGTCGAGGCCGTGATCGGCGAACACGCCCAGCGCCAGATGGTAGCTGGGCTCCTCCACCAGCACCACCTCGCCGGCCGCGGCGAAGCAGGTGCAGATCAGGTCGAGCGCCTGCGACGCGCCAGCGGTGATCAGGAGGCGGTCGGCGTGAACCGCCGCCTCGGCAGCTGCGGCCGGGCCGCCGGCCTGTCCGACCGCCGCCATGTCGTTCAGCGCGCGCGCCAGTGCGGCCCGGAAGCCGTCGTCGCCGCGCTCCGCGCCGTACTGCAGCATCGAGGCGTCGTCGGACGCCAGCCGCCGCTCGGCCGCGTCGCGGAGGAGCGCGACCGGCAGCAGCGTGTCGTCCGGGTGGCCGCGCGCCAAGTCGATGACGGCGTCGTCCGCGCCCCCTTGCCGCGCCACCCGACGCGCGCCCGAGGCTGCAACTTCTTGCCGAGCCATGCGCGGAGTATCCACAATCAGCAGCAGGATGTCAACGATGTTGACGATTCTGCATCCGCCGTGCCACAGTTCCGGGTGAACATGGTCCTCCTTCGGTCCTCGCGGGGGCGAGCGTGACGCTCGAGGAGTACGCCCGCCTCGACGCCACGCACCTCGCCGGCCTGGTCCGCGCCGGCAAGGTGTCGCCTGCCGAGCTCGCACACCTGGCGCGCTCCGCCATCGCCCGTTGCGACCCCGCGCTGCACGCCGTGGTGGAGGTGTACGGCGGCGTGCCGGCGGAAGCGGCGAGCGCCGACGCCCCCTTCGGCGGCGTGCCGTTCCTGCAGAAGGATGCAGGGGCCTCCGAGGCCGGCCGCAAGCAAGAGTTCGGCAGCCGGCTCGCCGCGGGGCGCGTGGCCACGCACGACGCCGACCTCACCCGCCGCTTCCGCGCTGCGGGGTTGTGCACCGTCGGTCGCAGCGCTTCCCCCGAGTTCTCGCTGTCGCTCTCCACCGAGTCGGTGCTGCGCGGCCCGACGCGCAACCCGTTCGACCCGAGCCGCATCGCCGGCGGCTCGTCGGGTGGCGCGGCGGCGGCCGTCGCCAGCGGGATGGTCCCGTTGGCGCACGCCACCGACGCCGCCGGTTCGATCCGCATCCCAGCCAGCGCGTGCGGCCTGGTGGGGTTGAAGCCGTCGCGCGGTCGGGTGTCGCACGCCCCCGACGCCGGCGAGCCGGTGATGGGCATGGATGCCGAGTTCGTCCTCGCGCGCAGCGTGCGCGACGCCGCGGGCGTGTTGCTGGCGGTGGCCGGCGCCGCGCCGGGGGACCCGGCGCCCGCGCCGTCCTGGAGCGACGCGCAGCGCGGGGCACTGGAGCGCCTGGCGCGCGGCGCGCCCGGACCCGCGCCCGGTCGCCTCCGCGTCGCCGTCTGCACCTCCGCGTGGGGAGGCTACCCGGTCGAGCCGGAGGTCGAAGCCGCCACCTTGGCCGTCGCCGACGACCTCGCGGCGCTCGGCCACACCGTCGAGCAGGACGGCCCGACCTTCGACTACGACGCCTTCGTGTGGGCCGCCGGGGTCGGCTGGGCGCTCGGCTTCGACGTCCTGCTCGACGAGATCGCGCGGGAGACGGGGCGCACGGTGAGCGACACGACGCTCGAACCGGTCACGCTGCAGCTCTACCTCGAGGCGCGCCGCCTCACCGCCCACGACGTCGTGCGCGCCGAAGCCGAGCGCAACCGCGTCGCTCGCTCCGCCGCCGCCTTCTTCGAGCGCTACGACGTGCTCCTCACCCCGACCCTGCTGCGTGTGCCCGAACCGCTCGGGAAGTACGCCCAGAGCGTGCCGCACCCCGACTTCGCCTCGTTCTTCCGCCTGTGCGACGAGGCGGGGGCGTTCCTGCCGCTGTTCAACGCCACCGGCCAACCGGCGTTGTCGCTGCCGCTGGCGTGGAGCTCGGCAGGGCTGCCGATCGGCATGCAGTTCGCCGCGCGCCACGCCGACGAGGTGACGTTGCTCGCGCTCGGCGCCACGCTCGAGGAGCTTCGGCCATGGCACGGACGCCTGCCGGCCGTGCACGCAGCGCACGGCACTTCGGCAGACCGGGAGCGGGCATGAGCAGCCGCCCTACCCTGGACGACCTCGACTTCGCCATCCTGGAGCAGCTGCAGCAGGACGGACGTCGCTCGTTCACCGAGATGGCCAGGGCGCTCGGCGTCTCCATCGGCACCGCCCGCAACCGGTACGCGCGCCTGGTGAAGCAACGCACCCTGCACGTGGTCGGCCGCGCCGACCCCCACCACGTCGGCTTCCGCGCCCCCGCCAACATCCACCTCGCGATCACGCCGGCGCACCTCACCGCGCAGGCGGCCAAGACCATCGCGGCGCTGCCGGAGGTGAGCTACGTGGCGATGGTGTCGGGCGAGTACGACCTCGAGGTGGACGTCATGTGCCGCGACCTCGACCACCTCACGGAACTCGTCACCCAACGCATCCAGCACGTCCCCGGCGTCGTCAGCACCCGCACCAACATGATCTTGCAGGTGGTGAAGTACGGCCAGCCCGACCTGCGCATCGTGCGCGCGCCCGACGCGCCCGACTGAGGAGGAACCGCATGCCCACCGACTCCCAGCGACCGCATCACGGCCCGGTCGACGCCATGGTCTACCCGCGCTTCGAAGGGATCCGCACGTTCATGCGCCTACCGCACGTCACCGACCTCGCCGGGGTGGACCTGGCGGTAGTGGGCGTGCCGTTCGATACCGGAGGCACCTACCGGGTGGGCGCGCGCTTCGGCCCGTCCGGCATCCGCCAGGAGTCGATGCTGCTGAGGCCGTACCACGCCGAACACGGCATCGACGTGGTCGAGACCTTGTCGCTGGTCGACTACGGCGACCTACCGGTGACGCCCGGGTACCTGCCCGAATCGCACGCGCAGATCGCCGGCGCGGCCGGCGCGCTGCTGGACGCGGGGGTCGTCCCGGTGTTCCTAGGCGGCGATCACTCGGTGTCGCTGCCGCTGCTGCGGGCGGTGGCGAAGCGCCACGGTCCCGTCGGCCTGGTGCACTTCGACGCCCACAACGACCTCTGGCACGGCTACTTCGGCGGCAAGGACACGCACGGCACGCCGTTCCGCCGCGCGGTCGAGGAGGGCCTACTGGACGTCGGTCGTTCGATCCAGGTGGGGCTGCGCGGTTCGCTCTACGGCCCGGAAGACGTGTCCATCAGCGAGAGCCTCGGCCTGGCCATGATCCGCGCACCCGAGATGCACCGCCTGGGCGTGCCCGCGGTGCTCGAGCGGATCCGCGCCCGCACCGAAGGTGGGCCGCTGTACCTCAGCTTCGACATCGACTTCCTCGATCCGGTGTACGCACCAGGCACCGGCACCCCCGAGGTCGGCGGCGCCACCGGCCTGCAGGCGCTCGAACTGCTGCGCGGGCTGGCGGGTCTGCCGTTCGTGGCGTTCGACCTGGTGGAGGTGATGCCGCCGTACGATGTCGGTAGCTTGACGGCGCTGCTGGCGGCCAACCTGACGTACGAGATGATCGCGTTGGAAGCGGTGCGGCGGCGCGCCGCGAGCGCCGGCTAGAGCTGCACGGCCGCGCCGCGGACGACGATCCCGCCGGCCGCGGGCACGTCGACGCGAAGCAGGCTGGGGCGTCCCATCGCCTCGCCCTGCCGCACGACGAACGACCCGGGGACGCGGATCAGGCCGGCCGCGCGCAGGTACCCGCCGAGCGCCGCCGCGGCCGCGCCGGTGGCAGGGTCCTCCACGACGCCTCCCACCGGGAACGGGTCGCGCGCATGGAAGACGTCGTCGCGCTCGCGCCACACCAGCTGGAGCGTCGTCCAGCCTTCGCCCAGCATGAGCGCCTTGAGCGCCGCGAAGTCGTACTCGAGGCGTGCCAGTCGATCCGCGCTGGCCGCGGCCAAGACCAGATGCCACGCGCCGGCGTACGCCACCGCCGGCGCGATGGTGGGGTCGAGCTCGTCGCGGTGCCAACGCAGTATCGCCAGCGCCTGATCGACCTGGGTGTCGCTGGCCGGCCCGGACCTCGGCTCGACCGAGGTGAGCGCCGCCTCCCGGACTCCGGCATGGCGCGACACCGTGACCGGCACCTCCCCCACCGCGGTCGCCAGCCGATAGGTGCCATCCCCGGCGGTCTCACCGAGCAAGACGCCGGCCGCGATGGTCGCGTGGCCGCAGAACGACACCTCCGCCTCCGGGCTGTAGTAGCGCACCGTGCGCGTGGCGCCGCGTGTCGGCGCCACGAACGCGGTCTCGGAGTACCCCACCTCCGCGGCGATGCGCAACATCGTGGCGCCGTCCGGCAGCGCCTCGCCCAGCCAGACTCCCGCCGGGTTGCCGCCGGACGGGTCGGAGGTGAACGCCGACAAGCGATGGAGGGTTCCGGTGGGCTCGGGCACGCCCCATGCTACGTTGGCGCGCCACACGGCGCCGTCCGTGCGGAGGGTACGCTCGGGGCGTGTCCAACGATGCACCCGCCAGCAGGAGCGAAGACAGCGGCGTCGCGGCACGCGACGCGGCGTTCGTCCGCCAGCGCTTCCAGGCGCAACGCGCCCTGTCCCCCTGTCCTGCGCCTGGCGACGTCGAAGCGTGGTTCGACGACCTCCTCGCGGTGCTCTTCCCCGAGCTCGGCGCTCGCGGTTTCGCCGACTTCGGTGCCTTCGCGGCGCACGTCGAAGCGTTGCGGGAGCGCTGCGCGCTCCTGGTGGACCGCTGCCCGGCGGGCGGCGCCGAACGCAGCCGCAGCGTGGCGGCGGCGCTGCACGAGCTCCTGCCCGAGCTTCACGCGTCCCTGGAAGCGGACGCCAACGCCATCCTGCAAGGCGACCCGGCAGCGCGGGACCGAGACGAGGTGATCCGCACCTACCCCGGCTTCCGCGCCATCTCCGGCTACCGGGTGGCGCACGCGTTCCACGGGCTCGGCGTGCCGCTGCTCGCACGCATGATCTCGGCCTACGCCCATCGCACCACCGGCATCGACATCCACCCCTCTGCGCGCATCGGGCGGCGGTTCTGCATCGACCACGGCACCGGCGTGGTCATCGGCGCGACCGCCATCGTGGGCGACGACGTGAAGATCTACCAAGGCGTCACCCTGGGGGGCTTGAGCGTGCGCAAGCAGGACGCCGCGCGCAAGCGGCATCCCACCATCGAGGACCGCGTGGTGCTGTACGCGGGTGCGAGCGTGCTCGGCGGCGCAACCGTCGTGGGGCACGACAGCGTCATCGGCGGGAACGTCTGGCTCACGCGCTCGGTGCCGCCCTTCAGCAAGATGTCGTACCGCGCCACCATCGACACGACCGACGTGCGCGACGACGGTGCGCGGCAGGAGGCACGGTGAGGCTCCTCGACCTCATCGGGGGCACGCCGCTGGTCGAGCTGCGTCGTCTGGCGCCCCACGCGAGCGTGCGCCTGTACGCCAAGCTCGAGGGCCAGAACCCTGGAGGCAGCGTCAAGGACCGCGCCGCGCTCGGCATGATCCTGGGCGCCATGGAGCGCGGCGAGGTGCGCCCCGGCGACCGCCTGGTCGAGGCCACCAGCGGCAACACCGGCATCGCCCTCGCGATGATCGCGCGCCAGCTCGACCTGCACATGACGCTCGTGATGCCCGACGACGCCACCGCCGAGCGGGTGCGCACCATGCGCGCCTACGGCGCCGACGTCGTCCTCACCCCCGCCGAGAAGACCATCGAGCACTCCCGCACGGTGGCCGATGCCATGGTGCGAGACGAGGGCTACGTCACGCTCGACCAGTTCGCGAACCCCGACAACTGGCGGGCGCACGAACGCACCACGGGCCTCGAGATCTGGCGTGACACGCGAGGGACGGTGACGCACTTCGTCTCGGCGATGGGCACCACCGGCACCATCATGGGCGTATCCCGGGCGCTCAAGGACCGCAACCCTGAGGTGCAGATCGTTGGCACGCAGCCGACCCCAGGTTCGAGCATCCCGGGCATCCGGCGCTGGTCGCCGGGGCACGTGCCCGCCATCTTCGAGCGCGGACGTGTCGACCGTCTGGTCGACGTCTCGCAGGACGAGGCGCGCGAGGCTACCCGCCGCTTGGCGCGCGACGAGGGCGTGCTCGCCGGCATGAGCAGCGGAGGAGCGTTGGCTGCCGCCCTCCGGGTGGCGTCGGAGCTCGACGGCGGCGTGGTGGTGTTCATCGCGTGCGACCGCGGCGACCGCTACTTGAGCAGCGGCCTGTTCGAAGGCGCCTGAGCGCCGTCAGCGGCGCGTGGTCTACAGGTCCTCGCGGCCGAACGCCACCACGGCCAGCACCATCAGCACGACGATCCACGCGAACGTCGCCGCCACCGGCAGGATCGTCGGCAACGCCCCGCCTTCCGCCACGAACGGCACGAAGCGAGCCACCAGCCACGGGGTGATCTCCCCGAACCGACCGAGCACGCCGAGCAGCAGGTCGCCGGCCAGCAGCGCGGCAAGCGGCACCGCCAGGACCACGCCGCGCGAGCGGACCGTGGCGCCCAACGCCAACGTGAGCACCAGGTAGAACAGTACGTTCACCGCCGCCAGGCCCAAGGCGGTAGCGAACGGTGCCAGCGGCAGCGCCGCGCCGTTCTCGCGCGACAACAGCACGAACGCCACCGCGCCGGGCAGGGCGAACGCCGCCAGCAGCAGCGCCGTCGCGTTGACGACGAGCTTGGCCAGCAGCATCGCCGATCGCGTGACCGGCTTGGACAGCACCCACGCCGCGGTACCGAGTTCGCGCTCGGTGACGACGCTGCCTTGCATGAGCAGCACGGCGCCGATGGCGGGGGCGGAGGAGCCGAGGCCGAAGAACATCTGGCGCGCGACGGCGAACACGCCCTCCGTCTCCGCCGCGAAGACCTCGCGCATCAGGGCAAGCGGCAGCATCATGGGCCCGCTCAGGACCAGCAGCCAGATGCCCGGTTGCACCCACCAGGTGCGCCTACCGGTCCAGGCGGCGATCTCCTTGCGCAGCAGGTTCGCGAACCCCGTCCACCAGACGGCGCGCGCTCGCTCCGGCGCGCCTCGCTCCGATGCCAACGCCCTAGGCTGCATCGGACCCTCCCTTCACCAGGTCGAGGAAGATCTCCTCGAGGTCGGCCGACGCACGCCGGAAGTCGACCACCACGGCGTCGGGATGTCGGAGCACGTGTCGCAGCAACGCCTGCTCGGCGCGTTCGCGGTCGCGCACGGTGACCCGCCAGCCCTCGCCGCCATCGTGGTGGCGGACCTGCACCGACTCCACCCACGGCAGGCGTTCGAGCTCCGCGCGCGTCTCGCGCGGGACGCCGCGAACCTCGAGCACGAAGGTCGGCCCCTTGCCGCGCGCCAGCAACTCACCGATGGGCGCCTGTGCCACCCGTCGGCCGCGCGCGACGATGGCCACCGCGTCGCTGACGCGCTGGACGTCGTCGAGGATGTGGGTCGAGAAGAACACCGTGGCCCGTTCCCGCAGACGCTGCAGGATGCCAAGCACGGCCGCCCGCCCGAGCGGGTCGAGGCTGGCCGCGGGTTCGTCGAGGATGAGCAGGTCGGGACGATGGATCCAGGCCTGCGCGATCCCGAGCCGCTGCCGCTCGCCGCCCGAGAAGCCGCTCACCGGACGATCGGCCTTGTCCGCGAGTTCGACCAACTCGAGCGCCTCCGCGACCCGCAGGCGGGCGTCGCGGGTGGTCGGGGGCTCGAAGAACCCCAGCACGAAGTGCAGCGTCTGCCGCGCGGTCATGTAGCCGTAGAAGCGCGGCTCTTGCGCCAGGTAGCCGACGCGGCGCCGAACGGCGAGGCTGTCCTGCACCGCGTCGAGACCGAACACGTGCGCGCTGCCCGCGCTCGGTCGGGCCAACCCGAGCAGGAGCTTCATGGCGGTCGTCTTGCCCGCGCCGTTGGGACCGAGGAAGCCGAAGATCGTGTTGCGCGGGACCTCGAGGTCGAGGTCGTCGAGCGCGATGGTATCGCCGAAGCGCTTCGACAGGCCGGACGTGAGGATGGCGGCATCGGACGGCGCCGGATGCGCGACGTCGTGGGGCGAGGACAAGGGGCACCTCCGAACCTCACCCTAACCAGGCCACGCAAGGCGTTGTGTCCCGCGCGCGGGCCGCCGCGTCGGGGATCGGGTGGGCGTCGGCGCGTCGGCCGCGCCCACGAACGGTTTCGTATCATGGTGAAAGGAACGTCCCGAAACGCCCACCTTCGCGACAGGAGCGGCCATCATGACGCAGCGCGCGCCCACCAGCAGTCCCTTCGGCGCCGATCGGGGAGCGGGCCAGGGAGAGGACGGGGACGCGGGTGGCGCCGCGGTGCAGATGCCGTCCACCGCCTACCCCACCTCGTTCGTACGGGTCGGCGACACCTCGTGCTGGCTGGAGCTCGTCGACGGCACCTGGGGCGCCTTCGATGCCGGTTGGCGCGCCAGCTACCACGTCTCCTCGTCCTTGCAGGACGTGCCGGACATCGACGCCCATCGTGCGCGATCTGCGGCCGTTCCCCCGTGGGGGCGCACCGTCAGCGCGCGTATTCTGCCCATGATGGGCGGTCGTGGCCTTGAGCGCACGTGCCGCCGCGGAGGACCGTGATGACGAACCCTGCCCCGGCGCCGGCGTCGGCGCTCCTCACCCGCTTCTCCCTCGTCGGCAAGGTCGCCGTGGTGACCGGCGGTACGGGGGCGCTCGGCAGCGCCATGGCGCGCGGCTTGGCCGACGCCGGCGCGCGCGTTGCCGTCCTCGGGCGCCGCGAGGACGCAGCCCGCGCCGTGGCCGGCGCCATCCGCGATGCGGGTGGCGACGCACTCCCCCTCCCATCCACCGACGTGCTGGATCCCGCGTCGCTCGATCGCGCCCGCGCCCTGGTGCTGCAGCGCTGGGGGACCGTCGACGTGCTGGTGAACGCCGCCGGCGGCAACCGCAAGGACGCCACCGTCGACGACGCCAACCCGCTGTTCGATCTCCCTCCCGAGGCGTTCCGCGCGGTGGTGGAGCTGAACCTCACCGGGACCCTGCTGCCCACGCAGACGTTCGGTCGGGTGATGGCCGAGCGCGGCCGCGGCTCGGTCGTGAACATCTCCTCGATGGCGGCCCAGAAGCCCCTCACGCGCGTCATCGGCTACGCCGCGGCCAAGGCGGCGGTCGACAACCTCACGCGCTGGTTGGCGGTGCACGTCGCCCGCTCCTACGGCGAGGGCCTGCGGGTGAACGCCATCGCGCCCGGCTTCTTCCTGGGCGAGCAGAACCGCACCTTGCTGGTGGAGCAGGACGGCGCCCTCACCGAGCGCGGCCGGCAGATCGTGGCGCATACCCCGATGGGCCGCTTCGGCGAACCCGACGACCTGATCGGCACCCTGGTGTGGCTGGCGTCGGACGCCAGCCGCTTCGTCACCGGGACCGTCGTGCCGGTGGACGGCGGCTACTCGGCGTTCGGAGGGGTGTGATGCGCGCCTACGCCGTGGCCGCCACCGGCACGGTGCTCGACGACGGCACCGTACGCGACACGCTGCGTCGCGGCCTTGCCGGCCGCTTCGACGGCCAGCGCGTGCTGGTGCTCATCCCCGACCACACCCGCACGGTGCCGCTCCCGATGCTGTTCCGCACGGTAGTCGAGTTGCTGACGCCGGCCGCGCGGCTCACGTTCCTGGTGGCGCTGGGGACGCACCCGCCGCTCGACGAGACGCAGCTCCAACGGCTGCTCGGTATCGGCGCCGAGGAGCGACGCGAACACTACGGCCACGTGGGTATCGTCAACCACGCCTGGGCCGAGCCGGGGGCACTGGTGAGCATCGGCACCTTGCCGCCGGAGCGCGTCCGCGCCATCGCGGGAGAACGCTGGCACCCGACGCTCGGCGAGGGCGTCGACGTGCGCATCAACCGAGCGGTGCTCGAGCACGATCACGTGCTGGTGCTGGGCCCGACGTTCCCGCACGAGGTGGCGGGGTTCTCGGGCGGCGCCAAGTACCTCTTCCCCGGGATCGGCGGCGCCGACATGATCAACGTCACCCACTGGCTCGGCGCGCTCGCCGGGGTGCGCCGCACCATCGGCGTGAAGGACACGCCGGTGCGGGCCATGATCCACGCCGCCGCCGAGCTGGTGCCGACCCCGGTGACGGTGGCCGCGTTGGTGGTGGAAGCAGGCGCCCTGGCGGGCGTGTTCGTGGGCGAGCCCGTGGAGGCGTGGTCGGCCGCCGCCGACCTCTCCGCGGAGCGCCACATCCGTTGGGTGGAACGGCCGTTCCGGCGCATCCTGTCGTGGGCGCCGCCGATGTACGACGAGTTGTGGACGGCGGGCAAGGCGATGTACAAGCTCGAACCGGCGCTCGCGGAAGGCGGCGAGCTGATCATCTACGCCCCGCACCTCGACACCATCAGCCGTGTGCACGGACGTCACATCGAGGAGATCGGCTACCACGTGTTGCCCTACTTCCTGGCGCAGTGGGAGCGGTTCCGCCACGTCCCGCTCGGCGTGCTGGCCCACTCGACGCACGTCCGCGGCGACGGCGCGTTCGAGGACGGCGTGGAGAAGCCGCGCGCCAAGGTGACGCTGGCCAGCCGCGTGCCGCCCGAGACGTGCGCGCGCCTCTCGCTCGGGTACCTCGATCCGGACAGCCTCGACCTGGAGGAGTTCCAGGGGCGTGAGGACGAGGGCATCCTGTTCGTGCCGAAGGCCGGCGAGACGCTCTACAGGGTGCGCGGCGACGCCAGCGGGAAGCCCACGGGATGAACCCGACGCTGCGCGTCGTGATCGTCATGGGCGTGTCGGGCTGCGGCAAGACCACCGTCGGCCGGCTGGTGGCGCAGCGCGCGCATTGGGCGTTCGTCGACGCCGACGACCATCACCCGCCGGCCAACGTGGCCAAGATGGCGCGCGGCGAGCCGCTCGACGACGACGACCGGATGCCGTGGCTGCAGCGACTGCGGCGCCTGATCGACGCAGCGTTGGCCGGCGGAGGCGCGCTGGTGCTGGCGTGCAGCGCCTTGAAACGCAGCTACCGCGACGTCCTGGGCGTCGGCGACCCGCGCATCGCGTTGGTGTACTTGCGCGGCGACGAAGCACTCATCGCCGAGCGCATGCGCCGGCGCACGGAGCACTTCTTCCGGCCGGAGTTGCTGCACAGCCAGTTCGAGGCGCTGGAGGAACCTGCGGAGGCGCTGGTGGTCGACGTCGACGCTACGCCCGAGGAGTTGAGCGAGCGGATCGTGGCGCGTCTCGACGTGGCGTAGTCACGTTCGGCCAGCGAGGAACGGGCTCGCACGCCCCGCACCCGGTTGCCTTGCGACCCTAGGCGTTCGATTCCGGCCGCACCGGCCGTCCTTCCCGGACCGAGCGGTAGATGGCCTCCACCAGCCGCACCGAGCGCATCCCCTCGGCCCCGTCCACCAGCGGCGAGCGGTCCTGGTCGATGGCGTCCAGGAAGTCCTCGAACTGCCGCCGGTGGTTCTCGAACGAGATCGCCATCGGGTCGGCGAACGCGCCGCCGCCGGCCGGCGCCACCGCGTCGTCGGCCGCGGAGCGGTCGCCTTCGCCCTCCACCTGCCAGGAGGTGATGGCGTCGTCGGTGATCACCACGCTTCCGTGCTTCCCATGCACCTCGAGGCGCTTCGGTTGGCCCGGCCACAACGAGGTGGCGGCGCTGACGTGGCCGACGCCGCCGCTGGCGTAGCGTAGCACCGCCACCAGGGTGTCCTCGACCTCGAGGCGGTCGTGCGCGAGCGTGCCGGCGTAGGCGAACACCTCCGCCACCGGGCCCATGATCCAGAGCAGCAGGTCGACCTGGTGGATCGCCTGGTTCATCAGCGCGCCGCCGCCGTCGAGCCGCCAGGTGCCGCGCCAGGCGCCCGATTCGTAGTACGCCTGCGAGCGGAACCACTTCACGTACGCGTCGCCCTGCAGCGGTCGGCCGAGCAGCCCGGCGTCCACGGCGCGCTTCAAGCGCACGTTGGCGTCGGCGAAGCGGCTCATGAAGATGGTGGCGAGCTTGACGCCGGCCTCCGCGGCGGCGTCCACGATCCGTTGCGCGCGCTCGCTGGTGACCTCGAGCGGCTTCTCGACGATGACGTGCCGCCCGGCACGCGCCGCGGCCAACGCCGGTTCGAGGTGCGCGCCGCTGGGGGTGCAGACGCTGACCACCTCGACGTCGTCGTCGGCCAGCACGGCGTTCATGTCCGGGTAGTAGCGCACCCCGTGCTTGGCCGCGACGGCGGCGGCGCGGGTGCCGCCGCTCACCCCCACCAGGTGCGCCCGGTCGAGGCGCTGGATGGCGTCGATGTGCGCCGCCGAGATGGAGCCCGCGCCCACCACGGCGAATCCTCGTCGGCTCATCGGTCGCTCCTCATGCGGTCTCCAGGCCGAGGCCGTGGGCCAGCGCACGCACCGCGTCGACACAGGCTCGCGCGGCGTCGACCCGCGGCACGCCGGCGGGGCGGTAGTGCGGCTCCAGCACGGTCACGCCCCGGTAGCCGTCGGCCCGCAGGCGCGCCAGTTGCCCAGCGAAATCGACCTTCCCCTGGCCGACCGGCACGAACACCGGACGGCCGTCCTCACCGAAGTGGAGGTCCTTCAGGTGGACGTGGACCAGACGGCAGGCGCCGAGCGCCTCGTACCCGTCCGGGTACGGCAGCGGCTCCCCACCCGCCATGGCGTTGCCCGGGTCCCACAGGGAGCCCAGCGATGGCGCCAGGTCCGCGGGCACGCGCGCGCGCATGGCGTCGCACAGCGCGCCCAACTCGCCGCCGGTGCCGACGATGCACACCGGTTCGTTCTCGACCGCCAGCAGCACGCCGTGGCGCCGCGCGACGTCGGCGGCGCGCACCAGGTTGGCGACCACGCGGTCGATCGCGGCTGCGCTCCACGGCTCGCGCCAGAAGGTGAAGACCCGCACCATGCGGGCCCCGAACCGCGTCGCCATGGTGCAGGCCCGTTCGAGCAGGTCGAGTTGGGCCGCCATCGTCTCGACGCCCTCCAGGGCGAAGTCGGCGGCCTGCTCGCGCGGGCGCTCGTCGAGCGGGGACTTGAACACCGGCGAGGCGATCGCCGCGACCTGCAACTGGTGGCGCCGGACGGCGCGTTCGAGCCGGGCGAGCTCGTCGTCGTCGAGCGTGAGCACGTTCTTCCCCCAGGCGGTGCGCAGCTCGACCCACGCCAGCCCCCAGGCGGCGATGTGGCGGCACGCCTCCTCCGGGTCGTCGCTCACCTCGTCGGTGATGATCCCCAGGCGCAGACGGAACGGTTCGTCAGGGTGGCGGGGCGGTTCTCGAAGGGTGCGGTCCATGGCCTCGCTTGGCCTCCTCGGGGGTCTCGCTCATGCCCGCCGCAGGTTCGCGGCCGAGGCGCGATCGAGGTAGAGCGTCGCGTGTCCTGCGCGGCGCAGGATCGACGCGGGGCAGTCGGTGTCGATGTCGCCTTCCAGGGCGCGTCGCACCGCCACCGCCTTGCGCGCCTCCGGCACGATGACCAGTACGCGTGCGGCGCGGAGCAACGCCGGGATGGTGAGGGTGATGGCGCGCTCCGGCACCGCCGCTAGGTCCGGGAAGTGCCCCTCCCCCACCTGCTGCCGGCGGCTCGCCTCGTCGAGCACCACCACCTGCAGGTCGCGGGGGTCGTCGAAGCGGGCGAACGGAGGGTCGTTGAACGCCAGGTGGCCGTTCTCGCCGATGCCCATGCAGCACAGGTCGATGGGCGCGCGGCGCAGCGCGGCGGCGTAGGCCGCCATGGTCGCTTCGGCGCGGTCGGCGACGCCGTCGATGCCGTGGAACGCGCCCACGCCCAGGGCATCGAGGACGTGCTCGCGCAAGAAGCGCCGGAAGCTGGCGGGATGGTCGGCGTCCAGGCCGAGGTACTCGTCCATGTGGAACACCTCGACGCGCCCCCAATCGACGTCCCTGGCCTGGCGCAGCGCAGCGAACAGCGGGAGCTGCGAGTTGCCCGTCGCCAGCACCACCCGCGCCGTGCCGTGGTCGGCGATGGCGGTGCGCACCGTCTCCACCGCTTCGGCGGCGGCCGCCTGACCCATCGCAGCGGCGTCGGGATGGATCTCGACGCGAAGCGCCCCGTAGCTGCGGATCTCCGTGCCGTTGCTGGTCATCTGGCGTCGCCGTCCGTTCTCCCCGTCGCGGGGTCGCGGCCGTTGGGTCGCTTCACGCGTTCCTCACGCCCCGAGCTCGTGCAACAGCAGGGCGTCGCGCGCCGCCGAGCGGCCGAGCGCCACGGCGCCGAGCAGCGAGGCGTCGTGGCCGATGGCGGTCGACACCACGCGAGGGACCACGGGCACGAACGTCGCCAACCGCTGGTGGATGCGCTCCGCCCAGAGGGCGCCGTAGCGACCGAGCGCGCCGCCGAGCACGATCAGGCTGGGGTCTAGGCTGGTGACGACGGCCACCAACGCCTGGCCCAGCACGTCGCTGAGGTAGTCGGCGACCAGGTCCTCGTTCGACGCCCCACTGCCGAGGTAGTCGTAGACGTCGTCCCCATGCACGACCATGCCTGCGGCGCGCGCGAGACGCTCGACGGCGCTGCGCGACACCAGGTCTTCGAGCGGCGCCAGGCGGCCGTCGTGCCACACCGGCAAGTACCCGAGCTCGCCCGCGAAGCCGTGCCGGCCCCGGTGCAGCGCTCCGGCCACCACCGCGGCGCCGCCGATGCCGGAGCCCAGGCTGAGGTAGAAGAAGTCGTCCACGCCCTTCGCGGCGCCCGCCGCCTGTTCGCCCAGGGCAGCGAGGTTCACGTCGTTGTCCACGGCCACGGTGGCGCCCAGCACCAGGCCGTCGAAGGCGTGCAGCAACTCGCCGCGGAAGTCGACGCCCTCGAGGATGGCGAGGTTCGGCGCGGCGAAGACGCGTTGCCCTGCGTCGTCCCACACCCCGGAGACGCCCACCACCACTGCGCCGAGGCGCGCTCCCGGCGCGCAGGCGTCGCGCTCGCGCTGCACCAGGTCGCGCACCTGCCACGCCAGCTCGGTGGGCCCGGCGTCACTGCGCTCGACCCGGGCGCGGGCCAGGACGTTGCCTTCGAGGTCGGCAACGTGCAGGCGCATGAACCGCGAGCGGATGCTGAGGCCGGCGACCAACGCCGCCTTCTCGTTCACGTGCAGCAGCGTCTGCGGTCGCCCGATGCCGGACGTGACCCGCTCCCCTTCGCGCACCAGCGCCGCCCGCAGCAGGCCATCGACGACCCGACCGACGGAGGCGGCCGAGAGGCCCAGGTCCCGCACCAGGTCGGTGCGCGACGCGGCGCCGGCGGAGGCGAGGCGTTCGAGCACCGCGCGGTAGTTCAGGTCGCGCAGCAGGCCATGGCGTCCGACGGCGGGGGCGGCGGGGGTGGCGGTTCGCTCGGGCATGACGACTTTCTTTCTCGCTGAGCGTAACTTAGCATGAGAGGGCGCGGCACGCAATCGCGTCGCACCCGCGCGGCCGACCACCACGAGGCGGCCGGCCGACCCGAGGAGGAGGAATCCCCCATGGTCGCGAGCGATCCCATCGGCTCCGACGCGCCGAGGTGGGACGTCGTGGCGTACGACGTCGAGACCGGCGACGCGGTGGTCGTGACGTCGCGCGCAGGGCGGACGGTTCGCGCCCCGACGACGCGTGCCGCGGACCCAGGCGTCTACCTCTCGCGCGGCTGGTGCGACGTCCAGGTGAACGGCTTCGCCGGCCACGACGTGAACGGGGGCAGCCTCACACCCGACGGCTTCGCGGCGATGACGCGCACGCTGCACGCCGAGGGGGTCGCGCGCTACCTGCCCACGGTGGTCACGGCCTCCGCCGAGCACATGCGGCGCTGCCTGCGGTCCGTCGCCACGGCGCGCGCGGCGTCGCCCGAGGTGGCGCGCGCGGTGCCCGGCATCCACCTCGAGGGGCCCTTCCTCTCCCCGCTCGACGGTGCGCGCGGCGCGCATCCGCGCGAGCACGTCGTGCCGGTCGACCGCGCGTTGTTCGACGACCTGCAGGACGCCGCCGCGGGCAGCATCCGGCTGGTCACGCTCGCACCGGAGGTCCCGGGGGCGCTCGACTTGGTGGCGTACCTCGCCGGGCAGGGCGTCGTGGTGGCGATCGGCCACAGCCTCGCCGACGGAGGAACCATCCACGAAGCGGTGGCGGCCGGCGCGCGGCTCTCGACCCACTTGGGGAACGGGATCCCCGCCAACCTGGCGCGCCACCCCAACCCGATCTGGGACCAACTCGCCGAGGACGCCCTCACCGCCAGCGCCATCTTCGACGGTCATCACCTGCCGACGAGCGTCATGCGCGTGCTGCACCGCGTGAAAGGGCCGGGTCGGCTGGTCCTGACGAGCGACGCCGTGGCGCTGGCGCGCATGCCGGCCGGCGTCTACGAGGGCCAGGTGGGCGGCACGGTGGAGCTTCGCGCCGACGGCCGCCTCACCCTGCTGGGCACGCCGTACCTGGCCGGTTCCGCGAGCTCGCTACTGGACGGCGTGCGCACGGCCGTGACGCGCGTGGGGGTGCCGGTCGTCGAGGCGCTGCGGATGGCGAGCCGCACGCCGGTGGAGCTGCTCGGCCTGCCGCCGCGCGACGACGCCACCGTGGTGCGCGTCATGGGGGGAGACGTTCGGGTGCTGGCGGTGATGATCGAGGGCCAGGTGGTGTTCGCGGCCTAGGGCGCCGCCCACGCGCCCGACGCACTGCTCGCCTGCACCGCTTCGATGGCGCGCATGTTCGCCACGGCGTCCGCCAACGGGGTCGGCACGGGGGTGTCGTCCAGCACCGCGCGGGCGAACGCCTCGGCTTGCAGGCCGTACTGGTCGACCGGATCGAACGTGATCGCCTCGAGCGCGGCGCCGCGCTGCAACCAGATGCGGCAGGGGCGATCGGGTGGCGCGTTGAACGGGATCTCGATCTCGACCCGTCCCGCCGTGCCGAAGACGTTCACCC
>CAZACZ010000012.1:0-46138 GCA_964483695.1 uncultured bacterium | reverse complement strand
ACGGTGGCGCCGAGCGCTTCGAGTTCGCGGATCTGCTTGCCGCCGGGGCCGATGACGGTGCCGATCTTGTCGACGGGGATCTTGACCTGGAGGATGCGCGGCGCGCGCGCCGAGATCTCGGGACGAGGGCTAGGCAGCGCCTCGCGCATCTTGTCGAGGATGTGAAGGCGGCCGGCGCGCGCCTGCGCGAGCGCCTCGCGCATGATGGCGGCCGTGATGCCGGCGATCTTGATGTCCATCTGCAGCGCCGTCACGCCTTCGGTGGTGCCGGTGACCTTGAAGTCCATGTCGCCGAGGGCGTCCTCGGAGCCGAGGATGTCCGAGAGGATGCGGTAGTTGTCGCCCTCTTTCACCAGCCCCATGGCGATGCCTGCTACGGGCGCGCGGATCGGCACCCCTGCGTCCATCATCGACAAGGATCCGGCGCACGACTCGAGCGTCTCGGCCACGATGCGCAACACGTAGGGGAACGCGTCCTGGCTAGGGATGACGTCGAGCAGGGAGCGCCTTGCCAAGTTCCCGTGGCCGAGTTCGCGCCGCGACGAGCCGCGCAGGCGCTTCACCTCGCCGGTCGAGAACGGCGGGAAGTTGTAGTGCAGCATGAACTCTTCGGTGTCGTCGAGGCCGAGATCGTCGACCAGGCGGTTGCTGCGGCCGGTGCCGAGGGTGGTGACGCCCAGTACTTGCGTCTCGCCTCGCGTGAACACCGCCGAGCCGTGCGCCATCGGCAGCACGCCCGTCTCGACCCAGATGGGGCGGATCTCGTCGGGGCGGCGGCCGTCGGTGCGCAGGTTCTCGTCCAGCACCAAGCGGCGCAGTTCGGCCTGCTCGGCCTTGTCGAACGCCGCTTTGAGCTCGCGGATGCGGTCGGCGGCGCCTTCGGCATCGGCGTCGGGTACCAGGCGCGCGATGATGCCGTCGCGCACGGCCTTGATGGCGTCGGCGCGCTCGTGCTTGCCTTTGGTCAGCAGCGCGTCGCGGAGACCCGCCTGCTGCGCTTCGCGCGCCACCAGCTCGATGGTCGCCGCGTCGAGCTCGACGGCAGCCTGGAAGGACCGCTTAGGCAGGCCGATGTCCTCGCGCATGCGCTCGATCAACGCCACCACCGGTTCCAGTTGACGCTGGGCGAACTCGATGGCGCCCACCATGACGTCCTCCGGCAGTTCGGTAGCTGCGGCCTCGACCATCAGGACGGCGTCCTTGCTGGCGGCCACGGTGAGCTCGAGCTGCGAGCCGCCGTCCTTCAGCAGCCGAAGGCTGGGGTTGGCGACGTACGCGCCGTCGGCGTAACCGACCGTGCAGCACCCCGTCGGGCCGTTCCACGGGACGTCGGAGATGGCCAGCGCGGCGGAGGCGCCGATGGCGGCGAGGGGAGCCGGGTCGTTGACCTGATCGGCCGACAGCACCGTCACGATGACCTGTACTTCGTTGCGCAGTTGCTTCGGGAACAGCGGGCGGATCTGGCGGTCGACGATGCGCGCGTTGAGGGTGGCCTGCAGGCCGGGTCTGCCCTCGCGACGCATGAACGAGCCGGGGATCTTGCCGATGGCGTAGTGGCGCTCCTCGTACTCGACCGTGAGCGGAAGGAACGGCAGCGGCGACGCGTCGTCGTTCATGGCGGCCGTGACGAGCACCATGGTGTCGCCGAGGCGCACCGTCACGCTGCCGTGGAGTTGCTTGGCGTACTTGCCGGTCTCGAGGACCAGCTCGCCCCCGCCGTACGGGGCGGTGTATCTGCGGTAGTTCGGTAGGTTCACGCTCTCTCCCTCGTCTCTCTGCTCTGCCTGCTCGTTCCGCTCTTGCCGGACGTGGCACCTGGCATGCGTCCGTTCACCGGTGGGTCGGCCCGCCGCGCCCGATCGGCGCCGCGCCACGCGCGAAGCCGCTCGTTCAAGGCGGAACGGCGAGGCGCGATGCGCCCCGCCGCTTCCCGCTCTGCCCTAGGCCACGCGCCTGCGTGCCGGCGCAGGCCGGCGACCCCGGTGGGGCGTGCGATCGCGTCGATGCCTAGGACGTACGCGGGGTGAAGATGGGTCACGCGCTGCTCAGCGTCGCAGCCCGAGGCTCTGGATCAGCTCCTTGTACGCGTCGTAGTCGGTGCGTTCCAGGTAGCTCAAGAGGCGCTTGCGCTTCCCGACCATCATCAGCAGGCCGCGCCGACCGTGATGGTCCTTGGTGTGGTTCTGGAGGTGCTGGCTGAGCTCGTCGATGCGCTTGGTCAGCAAAGCCACCTGCACGGAGGTGGAGCCGGTGTCGGCGCCGTCCTTGCCGTACTTCTCGACGATCTCGCTCTTCTGGCTGGCGTTCAGGGGCATGGATACCCACCTTTCAGATTCTCACCGACGCGGATCCAGGATCGAGGAGACGATCTCGCGCCAGTCGCGGCCGACGGCGTACGCCGTGGGCCAACGGGACAATGTAGCACACCAGTAGGGGATCGGGCACTTTGCGCAACGTTGCGCGACCGCGGCGTGCATCCCGCGCAGGCTCCACCCGACGTCGTGCGGGCGCCGCGGCGCTAGCGTTAGGAGCATGTCGGCTCGTGAGGCGAACGGCGCCGTGGCGCAGGTGGCGGCGTGGTGCGCCGCGCTGCGCCAGGTCGGCGGCGTCGACGTTGCCCGCGCCAGCTACGTGGACGTGTCGACCGCCGGCGGCGACGCACGGGTGCACGCCGTGGTCGTGGCCGGGGCGCCGGTGGCCATCGCCAAGCGCCACCGAAACGTGCGCAAGTACCGCCAGGAGGTGGCGGCCCTGACGCGGTTCGCGCCGGCGCTGGCGGAGGCCGCCCCGCAACTCCTGGCGCACGACGATGCGCAGTTGCTGTTGCTGATGAGCGTGGTGCGGGGCCGGCCGCTGGCGTCGCTTGCGCTCGAGCGGGCCAACGAGCAGGACGCCCATCGTGCGCTCGGCGCGCTCACCGCTCGCCTGCACCGCGTCCCGTACGTCGATGCCGATCCGCTGCCGGCGCCCGACGCCTTCCGGCGGCGGGTGGAAGCGTGGTGTGCGCGCGCCGCGGGCGTGGTCGCGCCGAGCGTGGTGGACGCGGTGCGGGGGATCGCGCGCGAGGCGACGCCGGCGCTGGAGGGGGCGAGCAGAGTGCCGTGCCACCGCGACCTTGCGCCCCGTAACGTGGTGGTCCGAGGCGCCGATGGCCAAGCCGTCCTCGTCGGGCTCGTCGACTTCGAGCACGCCCGGCCCGACCTGCCCTGGTTCGACCTGGTGCGCCTGGCCACCGAGGTGTGGGGCGAACGCCCGGACCTCGAGGCGGCGTTCATGGACGGCTACGGCGCCCCGCCGCGCGCGGGCGGCGGGGCGGAGGCGGCTTGGAGCGAGCTCGACGCGCGCATCTTGGCTTCCGCCGTCGCCGTGCATGGTCTGGCGACGCTGGTGTGGGGAGCACGGCACGGCGACGCGGCGCTGACGAGGCTGGGGCGCGCGATCCTGGCGCGCGTGGCGCCTGGCTGAGCGCGCCTTCGGGACCTAGGCGTGGCGCTCGAACCAGTCGAGGATCGCCTCCAGGCGCGCGATGCGCCGGTCGGGCCGGCCGGAGCGCGACAGCTCGTGGCCCTCGTCCGGGAAGCGCACCAGCGCGACGTCGACCTTCCCGAGGCGCTTCAGCACGGTGAAGAACTGCTCCGCCTGCTCGATGGGGCAGCGGTGGTCTTCCTCCGAGTGGACGATCAGCAGCGGCGTGGTGACGCGGTCGGCGAACCGGATCGGGCTCTGGCGCCAGAGCGCTTCGGCGTCGCCCCACGGCACGCCGGCTACCTCGCGCTCGACGAAGCGCGGGCCGATGTCGGAGGTGCCGTACATGCTGGTCCAGTTGCAGATGCTTCGCTGCGTGACGGCGCTGCGGAAGCGATCGACGCGACCGACCAGCCAGTTGGTCATGAAGCCGCCGTAGCTACCGCCGGTGAGGTGCAGCGGCGCCCGCTTCGTGCCCAGGCGCGCCAGACCCGCCTCGCCGATCGCCAACACGTCGTCGGCGTCGATGCTTCCGTACCGTCCGGCGATGGCGGTGGCGAAGGCGTGTCCGTAGCTGCTGCCGCCGCGCGGGTTGCCGTACACCACGGCGTAGCCGCGGGCCGCCATGAGCTGGAACTCGAACTGGAAGCCGTACCCGTAGTTGGTGTGCGGCCCGCCGTGCACCTGCAGCACCGCCGCACGGTCCTTACGCGCCTGCGCCGGGCGCAGCACCCAGTACGGCACCTGGGCGTCCTTCGCGTCGCCCGCCTGGAACGGCCCTTCCGGGGCGCGCAGCGCCAGCGGGCGCAGCCAGGATTCGTGGAACGCGCCCAGGCGCCGCTCGCTACCGTCGGGTTCGCGCAGCCACAACTCGCCCGGTTGCGTCGGCGTCTCGACCACGAAGGCGATGCGCGGAGCGGCTCCGGCGGGCGCCGCGGCGGCCTGCGGGGCGGCGGAGAAGGTGGTCACCACGCGCGGGCCGCGCTGCAGCTCGGTGACGGCGCCCGCGAGGTCCACCCGAGCGACGCCCGAGGTGCCGTCGCGGTTGAGGTTGAGGTAGAGGGCGTCGCCGTCGGCGCTCCATACCGGAGCGTTGGGGTACGCGCCGTGGCGGCTGTCACCGCCTGCGCTCGGCGACGCTTCGACGTCGCCGGTGACCTTCCGCGGCGAACCCCCCGCGGCGTCCACCACCCACGCGGCGCTGGCGCTGGTGAGGTCGTCCTGGTCGAGGTTGGCGAGATAGGCGATGCGGGTGCCGTCGGGCGACGGCACCACGAACGCCGCGCCCAGCACGCGCTGCACCACCTTGCGCGCGGAGCGGGTGCGCAGGTCGAGCGCCACGAGGTCGGTGCGGTCCTCGACCTCGGCCACGTCGTCGGCGGCCGTGAAGAAGTAGAGGGTGCGGCCGTCGGGCGCGAAGGCGGGCCAGCGTGCGTCCTCCGGCAGGTCGGTGAGCTTGCGGGCGCGGCCGCCGGCGGCCGACACCAGGTAGAGCTGGAGCGGCGCGGTGGGAAGGAAGCCGGAGCCGTCGAACTTGTAGTGCTCACGCGCGATGCGGCGCGGCCAGCCGCGTTCGGGGGTCTCGTCGGTCCAGTCGCCGCGCGAGGCGAACACGAGCCGCGCGCCGTCCGGGTGCCAGCAGAACGCTTCGACGCCGGCCGGCAGGGCGGTGACCGGCGACGCCTCGCCGCCGCCCACCGGCATGACGTAGACCTGCGGCTTGCCCTTCTCCTCTCGGGTGCTGAGGAACGCGAGGCGCGAGCCGTCGGGGCTGAAGCGCGGCGAGCGATCGCCGTAGGGCGAGCGGGTGAACTCGATCCCCTCCGAGGGAGTGCCCTGGCCATCGCCCTCGAGGTCGAACAGGTGGATGTGGCTGCGGTACCGCGGCGTGGTAGCAGCGGCGGGTGCGGCGGCCGCGCGCCGCGAGGGGCCGCGACCAGCTCCGCCTTGGCCGAGTGCGGCGGCGGTGGTAGCGGCCAAGGCCTCCAGCGCCGTCTCGGCGGCCGGTCCCTGGTCCGTCACGATGCGGGTCACGACGACCGCGACGCGGTCGCCGCCAGGGGAGACCCGGGGGTCGGAGACGAACGTCATGCCCAGCAGGTCGGACGATGTCGGCGGTCGTGCCCGAGAGGCGCGGGCCGTGCCGGCTTCTGCAGTGCGGCTCGTAGGGGATGGTTCGGTGGTCTTCGCGGTGCGGGACGTGCGCGTGGCCATGATGCTCCTTCGGGAGGTGGCGGACCGGCGAGGCGGCCGCGGGATGCTCGGTTGGGGAGGGGCCGGGGGGACGCCCGTGCCGGAGCGGGCTGGACGCGAGGGACGCGGGCGAAGGTCCTGGGCTGCGCTCAGCCGCTCGGGCGTGACGACCGCGCGTGCTGCACGGCGTAGAGCAGGATCCCCGCGGCGACCGATGCGTTGAGCGAACCGACCCGACCCCGCATCGGTACCCGCACCAGGTCGTCGCAGCGCTCGCGTACCAGGCGCCTGAGGCCGTCGCCCTCGGAGCCGATGACGATGGCGGCGTCGCGGTCCCAGTCGACCTGGTCCGGGGTGGAGGTCGCGGTGCCGTCGGCGCCGTAGACCCACACCCCGCGCTCCTTGAGGTCTTCGATGACGCGCGGCAGGTTGGTCACGACGACGATGGGGAGGAGGCTGGTGGCGCCCGCCGCCGCCTTCACCACCACCGCCGACAGCGGCGCCGAACGACGTTCCTCCGTCACCACGCCGTGCGCGCCGAGCGCCTCGGCGCTGCGGATGATGGCGCCGACGTTGCGGGGGTCGGTGAGGTGATCGAGCAGGACCAGCAGCAGACGCTCACCGCTCGCCCGGGCCCGGGCGAAGGCGTCCCCTAGGTCGCCGGTGGGAACCTCGGGCAGTTCCGCCGCGACCCCTTGGTGGCGCGTGGTGCGCAGGGCCTGGTCGAGTTGGATGCGCGGCACCTGGTCGAGGGCCACTTCGGCAGCGCGGGCCGCGCGCTGCAACTCGGCGAGCATCGAGGGCTGGATGCCGTGGGCCACCAGCACGCGCTGGGCCTGTCCTTCGCGCAGCGCCTCCATGACGGCGTTGCGACCGTAGATCCACATGGGCAGAGTATACGGCCGTCGCGCCTGCGCTTAGCTGCTGGGTAGCGTCGCGGCGCTCGTCAGGGCGGCGCGTGCGTCCGCTTCGTCACGCTCGAGCTGCCGACGGAGCTCGTCGAGCGAAGCGAAGCGCATCTGCTTCCGGAGGTGGGCGTGGAAGTACGTGGTGATGGTGCGGTCGTAGAGGTCGTCGTCGAAGTCGAACACGTGGACCTCGAGCGACGGCGGCTCCTCCGGGAAGCTCGGCCTCGGCCCCACGTTGGCCATGCCGCCGAACGTCGCGCCCTGCACGTCCACCGTGACGGCGAACACCCCCACCGGGAGCGCCTTCTTCTCGGCGGTCTCGACGTTGGCGGTGGGGTAGCCGATGGAACGGCCGCGCCGCTGGCCTTCGCGCACGCGCCCGCGCGCGCGGTAGGGCGCGCCCAGGAGGGCGTTGGCGCGCGCGACGTTGCCTTCCTTGAGGTGCTCGCGGACGTGCGAGGACTTCACCACCTCGCCGTCGAAGGTGCGCAGGCCGAACGCCTCGAGCTTGCCGGCGATGGGGCTGAGGTCGTTCAGGCCGCCCGCGCGCTGGTGGCCGAAGCGGAAGTCCTCGCCGACGATGATGGTGGTGGGCGCCATGCGGCGCAACTCGTCGACGAAGCGCGCCTTGTCCGTGCGCGCGTAGTCCTGCGAGAAGGGGATCATCACCACCGCCTCTGGCGCGAAGGCCGCGAGCAGCTCGAGCTTCTCCTCGGCGCTGCTGAGGAAGGTGGCGTGGCCGAACACCACCTTCGCCGGCGGGAAGAACGTCACCACCAGCGACGGGCGACCTTCGCGCTGGGCCAGCTCGCGCATGCGGCCCAGCAGCATGCGGTGCCCTAGGTGAACGCCGTCGAAGTTGCCGATGCTGACGACCGGCTCCTTCAGACGCACCTCCTCGAGCGCGGCCACCACCGTAGCGCCCCCCGCGCTCACACCGTCACCCCGTGCCGCGCCAGCACGTGGCGCACCGCCAGCAGCGTCACGCCGCTGGTGGTCTCGCGGCCTTCCGCTACGGCCTGCCACAGGTCGTGGGCGTCGCGCCACTCGAGGGTGAGCTCCTCGTGCTCGTCGAGCGGGCGGGCGTCCTCCTCGGGCACGGGCGCGACGTCCGTCGCTTCGAACAGGTGAACGGTCTCGTCGGTGAAGCCGGGGGAGGCGTAGAGCCGCGTCAGCAGCCGCAACGACCCGCGCAGTCCGGTCTCCTCGGCGAGCTCGCGCGCGGCCGCGATCTCCGGCGTCTCACCGGGGTCGATGAGGCCCGCCGGGATCTCCCAGGTGTCGTGCCCCACGGCACGGCGCACCTGGCGCACGCCCAGCACGCTGCGGCCGCGCGTCACCAAGACCGCCACCGCGTCGGCGTGCTCGACGACCTCCCAGCGGCCGTCGAGGATCGCCAACGTGACGATGCGGCCGCGGTAGATCTCGTCGCGCACGCCGAGGTACCTCGCGGGAGCGCGGGTCAGTTCTCGGAAGCGTCCGGGTTGTACCGCAGGAACGCCGGGATGTCGTAGTTGCTGGGGTCGTAGGCGCGGCCACCGGCGGCGCTGCGGAGGTGCGTGGGACGCAGGACCTTGGTCTGCGGCGCCTGGTCGAAGCCGGCCGCGATGACGGTGACGCGCACCTCGTCGGCGGCGTCCTCGTCGAAGGTGACGCCGAACAGCACGTTGACGTCGTCGACCTCGGTGGCTTCGCTGATCTTCTCGACGATCTCGTGCGCGTCGAAGAGCGTCAGGTCCTCGGAGCCGGTGACGTTGATGAGCAGGTGGCGGGCGCCCTCGACGCCACGTGCCAGCAGCGGGCTGTGGGTGGCCGAGTTGGCCGCCTCTTCCGCCAACTTCTCGCCGCGGCCGGCGCCGATGCCCATCAGCACCGTGCCCGCACCTTGCAGCAACGCCTTGACGTCGGCGAAGTCGACGTTGATCAAGCCGGGGACGTTGATGACGTCGCTGATGCCGCGCACGCCGTGGTACAGCACCCGGTCGGCGACGCGGAAGGCGTCGTTGAGCCGCACCTTGCGGTCGAGCGCGGAGAGCAGGCGCTGGTTCTCGACCACGATCAGCGCGTCGACCTTGTCCTCGAGGCGGCGCAGGCCCTCCTCGGCTTGGCGCATGCGGCGCGGACCCTCGAACTGGAACGGGGTGGTGACGACGGCGATCGCCAACGCGCCCAACTCGCGCGCCACCTCGGCCACGATCGGCGCGCTGCCGGTGCCGGTGCCGCCGCCCATGCCGGCGGTGATGAACACCAGGTCACAACCGCGCAACGCCTCGGCGATGCGGTCGCGGTCTTCCAAGGCGGCCTTCTCGCCGATCTCCGGGTTCGCGCCGGCCCCGAGCCCCTTGGTGATGTGGTCGCCCATCTGGATGCGGACGTCCGCCAGGCTGGTGGCCAGCACCTGCGCGTCGGTGTTCGCTGCCACGAACTCGACACCGCGCAGACCGGTCTCGATCATGCGGTTGACCGCGTTGTTGCCCCCGCCACCCAAGCCGATCACCCGGATGATCGCGTTGTCGGTGTGGTTCATCGCCATGTGTTCGCTCCCCGCCTCAGAAGAAGTCTTTCAGGATGTTCCGTATGCCCGAGAAGAACCCGCCGATGCCCTCCTCCTTCTTGGGCCTGCGGACGGCCGGAGCCGTCACCGCCCCATGCGCCATACCGTAGCGCACCAGCCCGACCGCGGTGGCGTGCGCCGGGCTCGCCACCACGTCGGCGAGGCCCGACACGCCGTCGGGCTTGCCGATGCGGACCGGCAGGCGGAAGCGCTCGTTGGCTACCTGCTCGATGCCAGGCATGAGCGAGGCGCCGCCGGTGATGACGACGTTGCCGGCCAGCAGCTCGAGCGCGCCCATGCGCTGCTCGATGTTGCGCTTGACCAGGTCGAGGATCTCGACCACGCGCGGCTTGATGACCTGCGCCAGCTCGAAGGTGGAGATGCTGGCGGTGTAGCTCGGGTTGGCGACCTCGAGCTCGACGTCGCGGTCGGCCAGTTCGGGCAGCGCCACGCCGTAGCGGCGCTTGACGCGTTCGGCTTCGTCGGGCGGGATGCGCAGCAACTGGCTGATGTCCTGGGTGATGTGATCGCCACCCAGCGGGATGATGGCCGAGTGCGCCAAGGTGCCGCGACGGAACACGCCGATGTCGGTCGTGCCGCCCCCGATGTCGATGAGGAGGGTGGTGAGTTCCTGTTCGCCGCGGTTCAGCACCGCCAGGCCGGACGCCAGCGCCTGGACCACCAGGCCGTCGACGGCCACCCCGGCGTCCCCCGCGCAGCGCTTCAGGTTCTGCAGCGGCCCCTGCGCGCCGGCCACGATGTGCACGTCCACTTCGAGCCGCACGCCCGACATGCCGATCGGGTCCTTGATGCCGTCGTTGCCATCGACCACGTACTCCTGCGGGATGACGTGGAGGATCTCCATGTTCGCCTCGAGCGGAACCGCGCGGGCGTTCTCGATGGTGCGGTCGATGTCGGCGCGCGTGACCTGCTGGCCGCGGCGGATCGCCGCCATGCCGTGGCTGGTGAGCGCCTTGAGGTGGCTGCCCGCCACGCCGACCCATGCCGACGAGACGTCCACGCCGGCGACGCGCTGCGCCGCCGCCACCGACTGACGTACCGAAGCGATGGTGCGCTCCAGGTTCACGACGACCCCCTTGCGGAGGCCGTCGGAGGGGACGGTCCCTTCGCCGATGATGTCGAGGACGCCGTCGCCGGCCACCTCGCCGATCACGGTGCAGATCTTGGTCGTGCCGATGTCGAGCCCGACGATGATGCGCTCGTCACTCATGGCGCTCTCTCATCCCAGACCCACGCCCGAATCAGTCATGTGCCTTGCTCACTCCCCAGGGGTAGACCGCGACACGGCCCCCGCGGTTGCCGACGAACGCCGACCACTGCTCGCGCAAGGCCTCTGCACTCGGTGTGATCAGTGTCGTGCCGCTCAACAGGATCTCGAATCCTTCTGGCGAGTAGCGTATCACCTCGGGCCCGAACGGTCGCAGGAGTCGCAGGAGCGCGAGCGCCTCGGTCGTGCGCGCAGCGCCCCACCCCTCGAGGCGCGGCAGTCCGGCGGTCTCGCCGGCGCCTGCGCCGGGTAAGACCATACCATCGTCGGCCCAGGTGGTCAGGCCGTCGGTAAGCGCCGGCGTGCGCTCCACCAAGGCGATGGTGATGGTGTCGGGCCAACGCCGCACGACCTCGAGCCGCAGCACCCACGGATCGCTCGCCAGCCGCCGCACGCGACGCTCCGTGACCCAAAGGAACGGGTCGCCGACGTGCACGTCGGCCAGAGCGCGCACCGCCTCGGCGTCGTAGTGCAGGTTGCCGATCACCTCGACGGTGGCCACGCGCGGGACGAACAGGCTGGCGATCAACCCGCCGCCGCTCAGGGCCAACAGCACGATGAGCGTGACTCGCACCTCAGAACCCCCAGCGCCGCCACTCCAGGTCGAGCGGCGTGTCGACGCGCTGCTGGATGGCGGCGACGAGCGCCGCGACGTCGGCGGCGGTGGCGTTGCCCATGTTGAGCACGAAGTTGCCGTGCTCGTGGGCCACCATCGCGTCGCCGACGCGAAGGCCCTTGAGGCCGGCGGCATCGATGATGCGCCCGGCGGAGTCGCCCGGCGGGTTCTTGAACGCGCAGCCCGCCGACTTCACCTTCGGCTGACCCTTGCGCGCCGCGTCGACGGCCTCCATGGCGTGCTGCACCGCGGCCGGCGTCGACGGCGTGAGCTCGAGCCGGGCGCGCGTCACCACCGCTCCGGCAGGGAGCTCGGCGTGGCGGTAGGAGAGGTGCAGGTCGGTGGCGGGCAGGCGCTCCAGGGCTCCGTTCACGAACAGCTCGACCTCGACCAGGGTGTCGGACATCTCGCCGAAGCGGGTGCCGGCGTTCATCGCGATGGCGCCGCCCAGCACGGCGGGAACCCCGAGCAGTCCCTCGAGGCCCGACAGCCCCGCCTGCTGGGCGCGCCGCACCAGGCCGGGAAGCGGAGTGCCGGCGCCGAGCCAGAGCCCGCGTTTGCCGTCGAAGGCGCGGATGTCGTTGAACGAGCGACCGAGCCGCACCACGCGGTCGCGCACGCCGGCGTCGGACACCAGCAGGTTCGAGCCGGCTCCGAGCACCAGGAACGGCGCGCGGGTCGCTTCCCGCAGGCCCGCCTCGTCCTCGACCTCCCACAGCTCGGCCGGGCCGCCCACCCGCAGCGTGGTGTAGTCGCGCAGCAGGACCTGGCGGACCTTACTTGCCATGGTCGACGGCCGCGGGCACCAGGGCCGCCGCGACGCGCCACACGTCGCCGGCGCCGAGGGTGATGACGAGGTCGTTGGGGGCGAGGCTGCGCTGGAGGTAGGCGTGCGCCGAGGTGAGGTCGTGTCGCGTCGCCGTCACCCCCAGCTCGGTGAGGCGGTCGACGATGAGGTCGGGGGAGACGTTGGCGATGGGGGCCTCGCCGGCGCCGTAGATGTCGAGCACCAGCACCTCGTCGGCCAGCGCAGCGGCCTGGGCCAGCGCCGGCCAGTGCCGCGCGGTGCGCACCCAACGGTGGGGTTGCAGCACGGCGCGGACGCGCCTGCCGGTGGCGCGGGCGGCCAGCAGCGTGGCCCGGACCTCGGTCGGGTGGTGGGCGTAGTCGTCGATGACGAGCGCGCCGTCGACCTCGCCCCAGGCCTGCCAGCGGCGCCCGACGCCGTGGAACCCCTCCAACGCGCCCAAAGCCGGCCGCGGGTCGAAGCCGGCTCGGTGCACCGCGGCCAGCGCGGCGGCGGCGTTGAGGGCGTTGTGGTGCCCGGGCACCGCGAGCCGCACCGGGCACGGCGGAAGCCCAGGACCGTGAAGCCGGAAGGCGCTGCCGGACGGCGTCAACGACAGCTCTTCGATGCGGTAGTCGGCGTGGCCGCCGACGCCGTAGGTGACGGCGTCGCGATGGAACGCCAGCAGATCCGCGAGGCCGGGCCAGTCGGCGCAGTACACCAGCCGCTCGGCACCGCCGGCGAAGCGACGTGCGGCGGCTTCCAAGTCCGCGAGGCTGGCGTGGTAGTTGCGGCGCTCGTCGAACTCGCCGGCGATGTGGTCGTCCTCGAGGTTGGTGACGACGGCGACGGCCGAGCGCAGGTCGGCGAACCCGGGGTCGGATTCGTCCACTTCGGCCGCCAACCACGGTCCGCGTCCGAAGCGCATGTTCCCCTGCAGCGAGGGCAGGCTGGCGCCGAGCTGGACCGACGACTCCGGGTCGAGGGCCAGCAGCAAGGTGGCGGCCATGGCGGTGGTGGTGCTCTTGCCGTGGGTGCCGGTCACGGCCAGCGCTCGCCTGCGCCCGAACAACTCGCCGAGCAGTTCGATGCGCCGAAGCACGCGCGCACCCGCAGCCCGCGCTGCCACCAGTTCGGGGTGGTCGGCCGGGACGGCCATCGAGTGCACCACGACGTCGGCGGCGCGAACGTGGCTGGGGTGGTGGCCCTCGGCCACCTCGACGCCGACGGCTCGCAGCGCGTCGAGGGTGGGGCCGGCGGCGGCGTCGCAGCCGCTGACGTGGAAGCCTTCGCGCAAGCACCAGAGCGCGAGCGCTTGCATGCTCACGCCGCCGATGCCGATGAAATGCAGGTGCTGGGTCATGGGGTGGGGGTCCGCTTCTGCTCGGGTGGCGGTGCGCCGCGGTCGACCGCAGGGCCGTCCGCCCGGCGGCCGGCGGCGACCGTATCACGCTCGGCGCCGACCTCGAGCAAGGCGTCCACCATACGCCGCGCGGCACCTTCCGGAGAGCGCGCGCGCATCGCGGCCGCGGCCGAGGCGCGGCGCGTCGGCTCTAGCAGGTCGCTCCAGGCGTGCGGCAGCTGGCGCAGGTCGCGCTGTTCGACCACCTCGCCCGCGTCCGCCGACGCCACGGCGCGCGCGTTGTGGAGCTGGTGGTCCTCGGCGCTGCTGGGAAGCGGCACCATCACCAGCGGCACGCCGTGCAGCGCGGCCTCGGAGAGGGTGCCTACGCCGGCGCGGGTGATGGCCAGGTCGGCGGCGCTCCAAGCGGTGGGCGCGTCGAGGTACGGCCGCGTGTGGTACTGCTCGAGGCCCTCGCAGCGCTCCTGAAGATCATGCAGCAGGGCCGGGCCGGCGGAGTGCAGCACGTGGTGCGGCCGGCCCGCCACCCGCGAGGCGAGGTCGCCAAGGGCGCGGTACGCCACGGGGACGGCTTGGTTGAGCGTCAACGACCCCTGGGACCCGCCCATCACCAAGGTGACGACGGCGTCTTGGGGCAGACCGAGTCGGGCGCGCGCCGTGGCCCGCTCCACCCGATGTTCGCGCACGGGGAACGGCACCACCACGCTCGCTCGGGCGCCTGCCAGGAGCGGTAGCGCCTCGGCCTGGGCGCTCACCACCAGCGCGGCGCGCCGCGCGAACCAGCGGTTGACGCGACTGGGGAACGCGTTCCCCTCGTGCAGCACCAGCGGCACGCCGTGCACCACGGCGGCCACGCAGCCGGGGAAGGACGCGAAGCCACCGAACCCCACGACGCGCCGTGGGCGCAGGCGCCCCACGACCCGGACCGCCTGGACCATGCCCACCAGGGCGCGCCACGCCTGCCGCGGGTCGGGCCGGCCACGGTGCCACTTCCCGGCGGCCACGCCCACGAACGGGACCGCCGCCTCGGCCGCGAGGCGCTCCTCCATGCCGCCACGCTGGCCCAGCAGCATCACCCGCAGCCCCCGCGAGCGCGCCTCGTGCGCCACCGCCAGGGCAGGGTAGACGTGCCCGCCGGTACCGCCGGTGGCCAGCAGCAGGTCGAGGCGGGGGACGCCGGCCGCTCCCGTGTCGACGGGCGGTCTCACGCCGCCACCTCGCGCTCGCGCTGCGCTTGCCGACTTGCGAGCTGCAGGAACCCGAAGGCGATGGCCACCGACAGGAGGCTGTTGAAGCCGTAGCTCACGAACGGCAGCGGGATGCCGGTGACCGGCATCAAGCCGGAAGCCACGAGCAAGTTGAGTCCGGCCTGGCCGCAGATGTAGGCGGTCGCGCCGGCCGCCAGCAGCGCCGCCGGTCCTTCCACCGAGGCGGCGATGCGCAGTCCACGCCCGGCGATCAGCAAGTACAGCGTCACCAGCGTGGCCGTGCCCACTAGCCCCAGCGCCTGGGCGATGGCGACCGACACGAAGTCGGTCTCCGCCGCCGGCACCGCGACGCTCACCCCGGTGCCGATCCCGACGAGGCCGCCGCGCGCCATGGCGGTGCGTGCCGCCTGCGCCTGGTAGGACTCGTCGCTGGTCCGCTCCTGCATGCCCCACAGGTCCTGGAAGCCGGTGATGCGGTCGCTGAGGTAGCTGAACTGGCTCAGGTACGGTCCTGCCAGCAGCGTGGCGATCAGCGCGGCGGCGACGGTGATGGAGAGCAGCCGCGTGAGGGTGGTGCCGGCGGACACCATGATGGCGAACGCCAGCAGGAAGACGAACAGCGCGGTGCTGACGTCCGGCTCGGCGACGATGGCGGCCGAGGTGAGCCCGATGACGAGCATCGGGCGCCAGATCTCCCAGTTCCCCAGGTGATTGTGGAAGAACGCCGCAAGGTACGCGATCACCGCGACCTTCATGAACTCCGACGGCTGCAAGGTGAAGCCGCCCGGGAGTCGCAGCCAGCGTCTGCTCTCGCTGCCCTCGGGCGACACGCCCACCACCAGCACCAGCAGCAGCAGCAGGAGCAGCGTCACGAACAGCATCGGGCTCAACTTCACGACCTGCTTGGCGTTCAGGCGAGCCACCACGAAGGTCAACGCCAACGCGAGCAGCACGCGCACCGCGTGGCCCATCGCGGCGTCCGGCGCGGCCGTGGCGACGCCCACGACGCCGAACGCGCCGAGTAGGACCTGCAGGGTGACCAGGAGCCGGTCCACCTACGCCCCCGCCACGGCCTGCGCGGCTCCCGTCGCCGCCACCGCCTCCCGGAACGCCGCGGCCCGGTCGACGTAGTCCTCGAACTGGTCGAACGACGCGGCCAGCGGGGCCAGGAGCACGTGCCCGCGACCGCCGTGCCGGGACCGTAGGTGGTCGGCGGCGGCCGACACCGCGGCCCGCATGGCCGCGCGGCCGTCCGCTTCGTCGATGCACACCACCGGGACGGCCGCCCCGAAGGCGTCGGCCAGCGCGTGGCGCGACGCCCCGAGCGTCACCAGCAGGTCGACCTTCTCCGCCACCAGCTGCGCCAGCGACGCGACGTCCGCGCCCTTGGCCTGCCCGCCGGCGATCCACACCAGCGGTCGCGGGGTGGCGCGAAGCGCCGCCGCCACCGCCAGCGGCCGGGTGGCGATGGAGTCCTCGATGAACTGGATCTCGCCCACCCGGCCGGCAGCGGCGTAGCGGCCGGGCAAGCCGGTGAAGCCGCGCAGGCCGGCCGCGATGGCGCCGGGCGCGACGCCCAGCGCGTCGGCGACGAGGGCGACGGCCAGGGCGTTGGCGACCTGGTGCTCGCCCAAGACATGCAGGTCGTCTCGTTGCAGCAGCGGCACGCCGTCGAGCAGCAGCATCTCGCAGGCCGCGTCCAGGCAAGCGTCGGCCGGTCGGGCGAGCGAGAAGCGCCGCACGCGGGCGCCGGCCTGCGACGCGCCTTCCGCCCAAGCTTCGAGGATGGGATCGTCGGCGTTCGTCACCAGCGTCTGGCCGGCGCCCACGTGCGCGATCAACCTGCGTTTGGCGGCGTGGTAGGCGGCGACGCTGCCGTGCCGGTCGATGTGGTCTTCGCCGAGGTTGAGCAAGACCGCGACGTCGGGTCGGAAGCGTTCGCAGCGTTCGAGCTGGAACGACGACATCTCCACCACGTGCACCGCGCCCGGGCGGGCGACGGCCGCCAGGGCCGGGTCGATGTTGCCGCCGGCCACGGCGTCGAGCCCGGCCGCGGCCAGGGCGTCGGCCGCCCAGCGCGTGACGCTGCCCTTGCCTGCCGTGCCGGTGACCGCTACGTACGTCGCGGGCACGGTGCGCCAGACGTACTCGACCTCGCCGATCACCTCGGCGCCCGCCTGCCGCAGCCGCGTCAGGTCGGGGTGGTCGATGGGCACGCCCGGCGCCGCCACCACCAGGGCCGGGAGGTTACCAGCCGCGCTCCAGGCGCCCACGTCGTGGACGCGCGTGGCGCCGAGCTGCGCGGCGGCGTCGAGGTCGGCGCCGCTCGTGCGGGCATCGAAGTACGCCACCCGGACCCCGTCGGCCACCAGGCGCCGGAGCGCCGCCAAGCCGCTGCGGCCCAGGCCGTAGACCAGCGTCGGAGCGCTCATCGCGCGTCCCCGTCGGCGGCCGTCACGCGCCGCCTCCCAGCATCCCGTGCAGCGCGGCGGCCAGCGCGACGCACACCGCCGTCACGAGGTAGAAGCGCTGCACCACGCGCGTCTCGGGCCACCCCGAGAGCTCGAAGTGGTGATGGAGCGGGCTCATCCGCAACAAGCGCTTGCCGCCGGTCGCGCGGAAGTAGGCCACCTGGGCGACCACCGACAGCACCTCGAGCACCGGCACCAGCACCACCAGCGGCAGGTACCAGACCGCGCCTTGCGCGATGGCCAGGCCGGCGACGGCGGCGCCGAGCGCCTCGGCCCCGACGCCGCCCATGAACGTCCGGGCAGGGTGGGCGTTGTACCAGAGGAAGCCGAGGAGCGCGCCGAGCAACGCGCCGGCGAAGGGGGAGGCGAGGAAGAACAGCAGCACGATGGCGCCGATGCCGGCCGCCAGGCCGTCGAGGCCGTCGGTGAAGTTGAAGGCGTTGATGGCGCCGACGACGACGAAGGCGTAGGCCGCCACGTCGAGCCAGCCGATGCCGAACAGCTCCGCTCCGCCCCGCACGGCCCAGAGCGCGTAGGCGACGCCGAGGACGCTCTGCCCCAGGATCCGGTAGCGCGCCAGCACGCCGGTGGACGCCTCGGGGCCGTCGTCGTCGGCGCCGCCGAGCCGGCGCCGCTTGCGCCGGAGGGAGGCGAGGTCGTCGGCGAGCCCGAGGGCGGCGCTACCCGCCACCAGCAGCACCAGCGCGATCTCGGTGGCCGGAGCGCCCGCAACCAGCACCCATGCGGCGAGCGCGGCCAGCAGGAACGCGACGCCGCCCATGGTCGGTGTCCCGGCCTTGCCGAGATGGCTCTCCGGTCCTGCCTCGCGGATCGCCTTGCCCCAACCGAGGCGCGTTGCCAGTTGCACGAACATCCCGGTGAGCACCAGCCCGAAGGCGGCTGCGACGACGACGATCACGCCTCTGCCTCCGATCGCGCGCCGCCGCCCGGCGCTCTCGTGGTGTCGGGCGGCCCCTCCCGCGTGTCCCCTCGTGGTTCTCGTTCCGGACCGAACCGAGCGACGAGGGCCTCCACCAACCGCTCCATGCGCATGCCACGCGATCCCTTCACGAGCACCGTGGCGCCCTCGGGCAGGTCGTGCACCAGGTCGAGCGCGCCGGCCGCGTCGGGGCGATGCAGCGCAGCCGGGTTCCCCGCCAGCACGGCGCGGCTCTCGGGCCCGACGGCGACGACGAGGTCGAGGTCGCGGGTGCGCTCGCCGAGCGCGCGATGCGCGTCCCGCGAGAGCTCGCCCAGCTCCAGCATGTCGCCCAAGAACGCCACCCACGGGCGCGGTCCTTCGCGCAGCGCGTCGAGCGCGACGGCGGCGGAGGCGGGGTTGGCGTTGTAGCTGTCGTCGATCACGCGCGCGGCGCGGAGCGGCACCCACTGCAAGCGCCCCGGTTCGAGTCGCGCGCGGCCTAGGTCGGCCAGGGCGCTCGCGAACGGGTGGCCGAGGCGTACGGCCATGGTCAGCGCCAGCACCGCGTCCTCGATCAGGGTGGGGCTGGTCCAGGGGAGGGTGAACGCGTGTCCGAGGGCGCGCACGTGGGCGGTGCCCAAGCGCGCGTCCTCGAGCAGCGCCACGACCTCGTCTCCGAGCGCCGTGCTGCGCGTACCGTCCGGCATGCTCTCGTCCCCGTGCGCGCTGCCGCCGGGGCGGGTCGCTCGCTCCACACGGACCAGCGTGCAGCGTGCCAGCAGGTCCGCCGGCACGTGGGGCCGCGCGCCCGCACCGATCAGCCGTTGCCCGTGCACCGCCGCCAGCAGCGCGGTCTTCTCGCGCGCCACGGCCTCGACGGTGCCGAGTGCGGCGAGATGGCTGGCGCCGATGGTGGTGACGATGCCGTGGTCGGGGCGGGTGAGGTCGAGGAGCTGGGCCATCTCCCCGGGGTGGTCGATGCCGAGCTCCAGCACCAACGGGGCGTGCCGCGGGTCCGTGCTACCGGCAACGCGCGCTTCGTCGGCGATGGCGGCGTCGACCATCGCCTGGGCCAACCCGGGCGGGGTGTTGTAGTTGCCGGGCGTGGACCGCGCGGCCAACGCAGCGGCGGTCATCGCCTTGACGGTGGTCTTGCCCGCCGATCCGGTGATGCCGATGACGGGGGCGCGCAGACGGGCGCGCGCTTCGCGGCCCATCGTGAGCAGTGCCCGTTGCGGGTCCTGCACGCGGAGCCCGCGCGGGTGCGGCACGTCGGAGACGACGAACGCAGCGCCCGCGGCCAGCGCCTCGTCGGCGCGCTCGATGGCGTGGCTGCTGGACCCTTGCCAGGCGAAGAAGATGTCGCCCGGCCGCACGGGGGAGCGTTGGAAGGTGACGCCGTTACCGTCGGGAAGGTCGTCGATCGGGCCGTCCGCGCCCAGCAATGCGGCCAAGGTTCGTGCGGAGCCGAGCGTCACCAGCGACCACCCTCCATACCATGACTACTTTACACAACATGAGCAAGGTAGTGATGCCCGCGCGATGCGTGAGCGGCCGGTGGGCCGACGCTCAACGCGCGTTCGCCAGCGTGTCGACGACGGGCGCCGTGCCCCAATGCGCGACGACTTCGCTGCCGATGGCGCGGAACAGCGGTGCCGCTACGTAGGTGCTGGTGGCGTCGGTGTCCGGCTTCTGCAACGTCACCACCACCACCACCCGCGGTCGCTCGGCGGGGAACATGCCTGCGAACGTCAGGGCGTACTCGCCCGGTACGTACGCGCCGGCCTCGTTGTCGTAGACGTCGGCGGTACCGGTCTTGCCCGCCACCGTGACACCGGGGATCACCGACTCGCGCAGGCCGCCGCCGCCCATCACGTGGATCAGCATGGTCCGCACGGCCTGGGCGACCTCGGGGCTGATCACGCGGTGGGGCGCCGGGACCTGCTCGCCCTCGAGGAGCCGCGGCGGGACGTAGACCCCGTCGTTGGCGATGACGGAGTACGCGGCGGCCAGGTGAAGCGGGGTGGTGGAGAGGTTCTGGCCGATGCTGTTGGCCGCCTGGTCCTGCGGGACCCAGCGGTTCCAGTCGTTGAGGATGCCGGAGCGCGAGAAGGCGGAGCGCAGTTCGAGGTCCTGGCCGATGCCGAAGCGGCCGAGCCAGTCGTACAGCTCGGCCGGTGCGAAGCGCTGCCCCAGCGCGATCATGGCCGAGTTGCTGGAGTACGCCAGCACGTCCGGGATGCTCAGCACCGGGTCGTGGCGGGCGACGTCGTGGAAGGTCTTCTCCCCGACGCGCAGCGACATCGGCGCCGCGACGGTCTCGCTCGGCGCCAGCCGGCCGGTCTCGAGCAGCGCCGAGACCACCAGCGGTTTCACCACAGACCCCGGCTCGTACACCATCTGGAACGGCCGGTTCAGCATCTGCGCGCGCGTGGCTTGGTCCCAGGCGTTGGGGTCGTAGTTGGGGTAGCTGGCGGCCGCCAGGATACGGCCGGTGCCGACCTCGAGGATGACCGCCGCGCCGCTCTCGGCGCCGTGCGCCTGGGCGGACGACGCCAACTGACGCTCGGTCGCCGATTGCAGCACCGGGTCCAGGGTGAGCACGGCGTCGGTGCCGGCGCCGAGGAGCGCATCGAGGCTGTACTCCAGGCCTTCGAGGCCGTAGCCGCCGTAGGGCTGGATGGCGCCGGTGAAGCCCACGACCGTGCTGGCCAGGACACCCTGCGGGTAGCGTCGCCCCTCGGCCGGCCCGTCGGCGAGGACGGTGCCGTCGGCCGCCAGGATGCGCCCGCGCACCACCGGCTCCGCCAACGGTGCGGGGAGCGGCGCGAGCTCGTGCTGGTTCGATCCGAAGCCGGCAAGCGCGGCGAGCAGCGGCAGGAACGTCCCCAGGGCCAGCAGCGCGCCGCGCCGCAGCTTCAGCGTCGACGGTCCGCGGGAGCGCGTCCGGGCTCGCTCCTCGGCGGTCGAGCTCGGCTCTTCGGCCGGTCGTCGAGGGGCGCGCAGCCGCGGCTCCGCGGGTGCCGGCGGGAAGGGCAGGTTGCGGCCGTGGGTCGGGCTGGTCAACGCCATACGGTGCGGATCTCCAAGCTGGGGACGGGGAGGGCGTCGGTGGGGGCGGGTACGGGGGCGACCAGGATGCTGGGGCCGCCTTCGGGAACGGGGACCATGCCCTGAGCGCGCGCCCAGGTGGCGACGGCCAGCGCGCCGTCGACGACGGCGGCGGCGCTTCGTGCCAGGGCGACGTCCTCGAGCAGATCGGCCTTGCGGTTCAGCAGCGAGCGCTGGAGCGCGAAGTCACGCTGGTTCGCCATGCCCATGGCAGCGACGACCAGCAGCAGCAGCACGTACGTCGGGACGGCCAGGCGCGCCGGCCCGCTCGAGCGCTCGCTCATGGCTGCACCTTGCGGGCGGCGCGTAGCTTGGCGCTGCGGGCGCGCGGGTTGGCGCGCGTCTCGTCTTCGGAGGCCTCGGCCGGCTTCTTGGTCAGCGCCTCGAGGTGCGTGGCGTCCTTGAGGAAGCGCTTGACGATGCGGTCCTCTAGCGAGTGGTAGGAGAGCACCACCAGCCGACCGTCTACCTCGAGCAGCCGCGCGGCACCCTCGAGGCCCTCGCGAAGCGCACCGAGTTCGTCGTTGACGTGGATGCGCAGGGCCTGGAAGGTGCGGCGTGCGGGATGTTCGCGCCGAGGCCCGGGTGGGTACGCCGAGGCCACGACTTCGGCGAGGCGCCCGGTGGTGAGGATGGGCGCGCCGGCGCGCGCCTCGACGATGCGCCGAGCGATGCGCCGGCTGTGCCGTTCTTCGCCGTAGCGCCAGATGATGGCGGCGAGTTCCTCTTGCCCCGCTTCGTTGACGACGTCGGCTGCGCTGGCGGGCTGATCGCCCATGCGCATGTCGAGCGGCCCGTCGTGCCGGAAGGCGAACCCACGCTCGCCCTCGTCGAGCTGCATCGACGAGACGCCCAGGTCGAGCAGCACGCCCGCCACCGGACCGATGCCGCGCCTGGCCACGATGCTCTCCATGTCGCGGAAGTTGCCGTGGTCGAAGAGCAGGCGTGGCCGTCCGCCGGCGGGAGCGGGGACCGACGCCAGCTCGCGTTCCAGCGCCGCGGCGTAGCTGGCGGCGCCGGCGTCCTGGTCGATGCCGAGCACGGGAACGCCGCGCGCCAACAGCGCACGGGCATGCCCACCGGCGCCGAAGGTGGCGTCGACGACCCACTTCCCGGGGCGCGGGTCGAGGTAGGCGAGCACCTCGCTCGCCATCACCGGCGCGTGCGGCACGGAGGTGGCGGCGCTCATCCGATCAGCTCCCGCAGCAGTTCGGGAGCCGGTGGCTGCTCCTGGACCGCGCCCAGGTTCGCCAACCAGCGCTCCTCGCTCCAGATCTCGAGTCGGTTCGGCGCGCCGGCGACGACGACGTTGCCCTCGGTCCGCGCGAACGTGCGCAGCGGCGGTGGGATGGTGATGCGGCCGGCCGAGTCGAGCTTGGCCTTGGACGCCCCGGAGTAGAAGAAGCGCACGAAGTTGCGGGCGTCGGGGTCGGTGAGCGGGAGCTCGGTCAGGTGCGCTTCGATACGTTGCCATGCGGCCATCGGGAAGACGAAGAGACAGCCGTCCATGCCGCGCGTGAGCACCATGCCGTCTTCCACGAAGTCGCGGAAGGCGGGCGGCACGATCACCCGTCCCTTGTCGTCGACGCTGTACTGGAACTCCCCGAACGGCATCCGGCAACGCGCTCCTCGTTCGATCTCGCGCGTGCCCGTCGTACGGCCAGAAGAAGGCTGCTGGACGAGCACGCGTGCCCATCGGATGGACGACGCGAGTCTACCACAATCTCCCACGATTTCCCACGCAAGTTCTAAGTACGCGCCGGATTGTGCAATCTCTCCCACTCGCGACCCCCCGACGCGGGCGTCATGCCGTGTCGGCTCCACCGGCGCGGCGGGCCGCCGCGCGGTCGGAGGGTCGTACGGGCCCGCGGAACCCGGGGCCGGGGAGGCGCACGAAGCGCAGCGGCACCCGACACGAAGCGGCGGCTCCTCGCGGAGCCGCCGTCGGCAGGTGGGCTTGTAAGCCGGGTTCTGTCACGTGTTCCCCGCTAGGGGAACGCGCGTCTGGCCATCTATCTAGGACGCGCGTCGCCGCGCGCCTCGAGCGGTCAACCCGGAGATGTTGGCGAGCCGGGCAGGCTCTCTCTCCCTATCGGACCTTGCACCGGGTGGGGTTTACCTAGCTGCCCCTGTTGCCAGAGGCACTGGTGCGCTCTTACCGCACCGTTTCACCCTTACGTTCGCCGGCCCGCGAAGGACCGGCAAGCGCGGTCTGCTTTCTGTTGCACGTGCCGTCGCCTTACGCGCCCAGCCGTTAGCTGGCACCCTGCCCTTCGGTGCCCGGACTTTCCTCGCCCGATTCGAGCCGTTGGCTCTCCTCGGCCGCGGCCAGACCGCCCACACTGCAGTCGCCTATGCTAGCACGCCGCCACGCGGTTCTCGCGTAGCGGCGTGCTGGAACGTCGTGGTTCGCTGCCGTGGGCGATGGCGCCCTACGGCCGCTCGATCCTAGAGCGCGCGGTAGTCGGTGACCGTGATCTCGCCGTCGATGATCTGCTGCTTGACGCCGTTGACCTCGTCGACCAGCTCCTGCGGGATGAGCGGCTGGTTGTACTCGTCCAGCGCGTAGTCGACGCCGCCTTCTGCCAGGCCGAGGTTCTGCACGCCGGCGACGAAGGTGCCGTTGACGACGTCCATGACGGCGTCGTACGAGGCCACGTCGACGCGCTTGAGCATGCTCGTCAAGCCGTGGTTGAGGGTCGCGGGGTCGGAGTCGGTGTCGCCGAGCCAGTTCTGGTTGCTGTCGACGCCGATGAAGAACAGCGGCAACGAGCCCTCGGCGCAGGCGGCCGCGTAGCTGGCGGACACCGGCAGGTTCGCCAGGTGGTCGTCCAGCGGGCTGACGCGCACGGCGCCGCTCGGCACGAAGCACTGCTTCTCGTTGACGAAGTCGATCACGCCGTTGCCGCTGGCGCCAGCCGCCGCGAAGATGATGTCGGCGCCCTGGGCCTGCTGGGTGCTGGCGAGCTCCTTGGCGCGCGCCGGGTCGTTCCAGGCGTCCGGCGTCACGCCGACGTAGTTGCTGATGATGGTGCACTCGGGGCAGGCGGCCTTGACGCCTTCCTGGTACCCCAGGTCGAAGGCGCGGATCAGCGGCACGTCCATGCCGCCGACGAAGCCGACGACGCCGGTGTGGCTCAGCTTGCCGGCGATGTAGCCCACCAGGAAGCTGCCTTCCTGCTCCTTGAACAGCACGCTGCGGACGTTGGTCCCTTCCGCGACGGCGTCGATGATGACGAACGACGTGTTGGGGAACTCCTGCGACACGGCCGCGATGGCGTCGGCCTGCAGGAAGCCGGGGGCGACGATCAGCTCGGCGCCTTCCAAGGCGATGCGGCGCTGGCCCTCCGCGGCGGTGTCGGGCGAGCCCTCGAACTCGACGACGTCGACTTCGAGGCCCTGGCCCTCGAGCTCCAGCTCGGCGCGTTCCACGCCGCGCCAGGTGGCCTCGTTGAAGGAACGGTCGAACTTGCCGCCGGCGTCGTAGACGATGCCGAAGACGTAGTCTTGGGCCGCGGCGCCGGTGACGAGGATGGCTGCGATCAGGGCGAGTAGTCTGCGCATGGTTGGGATCTGTCCTCTCCGTGTGCTGTGAAGTTCCTCACCATTCGATCGGTGACGCGTCGATGATAGCACCCTCGAGGTGAGCGGCAGGAGACGTTGGGGACGCGGTTCGTTCATCGACCGTCCATGTTGGGCGGACGGGCCGCTAGGGCGACGGCATGGCGCGAGAACCGTGGCCCGCGGCCACGTTCGCGCCCGGCGTCCGACGGAGGCCGCACGGACGGTGTCGCCGCCGGGATGACGTCGGGTCAGAACAGGATGCGGCTCCAGTCGAGCTCGTCGAGGTTCTGGAAGACGTCCACGTGCTCGAGCAGGATGCCGGCCGACTGGTTGCGGAACATGGCGCACTCGACGTGCTTGCCGTACCGCTTGAGGGTCTCGACCAGCTCGACGTAGTCGCCGTCTCCGGAGACCAGCAGCGCGGTGTCGTAGGCGTCCTGGAACGCCAGCGACAAGGCCTCGACGGCGATGGCGACGTCGATCCCCTTCTCGACCATGGAGCCGTCGGGGCGCCGGTGCAGCCGGCCGAACCGCACCGTGACGTACGGGATGCGGCGAAGCGACTCGAAGAAGCGCTGCTGGCCCTCGCGGAGCTCCTCCTCGTAGTCGTCGGTGAGCGGGGCGTTGTAGTAGTAGGCCCGGTGCAGCGGGCGTTCGCGCAGCAACTGGTGGATCAGCTCGGCCAAGTTGACGCGGGTGTTGCGCAGGTTCTCCCGCATGCCGTTGTAGAGGTTGGAGCCGTCGACGAAGATGGCCACGCGCTCGCCGGGGATGACGCCGCGCTGCACGTAGTTGGCTCGGCGGGCGCCGGCGTCGCGATTGTCGGACTTGCCGCGGGGCCGGCCGGAGCGGCCGTTGGGGTCGTTCTTGTCCATGTCGGTGTGGGCAGGCTGCCTTCCTGAAGGGTCGAGAGATAGCTGGGCGTGGTCCGACGCGGCGCGCCGCCGGCCGGTCCGGGCCGGCGCCGTGCGTGCCCGGACCAGTCTACCCTTCGAGCGTGTCGCGTCCATGATGCGTCCGTCAAGGAACGGCGGCTCGGCGCAACAAGACTCTCATGAAGACGCATGGCATCATGCCCGCATGGAGCGCAAACCCCTCATCCTGATCGTCGAGGACGAGAAGGAGATCGCCAAGTTCATCGACCTCGAACTGCAGGCCGAGAGTTACGAGACCGTCGTCACCTACGACGGTGTGACGGGGCTGTCCAAGTTCCGCGAACTCAACCCCGACCTCGTCGTGCTCGACCTGATGCTGCCCGTGCTGGACGGTCTCGAGGTAGCGCGGCGCATCCGCAAGACCAGCAACACGCCGATCATCATCCTCACCGCCAAGGACTCGGTCGACGACAAGGTCACCGGCCTCGACTCCGGCGCCGACGACTACCTCGTCAAGCCGTTCAGCATCGAGGAGTTGCTGGCACGGGTGCGGGCGCACCTCCGGCGCGTCAACCCGGCGGTGACGGGCGAGGTGCGCGTCGCCGACCTGGTGATGAACCTCGACGGTCGCGAGGTGTTCCGCGACGGGCGCCGGATCGAGCTGTCGGCCAAGGAGTTCGAGTTGCTCGAGCTGTTCGCGCGCAGCCCCGGCAAGGTCTTCAACCGCTTCGAGATCGAAGAGAAGGTGTGGCCCGAGTACACCGGCGGCAGCAACGTCGTCGACGTCTACGTCGGCTACCTTCGCCGGAAGCTCGAGCAGTCGGGCGAGCGGCGCCTGATCCACACCGTGCGCGGCGTTGGTTACGTGCTGCGCGAGGAGTAGAGCCTAGGTGCGCTTGCGCCTCCAACTCACGCTCGTCTTCGGAGCGTTCATCGCCATCATCCTCTCGGCGGTGGCGGGCTCGGTCTTCGTCCTGACCGAGCGCTCGTTGAGCGTGGCGGTGGAGGAGCGCGCCCAGCGGGCGCTCGCCGACCTAACCAGTGGCGCCAGCACGATCGCCGAGGGACTGCAGCGGCTGCCGAGCGACACGTATTATCAAATCCTGCTTGTCGGTCCCGCCGACCGCGTGCCGGACTCCGTCGCGTCGTTGCGTGCCGGCGTGCCGTATGCCGCCAACTCCGGTCTCGCCGCCCTGCTGCCGGACACGGCGATGCAGGCGCTGCTCGACCAGGGAGACGTCGCGGCCAACGTCACGACGCGGGGCGAACGCCTTCGCGTCCTCGGCCAGCTCGGGCGGATCGACTTCGTCGCCCAGGGGCGCAGCGTGCAGGCCGCCTTCCTCATCGGTATCCCAGCGTCGTTGATGGCGCAGACCCTCGACCAGCTCACGCGTGACCTGGTGCTGACCGTGGTGATGGCGTTCTTGGCGTTCGCGCTGGGGGTGTGGCTGCTGTCGGAGCGCGTCCTGGGCCCGCTCAAGCGCGTCACCGAGGCCGCCGGACGCATCAGCGGACGCGACCTCGGCGTGCGCGTGCCGGTGACCGCCAACCGTGACGAGATCCGCGACCTCGCGGTGTCCATCAACCACATGCTCGACCGCCTGCAGGAGTCGTTCGAGACCCAGCGACGCTTCACCGCCGACGCCAGCCACGAGCTCCGCACCCCCGTCACCGCGATCGTGGGACACGCCAACTACCTGCTCCGCCGCACCGACCCGACGACGGACCAGGTCGACTCGCTCACGGTCATCCGGCGCGAGGCGGAGCGCATGGCGAAACTGGTGAACGACCTTCTCGAGCTGGCGCGTGCCGACGCGGGGTTCACCGTGCATGCCGAGCCGATGAACCTCGTGGAGGTGGTCGGCTCGGCGGTGGAGGCCGTCACGCCGATGGCGGGGGAGACCGCCATCGAAGTCGACGCCCCCCTGCCGCTCGCCGAGGTGATGGGCGACTTCGCCCGCCTCAAGCAGGTGGTGCTCAACCTGGTGCAGAACTCCATCAACGCCGGCGCCAAGCGCGTGGTCGTGACGGTCGCTCCGGAGCGGCAGCACGTCCGCCTGGAGGTGCTCGACGACGGTGCCGGCATCCCGGCGGAGGCCCTACCGCACCTGTTCGATCGCTTCTACCGCGTCGATGGCGCCCGCAGCGGCCGGGGCAACGGCAGCGGGCTCGGCCTGGCCATCGTGCGCTGGATCGTGCAGCAGCACGGCGGCACGGTGGAAGTCACCTCACGCCTGGGCGAAGGCTCGGTGTTCACGGTGCTCTTGCCGGCGCTCGACCCCCGAACCACCGCCGAACTCGTGGCTGCCACGCGCCAGACGCAGGCAGCGTCGAGGGGCCGCGCGACCGAGAGCGCGACGCGTTCGTGATCGCGGACGCCGGCCGCGGCGTTCAGCCTGCCGTGCCATCGGCGATCCGAACGCCTTCGTCGCGCGTGACGCGGCCGATGCGGTAGAGCGGCTCGGGCGCGAGCGTCCGCGCCCGCGCCACGTCGCCTTCGGCGACGATCACGACGAAGCCGACGCCCATGTTGAACGCCTCGAACATCTCGTCGTCGGTCAACGCGCCGCGCCGCTGGAGTACGTCGAACACCGGCGGTTCCGGCCAGCTGCCGCGCTCGATCGTCGCGCCCGTGCCGGGCGGCAGGCTGCGCGGCAGGTTGCCCGGGAGGCCGCCACCGGTGATGTGCGCCATGCCGCGCACCAAGCCGGCTTCGAGCAGCGGCAGCACCGCCTGCCGGAAGCTCCGGTGCTCGGCCAGCAGGGCGTCCCCGATGGTGGCGCCGTCGAGCGGCTCGTGGTACGCCTCGCCGAGCACGGCACGCGCAAGGCTGAAGCCGTTGGTCTGCAGCCCGCCCGACGCCAGGCCCAGCAGCACGTCGCCCTCGCGCACGGTCGCGGCACCGTCGACGATGCGGTGCTTCTCGACCACGCCCACGATGGTGCCCGCCAGGTCGAGTTCCCCCTCGTGGTACACGCCCGGCATCTCGGCCGTCTCGCCGCCGAGCAGCGCCATGTTCGCGGCGCGGCAAGCGTCCGCCACGCCTTGCACCACCCGCGCGGTGACCTCGGGCACCAACCGAGCGCTGGCTACGTAGTCGAGGAAGAACAGCGGCGTCGCGCCCTGCACAAGGATGTCGTCGATGCAGTGGTTCACCAGGTCGCGGCCGATCGACTCGTACGCCCCTAGTGCCGCTGCGACCATGGTCTTGGTGCCGACGCCGTCGGTCGACGCGACCAGCACCGGCTCGCGCAGCCCGGACGGCATCGCGTAGAGCCCGCCGAAGGCGCCAAGGCCGCGCAGCACACCTGGGGTGTAGGTGCTCTCCACCGCGCGCTCGATGCGCGCAAGGGTGTCTTCCGCCGCCCGCAGGTCCACGCCCGCTCGTTGGTACCCGGTCTTCTCGCCGCTCGCCATGACCGCGATTCTACCCGGGGGGTACGCGTCACCGCCGCCAGGTCCGGAGGCGTCCGTCCGCCGGCAGACGGCGCAGCTGGCGACGCTAGACTGGCATGTGCCGCTCGCGCTGGACGTCCTGTTCCCTCTGCCCCTCGGGCGCATGAGCTACCTGCCACCGCTCGCCGGCGACGACCCCGAGGTCGGCGTGCGGGTGGTGGTGCCGTGGCAGGCCGGGTTGCGCATCGGCGTGGTGGCGGGGCGACGGCAGGTGGAGGCGGGACGAGGGATGGAACTCCGCCACGCCCTGCACGCGCTCGACCGCGGCACCTGGCTGCGTCCCGAGGCGTTCGCCGCCACCCTTCGCTTGGCGCGCGCCTACGGGGTGCCGGAAGGCGCGGTGTTGGCGGCGGCGTCCCCCCCGGGGCTCCACCCCGACCTCGAGCACCGCGTGCGGGTGCACCCCGAAGCCGCCGAGATGGTGCGCGACGCAGCGCCCGACGCGCCGCTGGATCGCTGGGGCGACGCCGCGACCCTGTCCGCGACGCTGCTCGAACTGCTACGGCGCCAGGGCCTCGTCGACGAACGCGCCCGGCCGATCGTGCCGACGCGCCGCGTGCTGGTGCCGGCACGCCAGCCCGACGACGACTTGCGTGGTGCCCGCCGCGAGGCGCAGCGCGCGGCCCTCGAGCACCTGCTCGCCGTCGAGCGCGCTGACAGCGCGGCGGCGCTGGCGCGCGACGCCGACGTCCCGGTGACCGCCGTGCGCGCACTGATCGCGCGGGGCTACGCGGCGTACGCCGAGGTGGAGGTGGAGGCGCCGCCGCTGCCGTCGCCGCCGTCGCCGCCGGAGCCACCGGGCGGTGCGGCTCCTTCGCTGGAGCCGCCCGCGTCGGCGGTGCCGCCGGAAGGCCACGGGGCGGTGGTGGGGGGAACGCGCCACGAGCGCCTCGCGGCCCTGGTGCCGCGCATCCGCGCCGACCAGGCGGCCGGCAGGAGCGTGCTGGTGCTGGCGCCGGAGCAGGCGATCGCCGCCGAGGCCGCGGCGGAGTTGGCCGGATCGCTCCCCGTGCGTTGGCTGACCGGCGCAGCGAGCGACGCCCAGCGCGAGCGGGCCTGGCAGGAACTCGCCGATCCGCCCGCCAGCGTGGTGGTGGGGACGTCGTTGGCGCTCTTCGCCCCGCTGCCGGCGCTGGGTCGGGTGGTGGTGCTGGAAGCGGGCAACGCCGCCTACAAACTGCCCGCCGGCGCGCGCCTGTGGCTGCCTCGCGCGGCGCACGAGCTCGCGCGCGCCAGCGGCGCCGCACTCACCGTCACCGACGTCCTGGCCGGGCCGGAGGTGGCGGCGTCGGTGACGGCCTCTGCGCGCCGCGCGCTACCCCTGCCGCGGCTGCGGCTGCACGTCGCCGACCTGCAGTCGAGCCCGAACTGGCCGCTCCATCCCGACCTGCTGGCCACCTTGCGCCAGGTGCAGGAACGCGGACGGCAAGCGGTCGTGCTCGCGCCACGGCGCGGGTTCTCCGGCGCCCTCGGTTGCCCCGACTGCGGCTGGAACGCGCCCTGCCCCAACTGCGACCTGCCGCTTCGGTTCCACCAGCAAGAAGCGCGCTTGCGCTGCCACCAGTGCGGGCACGACGAGCCCGTCCCGCCGCTGTGCCCGGCGTGCGGCGGTGCCGGCCTCGGGCCGGTCAAGGGTGCCGGGACGCAGTGGGTGGCGTCGCAGTTGGCCACCATGCTGCCGGGGTTCGCGGTCCTGCGCTACGACCGCGATCGACGCGACGACGTCGGCCCGCTGCTGGAAGGGGCGCCGGGGGTGGTCGTGGGCACGACGGCGATCCTGGGCCTTCCCGCGTTGCCGAACCTGTCGTTGGTCGGCATCACGCACTTCGACTCCCACCTGGCGTCCACCGACTACCGAGCGGACGAGGAGGCGGCCCGCATCCTGTTGCGCTTGGCGGAGCTGTTCGGGTCGCGCCGGCCGCTGGTGGTGGTCCAGACGCACGCGCCCCATGCCGAGGTGTTGCAGGCGCTCTCCGCCGCCGACCCCGACCTGGCGCTGGAAGCGTTCCTCGGTCGCCAACTCGAGCGCCGCAAGCGCTTCGGCTACCCGCCGTTCGCGCGCCTGGCCAAGGTGCAGTTCAGCGCGCGCGACCGGAGCAGCGCGTGGGCGGCAGCGGAGGCCGCCGTGGACACCCTGCGCGAAGCCGGCGCGCACGAGGACGAGGTCCTGGGCCCGGTGGCTGCGCCGGTCGCGCGGGTACGCAACCGCTACGCGGTGCAGGTTCTGCTGCGGAGCGGCGACGAGGTGCGCCTCGAAGGGCTGCTGGGCGCGCTACCCACCCGCCTCACGAAGGCGCGCGTCATCCTGGACGTCGACCCACGCGACGTGGGAGCCCTGCTGGACTGAACCGGGGGGCTATCATGGCGACCGGACGCCCTCCGGCGCCCAGGAGCCACCATGTTGCGGAACCGACGCGCATCGCACGAGTTCGAGATCCTCGAGACGTTCGAGGCCGGCCTGGAGTTGACCGGCAGCGAGGTCAAGTCGTTGCGTGCGGGCGGCGGTTCGATCGCCGAGGCGTTCGCGCGCGTGGACGGCGGCCAGGTGTTCCTCGAGGGGATGACCATCCCCCCGTACAAGGACGCGAGCTACAACAACCACGACCCGACGCGGCGGCGGCGCCTGCTGTTGAACCGACGGGAGATCGACGAGATCTCCCGTGGTCTGGAGCGCAAGGGGCTGACGCTGGTCCCGTTGAAGCTCTTCTTCCACGGCGGCTGGGCCAAGCTCGAGGTGGCGTTGGCCCGCGGGAAGAAGCTGCACGACAAGCGCCGCGACGAAGCGCGCAAGGACGCCCAGCGCGAGATCGACCGCGCCATGGCGCGGTCGGGGAAGGGCACGTGAGCTGCGCACGTCCCGGCGGTGCCGCCGTTCGGCGCGTAGCCGCCCTCGTCACGCTGCTGCTTTGGATCGCGACGGCGTGGGCGCAACCGTCGTTGATCGTCAACGGACGGACCATCGCCGGCGTGAGCACCACGCTCGTTCCCGGCGCGAGTTACGCGCCGGGTGCGGCCCTCGCCCAGGCGTTGGGAGCGTCGTTCCTGGTCGACGCGATGCGCTCGCAAGCCACCTTGCAGACCGGGGGCCGCATCCTACAGGTCCCCATCCTCCCGGAGGGCGCAGGAGCCGGTACCCCGGCATCGTTGCGGCTGGACGGACGCGTGGTCGGGAGCGGCGGCGCGCTCGTGGTGGACGGCGAGATCTACGTCCCGGTCAAGCCGGTCGCCGAGGCGCTGGGCGCCAGCGTCACGTTCCTGCCCGAGCAGAACGCGGTGTTGGTGGTGCAACCGCGCGCGGTGCTCGGGGCCATGCGGCGGCTGACCGGCAACGCCGAGCGCTTGGAACTGAGTCTGTCCGCGCCGGTGCGCTACGCGGCGTACTGGAACGAGCCGGTGGCGACGCTGCAGGTGCACCTCGAGCGCACCGACGTCGCGCCCGACCTCGGCGCGATCGAAGGGGAGGCCTTCACCTACGCCGCCGCGTCCGCCGGCGGCGGCGGCACCGACGTGCGCATCCAACTCGAGCCGGGTCACGCATACGAGCTCTACGCCGTCCCCGACGGGCGCGGCTTCCGGCTGGTGGTCACGTTCGGACGCGAGGGCGAGGTCGCCAGGGTGCAGCACGCGCTCGTGGTACTGGACCCGGGCCACGGTGGCACCGACGTCGGGATCGAAGTCGCCGGGTTCGGCGGCGAAGGCGCCGTGACGCTGGCGTTCGCCGATCGGCTGGCGGCCCTGCTGCGTGCCCGCGGCGTCGAAGTGCGCTCCACCCGAACCACCGACTACGACCTCCCGATCGACGAGCGGGTGGCCGCAGGCGTGGGCGCGGACCTGTTCGTGTCGTTGCACGTGGCCGAGCTCCCGGTCGGTTCGTTCCGCGTCTACTACCTCGACGACGCCGGCGACGTGCGCAGCCTCGACATGGCCATCCGCGAGAACGCCGCCGCCGCGCTGCGCTCCGAGACCAACTCCCCCGACGACGACGCCACCGCCGCCATGCGGCGCCGCCTGCTGCTCGGCCTGGTCACCGACCTCGACGTCGGCCGGCGCATGGCCGAGGCGCTCGCTGGACGGCTGTTCGAGCAGTCGGGCTACCGGGCCGACCAGGTCACGGGGGCGCCGCTGCAGGTGCTGGGCGGAGCGGCCGGCCGCGGGCTGCTGGTCGAGTTCGCAGCCGCAGACCTCACCTCCGACGGCCTTCCGGAGCGCATGGCGAACGCGTTGCTGGACGTTTTGCGCCAGTTCGTGCCGGACGTCGCGGCCACGCCATGAACCGCGCCGGTCCGGTGCCGCACGACCACGACCGCTCTTCCGCCGTCGACGCGATGCAGACCCCACTCGGCGCCGAGTCGCCTCCTCAGGCCGCGCGCGCCGACGCGCAGGTTCCGTTCGGCGCGCGCCTGGTGGACGCCGCCCTGCGTCCGCACGTGATCGCCGCCGTGCTCGCCCTCGTGGTGGCGCTCGTCCTGCTGCTGGCGTCGCCCACGCGCCCCACGGTGGACGCCGACCACGTCTCGGTGACGCCGCCGACGGCGAGCGCCACCACGGCGGACGTTCGCCTTGTGCTGGTCGACGATGCCGGCCTCGAGTGGTCGCGCGTGACGCAGGTCTCCCTTCCCGAGGGGCCTTCGGCGCGCATGGCGGCGGTGGTGGACGCGCTTCGGCGCACCTCGATCGAGGAAGGGCTTTGGCCCGATGCCTTGCCGACACCGCGCGTGTTCGTCGAGACCTTCGACCGTCGGCGCGTGGCCGTGATCGACGTCGCCATCCCGCAAGCGGTCGGCGTCAGCGTCGCCCGCGAGGAAGCCCTGCTGCGTGCGTTGGTCGCGACGGTGGAGGCCAACGGCGCCGACGCCGTGCGCTTCCTGCGCGACGGACGCCCGACCGCGACCTTCCTCGGCCACGTGGCGGTGCCGTCGTCGCTGTGACGCTGGCGCCCTAGGGGTACATGCGGGTGAGCATGCGCGGGAACGGGATCACCTCGCGCAGGTGCGCGACGCCCGTCACCCAGGCCAGGAAGCGCTCCAAGCCCATCCCGAAGCCGGAGTGCGGCACACTGCCGTAGCGGCGCAGGTCGAGGTACCAGGCGAACGCGTCCATCGGCAGGTCGTGCGCGCGGATCCGTTCCTCCAAGAGCGCGAGGTCGTGGATGCGCTGCGAGCCGCCGATCAGCTCGCCGTACCCTTCCGGGGCGATCAGGTCGGCCGCCAGCACGCGGCTCGGGTCGCCGGGGACGGGCTCCATGTAGAACGCCTTGGTCTGGGTGGGCCACCGCTCGACGAACACCGGACGGTCGTAGCGCTCGCCCAGCATCGTCTCGTGCGGGGCGCCGAAATCGTCGCCCCAGGCGAGCGGTTCGCCGCGTTCGGCCAGGTAGGCGAGCGCGTCGTCGTAGCTGATGCGCGGGAAGCCTCCGGACGCGGTCGGCTCCAGCTTGCCGACGTCGCGGCCGAGCAGGTCGAGCTCCAGCCTGCGCTTCTCCAGCACGCGCCCGACCAGGTACGACACGAACGCCTCCTGCAGCGCGAGGTTCCCGTCGTGATCGAGGTACGCGACCTCCGGTTCGATCATCCAGAACTCGAGGAGGTGGCGGCGCGTCTTGCTCTTCTCGGCCCGGAACGTGGGTCCGAAGGTGTAGACCCTGCCGAGCGCCAGCGCCCCGGCCTCGGCGTACAGCTGCCCGGACTGCGAGAGGTAGGCCGTGTCCTCGTCGAACAGCGTGATCTCGAACAGGTTGGTGGTGCCCTCCACCGCCGTCGGCATGAAGAACGGGGCGTCGAAGCGCACGAAGCCACGCTCCGCGAAGAAGTCGTGCACGGCGCGCTCGACCTCGTCGCGGATGCGCAGGATGGCCCACGGCTGGCGATGCCGCAGGTAGAGGTGACGGTGCTCGAAGAGGAAGTCGACGCCGTGCTCCTTCGGCGTGATCGGGTAGTCGACCGTCGGGCCCACCACGGTGACGTCCCGTACGCCGAGCTCGACGCCGCTCGGCGCGCGCGGGTCGGACCGCACCTCGCCCCGCACCACCACGCTCGTCTCCTGCGTCAAGCCACGGATGCGCTCGAAGACGGCTTCGTCGACGTCGTTCTTGGCCACCACCCCTTGCACGAAGCCGCTGCCGTCGCGGAGTTGCAGGAAGGCGATCTTGCCGCTGGAGCGGAGGTTGGTGAGCCAACCGGCGATCTCGACCTCGTCGCCGAGCCGGGAAGGGAGCGCTTCGATGGGGGTGTACGCCATGACCGCGAGTCTATCAGGGGGTCGCGCCGCGGCGCCTACGGCACCTCGGGGAGCCAGGCGATCGCTTCGTCGAGCGCCTCGACCGCGCCGCAGCGCTCCACGTCGCCGACGACGTGCGGGTACCGCCGGCGCAGGTCCGCGCTGGCGTTGGCCATCACCCGCGGGTGCCCCACGACGTCGAGCATCGGCACGTCGCCGGGGGAGTCGCCTACCGCCATGACGTTGGCGATGTCGATGCGCAGGTGCTCGGCCAAGTGGACGATGGCGCTCGCTTTCGACACGCCCTCGTTGGTCACGCTCACGAACGCGATGTCGGGAAGCGCCGGGCTGGTGGCGGTGGACACGTGCACCCCACGCGGGGCGTGCTCGGCGAGCTCGTGCTCGCGGCCCACCGGGACCACCCACTGGGCGCGCACCACCGGCTCCTTCGCCGCGACGTCCTCGAGGTCGCGCACGATGGCGCTCACCCCGAGCAGCTTCGCGTGGGCGTCGCTGAGCGGCGTCTTGCGCTCGACGAAGAGCGTGTTCGGGGTGTAGAGCTCGAGGACGATCCCGAGGCGCCGCGACGCCTCGATGAGTTGGGCGGTGGCGGCGTCCCCCAGCGCCGACGCCTTGAGCGTGCGGCCGTCGGGGTAGCCGACGTGCGCGCCGCTCTGGAACACGTGCGGGTTGTTCGGCCCTAGCCGCTGCGCGATCTTGAGCGCGGAGCCGAGCGCAGGGCGGCCGGTGCACGCCACCACCTTGACGCCCGCCTCGCGCGCACGATCGACCGCCTCCCAGACGCACTGCTGCACCTGGCCGGCGGCGCCGACGATGGTGCCGTCGAGGTCGAGCACGACGAGCGGGATCATGAGCGGTCGTCGGGTACCGCGACGGCGAGCCCGAGTTCCGTCAACTGCGACCCGTCGAGCGGGCTGGGCGCGCCCGTGAGCGGGTCGATGCCGCGCTGGTTCTTGGGGAACGCGATGGTGTCGCGGATGCTGCCGACCCCGGCGAGGAGCATCACCAGGCGGTCGAGGCCCCAGGCGATGCCGCCGTGGGGTGGCGCGCCGTAGGCGAGCGCGTCGAGGAAGAACCCGAAACGCGCTCTGGCCGACGCATCGGTGAAGCCCAGGGCGCGGAACATCCGCTGCTGCACGTCGCTCCGGTGGATGCGCAGGCTGCCGCCACCGACCTCGTTGCCGTTCAGGACGAGGTCGTAGGCGTGGGCCCGCACCGCGCCCGGATCGTGCTCCAGCTTGGCCAGGTCCTCGTCGCGCGGGCGCGTGAACGGATGGTGCATGTAGGTCCAGGCGCCGGTGTCGTGGTCCTGCTCCAGCAGGGGGAAGTCGACCACCCACAAGAACGCCAGCGCGTCCTCGCTCAGCTCGATGCCGAGGATCCCCGGCAGCCGCGTGCGCACCGCGCCGAGCGCGGTGCACGCCACCTGCCAACGGTCCGCGACGAGCAACAGCACGTCGCCGTCGCTGGGGGCGAGGTGGCCGAGCGCGCTTGCTTCGGCGTCCGAGAGGAACTTCGCGGGCGGCCCCGAGAACCCGTCCGCGCCGCGCTTGAGCCAGGCCAGCCCCTTGGCGCCGTAACGCTTGGCGTGCTCCTCGAGCTCGGTGAGCGCCTTGCGGCTGAGAGCAGCGGCCTGCTCGGCGGGTACCCGCAACGCCTTGACCACGCCGCCCGCCTCCAGCGCCGCCGCGAACCCGCGGAACGCGCTGCTGCGGAAGATGCCCGAGGCGTCTTCGAGCGCGAGCTCGTAGCGGACGTCGGGCTTGTCGGAGCCGTAGCGGTCCATGGCGTCGCGGTACGTCAGCCGTGGGAAGGGTGCGGCGATCTCGCGGCCGAGGCCCTCGCGCACCACGTGCTGCATCAGCCCCTCGTTCAGCGCCAGGACGTCGTCCTCGGTGACGAACGACATCTCGATGTCGAGTTGGGTGAAGTCGGGCTGGCGGTCGGCCCTCAGGTCTTCGTCGCGGAAGCAGCGGGCGACCTGGAAGTAGCGGTCGACGCCCGCCATCATCAGCATCTGTTTGAACAGCTGCGGCGATTGCGGTAGGGCGTAGAACGCGCCGGGTTGCTGCCGGGCCGGCACCACGTAGTCGCGCGCCCCTTCCGGGGTGGAGAGCGTGAGCAGCGGCGTCTCGACCTGCACGAAGCCGTGGCCGTCGAGGTAGTCCCAGATCGCCTTGGTGATGCGGTGCCGCAACAGCAGCGGGGCCAGCGCGGCGGGTCGACGCAGGTCGAGGTAGCGGTGTTTGAGGCGCAGTTCTTCGGCCACCTCGGAGGCGTCGACGCTGCCGTCGACCAGGAACGGTGGGGTAGCGGCGGGGGAGAGCACGCGGAGCGAGGAGGTGACGACCTCCACCTCGCCGGTGGGCGTCCCGCGGCCGCGCTGCTCGATGGGCCGCAGGCGCACCCGACCCTCGACCTCGACCACGTACTCCGAGCGCACCGTGGCCGCGGCCGCGAACGCGTCGTGCGCGTCCGGCTCCACCACGACCTGGGTGATGCCGTAGCGGTCGCGCAGGTCGATGAACACCAAACCGCCTAGGTCGCGGCGGCGGTTGACCCAACCTTGGAGCACGACGGCGGCGCCGTCGTGCTGGGAGCGTAGTTCACCACAGGTGTGGCTTCGTCTCATGGGCATGAGCCTATCAGAGGGCAGCCTGGCGCCCTTCCAGGAAGGCGACCATGGCGGCCTCGGCGACTTCCGACTGCTCGCCGCTTGCGAGGTGCTTGACCTGCAGCACGCCACGGCCGCGCTCGCTGGCGCCGCGAAGCCCCGCGAACACGGCGCCGGCGCGGTCGGCTTCCTTCAGGCCCTTGCCCGGGTTGCGCTTGGCGTAGGAGAAGGACACCACGAAGCGCTCGCGCAGGCGATGCGCCATCGCAGCCATCTCGTCGACCGCCTCGTCGTCGAGCGGCACGAGGAAGATCAGCGGTCCGGCGATCGGCGCCAGCGCGCCCTCTTCCTGCGCCATCGCGTCGAGCACGCGCTCGGTGCCGAACGCCCAACCGACGCCGGGCAGGGGAGGCCCGCCCAAGTTCTCGATCAAGCCGTCGTAGCGTCCTCCGCCACCTAGCGCCGACTGCGCGCCGATCCCTTCGTAGTGCGCTTCGAAGGCGGTGCGACGGTAGTAGTCGAGGCCCCGTACGATGGCGGGGTCGATGTCGAACGGCACGTCCCACGAGCGTAGGTGGCGCTGAACGGCTTCGAGGTGCGCGCGTGCCTCGTCCCCGAGCATGTCGATGGGGCGCTTGAGGGAGCGGATGAGGTCCTGATCGTGGGCGTCCTTGCTGTCGAGGACGCGCATCGGGTTGAGGCGAAGCCGCTCCTGGCTCGTCTCGGACAACTCGTGCGCCACCGGGCCTAGCGCCTCGCGCAGGTAGGCGTTGTAGCCGGCACGGTCCTGAGGATCGCCGACCGAGCCGAGGCGGATGCGGTGCCGCGTCAAACCGCACGCTTCGAGGGTGCGGTGCATCAGCGCGATCGATTCGGCGTCGGCCAGCGCCTGGGGCAAGCCGACGATCTCGAAGTTGACCTGGTGGAACTGCCGGTAGCGGCCGCGCTGCACGTTCTCCGCGCGGAAGAGCGGTCCATCGCTCCACAGCTTGACCGGCAGCGGCCAGGTGTGCATGCCGTGCTCGATGAACGCGCGCATCACGCCGGCGGTGAACTCCGGCCGCAGGGTGAGCAGGCGGCCGCCGCGGTCCTCGAAGGTGTACATCTCCTTCTGCACCACCAGGTCGGCCGACTCGCCGACCGACTTGTCGAACACGTCGGCGTACTCGAACACCGGCGTGGTCAGGCGACCAGCACCGGCCCGCTCCAACACGGTGCGCGCGGCGTCTTGCACCTTGCGCCAAGCGGCCTGATCGGCCGGGAGGATGTCGTGGGTGCCCTTGACGGCCTGAAGTCCCATAGGGTCCGAGTCTACACCTGGGTCCCGGGCCTTTCGGCGCGGCGTCGTGGGGCGGGCGTCAGCACGACGCGGGGCCGCCGGTGGGCGGCCCCGCGGTCGGTCCGGATTCGGTGATGCTGGATCGGATGATACCTAGTCGGTGATGCTGGATCGGCTGATGCCAGGTCTGGAGGTGGGAACGCGTCGGGTGCGTCTCGTGTTGGTCCGGGTCAGGACGCGAACGTGCGGGCGTGCCAGCCCGCCGGCATCAGGGTAGGTTGGCAGGCAGACCGTTGCTGCGAACGCCGCCGACCACCACGAACACCCAACCGTAGCCGACCCCGTCGGGTGCCACGAACTCGATGCGGGTCGGTGTCCAGACCGTGGTATCGACCTGGATGCCGCCCTTGCCTTCCATGTCGGCGCCGACGATGACGTAGCTGTTGTCCGCCTCGCCGCCCAGGCCATCTCCGAAGTAGCGGCCTTGCAGCGCGACGGTGCCGCCCACGGACGCAGGTCCTTGGACCGAGATGAGGGTGGGCGTGACGTTGCTGCTTACGGCCGCCGTCGGGGCGCAAGCACTGAGGGCGAACGCCACCAAGGCGAACGTGATCCAAGCGAGACGCTTCACGGTGTCCTCCTACCAGGCCGAGCCTACGTGCGGGCACTTGCGGCCGTCAATGGATTGTTTCATACGATAGCGGCGCGCACGTGCGCGTTCGACGTGTCCGGGTGTGGTCGTGGGCGCGGGGATCTCGCGGTCCGGGGACGTACCGGCGGCGCGGTGGGCCTTGCGGGACCCAGCGGGTAGGATACCGGACGTGACCAGCCACTTCTTCGCCTACCTGGCACGCATGAAGTTCATCCAGCGCTGGGGGTTGATGCGCAACACCCGCCTGGAGAACACGCAGGAGCATAGCCTGCAGGTGGCGATGATCGCCCATGCGTTGGCCGTGATCGGCAACCGCAAGTTCGGCGGTTCGCTCGATCCCGATCGCGTCACCCTGTTGGCCGTCTACCACGACGCCGAGGAAGTCATCACCGGCGATTTCCCGACGCCCATCAAGTACTTCAACCCGCGCATCAAGGAGGCGCTCTCCGGCATCGAGACGGTGGCTCGGCGGCGGCTGTTGGCCATGCTGCCCGACGACCTGCAGAGCGACTACGCCGCGCTGCTGTTCCACGAGGAGGCGGACGACGAGGCGTGGCGGGTGGTGAAGTTGGCCGACAAGGTCGCGGCGTACCTGAAGTGCGTCGAGGAGGCCAAGGCGGGGAACGCCGAGTTCCAACGCGCCGAGCAGACCATCGAGGAGGAACTGCGTCGCACCGACGATGCCGCGCTGCGCTACTTCTTGGAGACGTTCGTTCCTTCGTTCCGGCTCACGCTGGACGAACTGAACTGAGGCGGCGGAGGTCTCGTTCACGAACGCACGAGCGAATTGCTCGTGAAGATGTGCACGAGCAGTGCCGGGCGCGGAGCAGACCAGGGAAGGAGGCCAGATGACGCTTCCCGGACAAGAACCAACGTCGCTCGTCGACGACCTGAAGCGGCTAGTGGTGGATCGGCGCTTCGAAGCGATCCACGACCTCGTGCGCCACTACGGCCCTCCCGACCTCGCCGAGGCGCTCGAGGCACTGCCGGACGACGTCGAGACGGTGGTGTTCCGGCTGCTGGCCCGGGACGTCGCCCTCGACACCTTCGAGTACCTGCCGGTACCCGACCAGGAGCGGTTGCTGCGCGGCCTGGCGGACGCCGACGTGGCGCACTTCCTGAACGACATGTCGCCAGACGACCGCACCGCGCTCCTCGAGGAGCTGCCGGGGAAGGTCACCAAGCGCCTCTTGAACTTGCTCACGCCGAAGGAGCGCGGCGTCGCGACGCGCCTGTTGGGCTATCCGGAAGACTCCATCGGACGCCTGATGACGCCTGACTACGTCGCGGTGAAGCCGCACTGGACGGTCGCCGAGGCGCTGGCGCACGTGCGCGTGTACGGACGCGACTCGGAGACGCTGAACGTCGTCTACGTCACCGCGTCGGGCGGGGTGTTGGTGGACGACCTGCGCATGCGCGAGCTGCTGCTGGTGGACCCGCAGACCAAGATCGAGGCGCTGCTCGACCGCCAGTTCGTCGCCCTGACCGCCACCGACGACCAGGAGCGAGCCGTGGCGGTGTTCCGCAAGCACGACCGTTCGGCGTTGCCCGTGACCGACACCCAAGGCGTGCTGGTGGGCATCGTCACCGTCGACGACGTCCTCGACGTGGCCGAGGAGGAAGCCACCGAGGACATCCAGATGCTCGGTGGGGTGGAGGCGCTCGAGGAGCCGTACCTGGCCATCTCGTTGGGTCGGATGGTGCGCAAGCGGGCCTTCTGGCTGGTGCTGTTGTTCTTGGGGCAGATGCTCACCGCCACCGCGATGGGGTTCTTCGAAGCCGAGATCGCTAGTGCCGTGGTGCTGGCGCTGTTCCTCCCGCTGATCATCTCCAGCGGGGGCAACTCCGGCTCGCAGGCCGCCGCGCTGGTGACGCGCGCCATCGCGCTCGGCGAGGTGACGGTACGGGACTGGTGGCGCGTCACCAGGCGCGAACTCGTGGCCGGTGCCGCCCTCGGCGCGATCCTAGGGGCGCTCGGGTTCCTGCGGGTGGCGGTGTGGGGCACGGTGTTCCACGCCTACGGCCCGCACTGGCCGCTCATCGGGGTCACCATCGCGTTGGCGCTGCTGGGCGTGGTGACGTGGGGGTCGCTCGCCGGTTCGCTGATGCCGATCGCCCTGAAGCGCATCGGCGCCGACCCGGCAGCGTCGTCGACGCCGTTCGTGGCCACGGTGGTGGACGTGACCGGCATCGTCATCTTCTTCGGGTTGGCGTTGGCGATCCTGCGGGGGACCATCTTGTAGGTCGGCGGGTGGGCGCAGCTGAGCTGCTCACGGCGCCCCACGCGATCCTGAAGGCTGCTCGCGACCACCCGCTCAGGTCAGGCGCTCCAGCCGTCCCTTCCGCCGTACCAGGTCGCGGTAGTTCCATTGGACATCGCGCGCCTTCGCCAGCCAGCGAGCCAGGTCGTTGCTGTCGACCTGCTCGGCGGCCGTGTAGCGCGCTTCCGCGGCCTTGAACGTGCCTTCGGGCGCGAGCCCCTCCTCGTCGAACCCTTGGCCGCTCCAGAACAGCAGACGCACGCAGTCCTTCAGCTTGCCGTACCCGACGATCGGGTTGCCCGCGAGGAACCATACGGGGTGGCGGTGCCAGATCTTGTTCTCGGCGTCCGGCAGATGCGCGTCGATGCACCGGGCAAGCAGCTCGGCGACCTCACGGTCAGCGGGTTCGAGCGCAGCGTTGTACGCGTCCACGTCTGGGTGCATGGCGAACCTCCGATGTCAGGGCAATCGCTAGGCCCGGCGCACTGCACGGGCGACCGATTGGTCTTCCACCGGGTCGCGCCGCTGTCTGCCTCCGACGAGCCTAGCACCGTGACGCGCGCACACGTTCGTCCTCGGCGCGGACGAAGCGGACGAGGCGTCCTGGCGCCACCAAGGGTTAGGATCGCGTCCATGCCGTCCCGCGACGCACCGTGGCGCGCCTACCTACCGTGGGCGCCGTACCTGCTGGTGTCGGCCTGGCACCTGTACGGGTCGCTTCCCGGCGTGACCGGCGTCGCCGGGCCGACCAAGGTCCTGCTGATGCCGCTGTTGCTGGTGACCTTGCTGCAGTCGGTGCCCCATGCCGCCAACGGGCTGACGCTCGTTGCGGCTGCCGCCGTCGTGCTCTCGTGGTTGGGCGACATCACCATCGGGACGTTCCTGGTGGGGTTGTCGTTCTTCCTGCTGGCGCAGGTGGTCTACACCGTCCTGTTCGGCCGGCTGAAGGGGCTGCGCCGCCCTTGGGCGTGGAGTGTGTTCGCGTACTGCACCGTGCTCTGCGGGTGGCTGGTGCCGCACGCCGGCAGCATGGCCGTACCGGTGGTGCTCTACGCCGTGGCCATCGCGCTGATGGCGTTCTTCGCGGCCGGCGTGAACACGGTCACCTTCGTGGGCGCCGCGTTCTTCGTGCTCTCCGACTCGTTGCTCGCGGTGAACCGGTTCGTGAGCGCAGTCGAGGTCCCGTACGCGGACTTCCTAGTGATGGCCACCTACCTGCTCGGGCAGGGACTCATCGTGCTGGGTGTCGGCCGGCGGTTGCGGGCCATGGGGGAGAAGCCGCGGACGCCGCCCTCCCAGGAACTGCGCGTCCCCGTCGCCTGACCCACCGCTCGCCCCGCCGCCGTCAGGATCGTCGCTTCACGGCCGCCTTCGCTTCCCGGGCATCCAGGTTCGCGGCCACCGCCGCCTGCACGAGCGCCCGGAACGCCTCGGAGTCGACCGCTCGACCCTGTGTCACGTCGATGGCGCGCCGCGTCCCGCCACCGAAGCCGGCGTTGAAGAGCCCATGCGGGTCCGGGAGCGACGCACCACGGGCGAAGGTCAGCTTGACCTTGTCGCGGTAGACCTCGCCGGTGCAGAGGATGCCGTCGTGCGACCAGACCGGAACGCCCATCGGGTTGCTCGGTTTGACCCACTTGACCTCCTCGACGACGTGCGGGTCGGCCTCGTGGATGAGCCGTCGGAAGTGCGCGAGCGTCTCGCCACGCCAGTCGTCGAGCGCGCGGATCCTTGCGTCGATGCGTTCGCTTGCGGTCATGGGTGCACGCTCCTCGCCATGGCGTCGCGCTCGCGTGAGGACGTACGCGTTCGCGTGCCCGCGGTCCCGCCGGGCACGAGGTAGACGAGGCGGTTCATGCTTGCGAACTTCCGGTCCTTGCGTGTCGCACCTGGTAGCTCCCGACCTCCGTGCGGAAGGCGATCGCCAGACGGTTCCAGCTGTTGATGGCGGTGACCGCGAGGGTGAGGTCGACCAGTTCCTTCTCGTCGAACTGCCGGCGGACGCGCTGGTAGAGCTCCTCCGGGACGTCGTTCTCGGAGATCTGCGTGAGGGCTTCGGTCCACTCCAGCGCGGCGCGCTCGCGCTCGGTGTAGAACGGCGCCTCGCGCCACGCGGGCAGCAGGTACAAGCGTTGCTCGCTTTCGCCACCCGCGCGGGCGTCCTTGGTGTGCATGTCGATGCAGTAGCCGCAACGGTTGATCTGCGACGCGCGGGTCTTCACCAACTCGAGCAGCGAGTGCTCGAGGCCGCTGTGACGGACATAGGCCTCGAGGCTCGACAACGCGGCCACTCCGTCCGCCGAGACCCTGCCGTAGGCGATGCGTGGTTGCATGAGAGACGTCCTCGCTTCCCGTGGGTCGCCGACCGGCCGCGTGGTCGCCCCGGTCCGGACCGGACATCGCGCCGAACGGGGCTATCCACCGCGTCAGCGCCTGACGCCGCCGTTCACGTGAACTGCCTGCGCCAACGGTACCTAGAGTACGTGGCAGCGCGTCGACGAACCAGCTGCCGCGGACGGAGCCGTGGCCCATAGGTCTGGCTTGGCACCCGGCGCGGTCCTTGGCGGCACCCTTGGCGGCACCCTCGGCGACTACGTCGTGGCACTGCCAGCCGAGTCTCGACATCGGGTCGTCGGCGGGTCGCTAGTATGGTCGGCAAACCGGCCAGGAACGGAAGACAATGGTCGCCAACATGCCCACGACGCGCTTCGCGGGAGGTGGACGACGATGAACGTAACAGCGTGGCTGCTGAACTCCGACGCTTCGATCCGTTGGCAGGTGCAGCGCGACATCGTCCGCGCGCCGGCAGACGTGGTCGCCGCGGAACGCTCGAAGGTGGCCACGCAAGGTTGGGGCGCGCGCCTGCTGGGGCTGCAGGACGCGGGCGGTCAGTGGGGGAGGGGCGGGAACGCTCTCGGTGACAAGCCCGAGTCCGGCCTGCCCGTTCCCGAGACGAGGAAGCTGTTGCGTGAGCTGCAAGACATCTCGCTCGATGACCTGGGGTCCTATCTGGGCATCGAACCGGCGACACTGGCGGCTTGGGAGTCCGGCGAGCCCGACCCCGAGGATGGGCGGTCGAAGAAGTACGAGGCTGCCGTCGCTTGGATGTGGAACGTGGGGACCTACAATCCCGCGTGGACGTCGACGACCCACACCTTGGTGCTACTGCAGGACATGGGGCTGGACCCCGCCAGCGAACAAGCCAAACGGGCCGTTGGGTTGGTGCGCGACAGCTGCAAGTGGGATCACGACGGCCAGGACCACTTCGACGGCGAGGTGGAGCCGTGCGTGAATGGGAAGACCGTTGCGCTCGGCTCCTACTTCGGCGAGAACGTCGATGGCATCGTAGAGCGGCTCCTGGGCGAGCAGCTCGAGGACGGCGGCTGGAACTGCGAGGCCGTGAACGGGTCGACGCGGTCGTCGTTTCACACCACCATCCAGGTGTTGGATGGCTTCTTGGAGTACGAGCGCGTGAACCCTGGCCGCGAAGACGTCACCGCTTCGCGACGGCGCGGCGAGGAGTATCTCCTGGAGCGCAAGCTGTTCCGGCGCCACGCCACGGGTGAGGTGATCGACGAGCGGTGGCTGGAGTTCTCCTACCCTCCACGCTGGCACTACGATGTGCTCCGGGGCCTCGACTACTTCAGGAAGGCGGGCGCCACGCCGCACGAGCGCTTCGCCGAGGCGCTCGACCTGGTCGAGAGCAAGCGGCAGCCTGACGGTCGGCGGCTGCTGGAGAGCACCCATCCCGGCAGGGTCCATTTCGAGATGGAGGAAGGCGACGGCCAGCCCAGCCGCTGGAACACACTACGGGCATTGCGGGTTCTCGACTGGTTCGGGCGTTAGTCGCGGCTTCGGGCGCCGCGCCCTCCAAGCTCTGGTGGACCCGCTGCCGCGGAGCACGGCCTTCGTCGCTTCGCGTCGTCCTTCGCTCCGGAGAACCCCGCCGCGCACCTCGGCCGTTCACTCGGATTCCGGGAGACGGGTGACATGGTGGGATCCGGCTTGGCACCCGGCGCGGTCCTCGGCGGCATCTTCGGTCGACAAGGACTACCATCTAGGCATGCCCGACGCCCCGCGCGTTCCCTTCGTTCCGGCCGACTTCGAACCGCCGACCACGCTGGTCACCGACCAGTTCCGCCTCTTCCCGTTGGGCCCACAGCACAACGCGTCGGACCTCGCCGCGTGGACGTCGAGCATCGCGCACATCCGCGCGACGCCCGGCTACCCTCACGGGAGTTGGCCACCCAGCAGCGGGATGACGGCCGAGGAGAACTTAGAAGATCTGCGGGGGCACGCGGCGGACTTCGATGC
>CAZACZ010000011.1:31354-51425 GCA_964483695.1 uncultured bacterium | reverse complement strand
CTCGGATAGGCTAGGAGAGCATCATGGCCGATACCCCCGTTCCCACCGAACTCCCCGCCATGGTCCCGGTCTGTCCCGTCCGGGGCTCGGTGCTGTACCCCACGATGGTCATGCCGATCGACGCCGGCAGGCCGGTGAGCATCCGCGCCATCAACGCCGCGCTCGACCGCGACCGCACCATCGTCATCGTCAGCCAGAAGGACCGTGACGTCGAAGAGCCCGGCGCGGACGACCTCTACCAGGTCGGCACCGCCTGCAACATCATGCGCATGAAGAAGAACCCCGACGGCAGCATCCAGATGCTGGTGCGGGCGTTCGCGCGCGTGCGCGTCGAGAAGTACCAGACGTCCGGCGGCCTGATCGAGGCGCGCGTCTCCCCCATCGAGGTACCGGAAGGCGACCAGGTCGAACTCGAGGCCGCCTTCCGCGAGCTGCGCGAGAAGTTCAAAGACCTCGTCGACTCCGGCGGTCGCGCCATCCAGAACGAGGTGGCGCAGTTCGTCATGAACCTCGAAGACGCCGGTCAGTTCGCCGACTACGTCGCCTACCACCTCGACTTCCGCCTCGCCGACAAGCAGACCGTGCTCGAGGCCCCGTCCGTCGCCGAGCGCCTGCGCAAGGTGCTGGTGCTGATCGACACCGAGATCGAGCTGCAAGAGACGCAACGCCGCGTCCAGCGCGAGGTCAAGGAAGAGATCGACCGCAACCAGCGCGAGTACTTCCTGCGCGAGCAGATCAAGGCGTTGCAGAAGGAGCTCTCCGGCTCCGACGAAGACGAGGACGAGGTCGAGGCGTTCCGCGCGAAGCTCGAGGCGCTCGACCTGCCCGAAGCGGTGATGAAGGAAGCGCAGCGCGAGCTCAACCGGCTCAGCCGCATGCACCCCGACTCGGCCGAGGCCTCGGTGATCCGCACCTACCTCACCACCATCACCGAACTACCCTGGAACGTCCGCACCGAAGACCGCCTCGACATCGGCAAGGCCGAGACCATCCTCGACGAGGACCACTACGGCCTCGAGAAGGTCAAGGACCGCGTACTCGAGTACCTCGCGGTGCGCAAGCTCAAGGCCGAGCGGGCCGCCAAGGGCGAGCTCGACGCCTTCGAGGTGAACAAAGGCCCCATCCTGCTGTTCGTCGGCCCGCCCGGCGTCGGCAAGACCTCCATCGCCAAGTCGATCGCCAAGGCGCTCGGGCGCGAGTACGTGCGCATCAGCCTCGGCGGCGCGCGCGACGAGTCCGACATCCGCGGCCACCGCCGCACCTACATCGGCTCGATGCCCGGCCGCATCATCCAAGGCATCCGCCAGGCGGGCGCCAAGAACCCGGTGTTCCTGCTCGACGAGGTCGACAAGCTCGGCGTGTCGTACCAGGGCGATCCCTCCTCGGCGTTGCTCGAGGTGCTCGACCCCGCCCAGAACGCCAACTTCGTCGATCACTACCTGGGCGTGCCGTTCGACCTCTCCGAGGTGCTGTTCGTGGCCACCGCGAACTACGCCCAGCAGATCCCCGAGGCGCTCTACGACCGCATGGAGATGATCGAGTTCTCCAGCTACATCGAGCAGGAGAAGCTCGAGATCGCCAAGCGCTACCTGCTCCCGCGGCAGCTCGCCGAGAACGGCCTCAAGCCCGGCCAGGTGGTGCTCACCGACGGCGCGTTGTCGCGCGTCATCACCGCCTACACGCGCGAGGCGGGCGTGCGCAACCTCGAGCGCCTCATCGGCACGCTCTGCCGCAAGGCCGCCCGACGCATCGCCGAAGGCGACGCCAAGCGCGTGCGCCTCACCGAGCGCAGCCTCGAGCCGTACCTCGGCCCGCAGCGCTTCACGCCCGAGTCCGAAGCCGAGGAGAACCTCGTCGGCGTGGCCACCGGGATGTACTACACCCCCGTCGGGGGCGACATCCTGTTCGTGGAGACGTCGATCACCCCCGGCAAGGGCGGCCTGGTGCTCACCGGCCAACTCGGCGACGTCATGAAGGAATCGGCGCGCGCCGCGCTCACGTACGCCAAGCGCAACGCCGCCCGCTTCGGCATCAAGCAAGAAGAGGTCGACGAGCGCGAGATCCACATCCACGTGCCCGCCGGCGCCACGCCCAAGGAGGGCCCGAGCGCCGGGGTGGCGCTCGCCACCTCGCTCATCAGCGCCCTCACCGGCCTGCCGGTGCGCAAGGACGTCGCCATGACCGGCGAGATCACCCTACGCGGTCGGGTGCTGCCCATCGGCGGCCTCAAGGAGAAGATCCTCGGGGCCAAGCGCGCCGGCATCAAGCACATCGTCTACCCCGCGAAGAACGTCGCCGACATGAAGGACGTCGCCGGGCACCTCACGCGCACGCTGCACATGCACGAGGTCGACGACCTCGACGGCGTGCTCGACGCCGCCCTGGTGGGCGGTATGGCGGCGCTGGAGGCGCGCGCGAAGGAGCAGGCGCCCGGCGGGCCCGGCGCACCCGGCGGCCCGGTCAAGGAAACCGAACCCGCCCCCCGCAAACCCAGCGCGCCCAGCCGCAAGCGCCGCAAGGAAGCGCCCGACATCCGCGCCTGACGTCGAACAGGTCCGCAGCCAGCGCGCCGAGGAGCCCCGTCGCTCCTCGGCGCGTCCTGCTGCGTGCACCCGACGCGATATCGTGACCGGCATGGATCGCCGCAGACCGCTCATCGCCGGCAACTGGAAGATGCATCGCCTCCCCAGCGAAGCCGTGACCTGGCTGCGCTCGCTGCTCGGCCGCCTCGAAGCGCGGCCCGTTCCGTCGTGCGACCTCGCGCTGCTGGTCCCGTTCCCGCACCTGCCCGGTATGGCGGCGCTGGCGTTCGGGGAGGACGTGGCGCTCGGCGCGCAGGACGTGAGCCCCCACGAAGAAGGCGCCTACACCGGCGAGGTGTCCGCCGCCATGCTGCGCGACGCCGGTGCGCGCTACGTCATCGTCGGTCACTCCGAGCGCCGCGCCTACCACCACGAGGACGACGCCCTGGTCCGCGCCAAGCTGCAGGCCGTGCTCGGCGCCGGCCTGGTGCCGATCCTGTGCGTCGGCGAGCGCCAGCAGGAACGCGACGCCGGCCGCGCGAACGAGGTGGTCCTCGGCCAACTGGCCGGCGCCCTGGAGGGCGTCTCGTTGGCGGACGACGGCGCCCTGGTGGTGGCGTACGAGCCGGTGTGGGCCATCGGCACCGGCGACGCGGCCTCCGGTTCGGACGCCCAGCAGATGAGCGCCACCGTCCGCGCCGAGCTGGCGCGGCGCTACCCGCGGCTCGCGCCGCGCATGCGGATCCTCTACGGCGGCAGCATGAAGCCGGGCAACGCCGGCGAGCTGATGGCCCAGCCCGACGTGGACGGCGGCCTCATCGGCGGCGCCAGCCTCGACCTGAACGACTACCTCGCCATCGCGGAGGCAGCAGCATGACCCACCTCGACCGACTTCGTGACCTCCTCGCCGAGCGCGGCGCCGACGCCATGCTCGTCACCACGCCCGCCAACGTGCGCTACCTCTCGAACTTCGGCACCCCGCAAGACGCCGTCGTGCTCGTAACGCCCGACGAGGCCGTGCTCCTCACCGACGGGCGCTACACCGCCCAAGCCGGCGAGCAGTCCACCCTGCCCGTCGTCATCGTGCAGGGCCTCGACGCCGCCGCGGCGGAGCGCGCCAACGGCCAGCGCTTGGCGGTGGAAGGAGACCACATTACCTTGAAGCGCTTCCGCGCCCTGAGCGACGCCCTCGGCCGCGAACCGGTCGTCCTGGACGGCGTGATGAACCCGCTGCGGGCCGTGAAGAGCGCGTACGAGATCGAGCGCCTGCGCGAGGCCGCCCGGATCACCGACGTCGCCTACCAGGCGGCGCTGGCGGTGATCCGGCCGGGTGTGCGCGAGGTGGAGGTGGCGCTCGAGATGGAGCGCGTGATGCGCCTCGAGGGTGCCGAGGGCGCCGGCTTCGAGATCATCGTGGCCAGCGGCGTGCGCGGTGCGATGCCGCACGGCGTGGCCAGCAACAAGGAGATCCGCGCCGGCGAGCTGGTGACGCTCGACTTCGGCGCCAGGGTGGACGGCTACCACGCCGACATGACCCGCACCGTGGCCGTCGGCGAGGTCGGCGCCGAGGAGCGCCGCATGTACGACGCCGTGCTCGAGGCGCAGGAAGCCGCGGTGGCGGCGGTGGCGCCCGGCCGCAGCGGCCGCGAGCTCGACGCCGTGGCGCGCGACGTCCTCACGCGTCACGGACTCGGCGAGTACTTCGCCCACAGCTTGGGGCACGGCACCGGCCTGGCCATCCACGAGGACCCGCGCCTCAGCCAGCGCAGCGACGACGTCTTGGTGCCCGGCATGATCGTCACGGTGGAACCGGGCGTCTACCTCCCCGGCTTCACCGGCCTGCGCATCGAGGACCTCGTCGTCGTCACCGAGAGCGGGCACGAGGTGCTGTCGAAGAGCCCGAAGGCGTTCCAGAGCGTGTAGGACACTCGGGGCGTGCAGTCGATCGGGGCCGCCGGGGCGTCCCGAGCGGACGGCGCGTCTAGGCGCCGCCCTCCACCAACCGCCGGGCGGCGCTCAGGATGCCGGCCACGGCGGCCTCGTCGGGGCCCTCGCAGTAGACGCGCAGCAGCGGCTCGGTGCCGCTGGCGCGCACCAGCACCCAGGCGTCGTCGGCCAGGTTCAGCTTGATGCCGTCGAGGCGCTCCACCGACGTCACCGGGCGCCCCCCGATGGTCGGCGGCGGCCCCTCCAGCGCCGCGAGCGCGCGGCGCTTCGCCTCGTCGCCTGTCAGGCGCAGGTCCAACCGGTCGTAGGCGTGGCGCCAGCCGGCTTCGCGCTCGAGCTCCGCGAAGCGCTCCGCCAGCCCCACCCCGCTCTTGGCGATCGCCTCGAGCAGCAGCAGGCCGTTGGCGATGCCGTCGCGCTCCGGGATGTGTCCATCCACGCCGATCCCCCCGGACTCCTCGCCGCCGATCAGCACGCCGCCGCGCAGCATGGCGTCCGCGACGTGCTTGAAGCCCACCGGAGTCTCCTCCACCTCGAGGCGCCTGGCGGCCGCCAGGCGTTCCACGATGCGCCCGACGGTGAAGGTCTTCACCACCCGGCCGCGGCGCCCGTCGCCCTCGAGCCGATCGAGCAGCAACGCGAAGATCTGATGCGAGTTCAGGAACGCCCCGCCCGGCAGCACCACCCCGAGTCGGTCCGCGTCGCCGTCGTTGGCCAGCGCGAACAGCGGCGCGCCCGGCCCGACCGCCGCGCGCATCCGCTCCACCGTGACGGCCAGGTTGGCCGGGATCGGCTCGGGATGCACCCCGTGGAAGAGCGGGTCGGGCCGGCCGCGGATCTCCTCCACCGCATCCGGGATCCCGACGTGTTCGAAGAACGCCGTCAGCCATCCGCTGCCGGCGCCGCCCATGGCGTCGTGCGCCACGCGGCCGCCGCGGCGCACCAGCGCCTCCAGCGACGCGACGTCCACCAGCTTCGCCAACGCGTCGAAGTACGGGCCGCGCACGTCGAACGCCGCGGCGTGCGCGTCGAACGGCCGCGACGCCGCGGGTGCGTCCGCAGGTTCACCCGGCTCCAACCGACGCGCCACGTCCTGGTAGATGGCGTCCGTGGCGGTGCCGCCGTACGGCCCTTTGAGCTTGAAGCCGCCGTACTCGGCCGGGTTGTGCGACGCGGTGAGCATCACCCCGCCCGCCGCGCCGAAGTGCTTCACCGCGAACGACAACGCCGGGGTGGGCAGGAAGCCCGCGCTCACCCGCACCTCCAGGCCGGAAGCGGCCAGCGTCTCGGCCGTGGCGCGCGCGAAGCGCTCGCCGAGGAAGCGCGTGTCGTACCCCACCAGCACCAGCCCGCCGCCCCGGTCCACCAGGTGCTCGGCGTACGCCCGTGCGGCGCGGCGCACGTTCGCGAAGGTGAAGCGCTCCGCGATCACGTCGCGCCAACCGTCGGTTCCGAACCGCACGTCCATCTCCGTGTCCCCCTCCTCGCTGGCAGCGCGTTCGGGCAGGAATCTACCACGTGCGTCCTGGTGCCGCCGGGCGCGCGGCGTCGCTCCTGCCCATCGACCGTGAGCGGACGCCGTGCGCCCGCGTGTGCCGGGCGCGCGGCGCAGCGGTACACTCCGGCGATGGGCTTCGTGATCAAGTACGGCGGCAACGCCATGACCGACGTCGCCACCCGCGCCGCGGTGGCGGCGCGCATCCGCACCATGCGGCCAGGCGGCGTGCCCCCGGTGGTGGTGCACGGCGGCGGCCCGTACATCCAGGCGGCCCTCGACGAGGCGCGCTTGGAGCACCGCTTCGTGCGCGGCCTGCGCGTCACCAGCGCCGCCGCGGTGACGGTGGTGGAGCGCGTCGTCACGTTGCTCGGCAAGGAGCTGGCGCAAGAGATCGGAGCGGGCGTCGGCCTCACCGGCCGCGACGCCTCGCTGCTGCGCGCCGAGGCGTTCGACCCCGACCTCGGGCGCGTCGGGCGCATGACCGCCGTCGACCCAGCTGTGCTGCGCGCCCTCCGAGCCGCCGGCCTGGTCCCGGTGGTGGGATGCATCGCCCTCGACGCGGCCGGCGCGGCGCTCAACGTCAACGCCGACGAGGTGGCGGGCGCGGTGGCTGGGGCGCTGGGCGAAGGGGTGGTGTTCCTCACCAACGTTCCCGGCGTGCTGGACGACCCGGGACGGGCCGACAGCCTGCTCCCTTCCCTGACGGCAAACGACATCCACCAGCGCATCGCCGACGGCCGCATCGCGGGGGGCATGATCCCCAAGGTGGAGGCCGCGCTGGCAGCGCTCGCCCTCGGCGCCCCGTACGCCGTGGTGGCCGACGGACGCGACGTCGCGGGTGTGGAGAAGGCGCTCGCCGGCGGTGGCACGCGCGTCGTGCAGGCGTGAGGCACGGACCTCCGGCCCTGCGAAGCCCTACGGACGGCGTGAGAGTGCCGTAAGAGCGGCGCTGTTACCTTCTGGGCAAGGCCGCAAGGCAACCCGCCGCGCACCGGCGACGTCGGACCGCTCCACTGGACGGCGAGACCCCCCGACGAGGTGCCGCGCAGGAATCCCAGGAGAGCCGCGATGAACGAATCCTTCGCCAACGTACCCACTGCCGCCCTCGAACGCGAAGCCGCGCGGCTGGAGCGGAGCCTGATCAAGGGCACCGCCAGCGCGCTCGACGTCGAACGCTTCTGCCTGATCCAGATGGAACTCGGCGCGCGCCTCGACCGCGAGTCGGTGCTCGACCCAAGAGACTGACCCATCCCGGAACCGGCGCGCCGGGTCCGTTCGTCGGCCCACCCACGCCCGGCATCCGCGGCGCCGAGAGGTTGTCGCGGATGCCGGGTTTTTCCCGTATCCCCCTTGCGGCGGTTTGGTATGTTGGCTGACAATGCGCGCGCCACAGCCCCTCCGTACCCTGATCGTCGTGCTCGTCCTGGGTTCGGCCGGCGCGTTCGCCCAGACCATCACCGTCAAGCCCGGCGACACCCTGTGGGCGCTCGCCCGTACCCACGGCACCGACGTCGAGGCGCTGCGCAGCGTGAACGGCCTCACGACCGACGCGCTCCGTCCCGGACAGACGCTCACCTTGCCCGGCGGCGCCCAGGAGGTCACCGCGCCGGTGAAGGTCGTGGTGCAGCCAGGCGACACGCTCTACGACATCGCCTTGCGTCACGGCGTGAGCGTCGACGACCTGATCGCCTTCAACGACCTCGACGGCACCGTCATCCATCCCGGGCAGGAGTTGTCGCTGAGCGCCGGCGACCGCGTGCCCGAGCCGCTCACCGTCACGGTCGGCCCGGGCGACAGCCTCTGGGCCATCGCCCACCGCTACGACACCACCGTCGCCGCCATCGCCGCGGCGAACTCGCTCGCCGACACCAGCACCTTGCACCCCGGCGACCGCCTGGTCGTCCCGGGCCGCTACGGCAGCGCCGCCACCGACTTGGGTGGCGCGGCGCCGAGCACCATCACCATCGCCAAGGGCGACACGCTGTGGGCCATCGCGCGGCGCTACGACGTCACCGTCGCCTCTCTCATGAGCGCCAACGCCCTGACCAGCGAGAACTTGGTCGCCGGGCAGACGCTGCGCATCCTGCCTTCGAACGAGGTCGTCGCAGCGCGCGCCGCCGCGCCGCGCCCCGTGGTGAGCGCTCCGGCCGTGGCGTCGGACGCGATGGTGTGGCCGATCCTAGGCGTCATCACCTCGCGCTACGGCTTCCGCAGCCTGCGCATCAGCGGCTCGAACTTCCACGCCGGCCTCGACATCGACGGACAGACGGGGGACCCGATCCGCGCCGCGCGCGGCGGCACCGTCACCCATGCCGGTTGGCAGGGCGGTTACGGCTACCTGGTGGTGGTGAAGGACGGCGACACCGAGTACTACTACGCCCACGCTTCGGCGCTGGACGTGAACGAAGGCGACGTCGTGACCGCCGGACAGGTCATCGCTCGCGTCGGCAGCACCGGGAACTCCACCGGCTCGCACCTGCACTTCGAGGTGCGCGTGAACGGCGACCCGGTCGATCCGCTACCGATCCTGGAGGCTTCGGCCCAACGCTGACGCTGCCCTGGTCGACCTGGAGTAGGTGTTCGTGCGCCTGGTGGTGATCGGCGACATCCACGTGCAACCCGAGAAGCTCTGGCGCATGCTGCGCGAGGCGGGCCTCGCCGACGAGCACGACCGCCCCACCGACGCGCTGCGCGACGGCTCCACCCGGCTGGTGCTGTTGGGGGACCTGGTGCACGCCAAGAGCCGTGCGCGCTACGGCGACCTGGTCAACGTGCGGCGCTACGACGAGTACAACCCTCGCCACCTCGAGCGTGCTGAGAAGGTGCAGGAGCGCTTCCTGCGCGCCGTGAAGGGCTTCCAGGACCGCGTCCCACCCGAGACCATGACCATCCTCATGGGCAACCACGACTACAACGCCGTCGCCACCGACCAGGGGCCGCTGCGCACGGACGACGTCTCGCACCTCGAGTGGAAGCCCGGCTACGGCAACGACCTCGACCCGGAGCTACGCGACTGGATCCTGACGTGGCCCTCGGAAGTGGTGGTGGAAGGGCTGCACTTGGCGCACGTCGGCCCTCTGCCCGAGCACAACGTCTACGATCACGAGTTCTATCTCGAGAACCGGCGTCGCTGGATCCAGGAGGAGAAGGACTTCCTCGAAGGCACCCCGTACCGGCTCGGGATCTACGGCCACACCCCGGTGCGCGGCGGCGTCAACGTCGCGTCGCAGGGTCGGGCGCTACTGCTCGACACCAACGGCCACCAGGACGAGTACTGCTGGCTGGAGGTCGACGTCGACGAGAAGCGGTACCGGTTGCGGCTGCATGGGCTGTTCTTCGACGAGTCGATCCCGCGCGAGAGCGACCCGGCCGCCGGCGCTTGAGCCTCAGCGGCGCTTGAGCTCCAGCGGCGCCTAAGCCCTGGCGGCGCCTCAGTTCCCGCGGCGCCCCAGCCCCGGCGGCGCGCGGCCGCCCCGCTCGCTCGCGTCTCCCTCACTGCTCGACGCGCTCGTCGTACGTCGGGGTCAGCACCACCCAGGTGCGGAACGGCGATAGGTCCACCAGTTCGCCCGCCGCGGTGCGGAAGCGGATGCCGGTGCCGTCGACGACCTCCCAGGTGCCGCGCTCGGCTCGGCCGCGCAGGTAGAGCGTGGCGTCGCCGGCGCGCAGCGGCACGTAGAGCCGCCCCTCGGGGTCGTCGGGGAGGGGGCGCGCGGTGATCTCGCCCACCAGCACCGCGTCGACCACCACCACCTGACCGTCCGGGTGGTTGGCCGGCGTGCCGTCGCGCACCCAGCGGTAGGCGCCGAGGATCGCGTCGAAGCGGAAGCCGGTGCGGTACGCGCCGCTGTACCGCACGCTCACCTCGGTGACTTGGCTGGCGGCCGCGGTGGGGCGGAACACGACGCCCGCCACCGGCCGCACCACGTCGGGCAGCAGGCGCTTCACCGCGGCGCGCAAGTCGGCACCGGCACTGTAGAGGTTGTACGGCGCCGAGCGGTCGGCCGAACGGCCGAACAGCTCGCCGCTGCTGTAGGCGTTGAGCGTCGGCACCTCGCTGCGGGTGATGGCGATCATCGCGCCGGGCGAGCCGCCGTCGTGCACCAGCACGGCGGAGCTTCGCTCGGCAAGCTCGACGAAGTAGTCGCGTGCGCTGCGCACCGGGCCGACGCGGAGCGGGTCGACGTGATCGTAGATGGTCATCAAGCGCGTGAGCCCGCCCTCGACCGGAAGCTCCACGATCATGCTGGCTTCGCGCAGCCCGTGCTGCGGGTACCCGCCGACGTTGTCGAGGATGACCGCAAGCGCCTGCTCGCGTTCGTCGGCGAACGGCGCGAGCGCCGGCTGCAGCGGCGCGCCGTCTCCCTGCAGGGCGCCGTCAGGCCCGGCGGCGAGGCCGCGACCCACGGCGGCCGCCAGGTCGTCGGGCGGCCCGACCTGGCCCGCCACGGCGGCGTTGCCCCCTGGCGTGCGCGGCGAGGACACGGTGGCCTCCACGTCGGTGGCGCCGGGGCGGCCGGAACTGCCTGGTGCGCCGGCCACGGTGGCGTCCCCGACCACCTCCGCGCGCACCGACGGCAACGGCACGGGCCGGGCAGCGGCCACGGCGACGGTGGGCAGCACCTGCACGTCGCGCGCGGTGCCGACCTGGGCCGTGACGGCGGGCGCGGCCAACGGACGTTCGCCCGACACGCTCGCGCGCACGCCGGAGCTCGACAGGTCGACGGCCGGCGCCACCGAGGCCTGCGCGTCGGGAGCCGTGAGGTTCACCGAGGCGGCCACGTCGGCGCGCACCGCAGGCGCGTCGACGGCCCGCGCCTCGGCCACCGCGGCCTGCACCGACGGCGCGCCCAACGGCCGCGCCTCCGGCACGGCGGCCTGCACGTCGGGCGTGCTCAAGCCCACCGACGCCGACACGCGCGCCTCGACGCGCGGCGTCTCGATCGGTTGCGCCTCGGCCACCGCCGCGCGCACCTGCGGCGTGGCCACGTCGCGCTGGGCCGCCACCGCCGCGCTGGGCGTCAGGGCGATGGCGCGGGCTTGCGGCACCTCGGCGCGCGCCTGGGGCATGGGGATGGTGATGGCCGTCGGCGTCGGACGCGGCTGCAGCACCACCGGCTCGATCTCCGGCAGCACCGTAGCAGGCGACTCGGCTACCGGGAGCTCGGGGGCCTCTGCGGCCGTGGCGGGCGCGCTCGGCTGCGGCAAGGGCGGCTCCGGCACGCTTGCCTCCTCGGCCGGAGCGGCTTGGCTCGCTTCGGCCCGCGCGGGCGGCGCTTCCGGCGCCGGGGGTTGCGCGGTGCGCGCCTCGAGCTCGGGGGCCTGGGTCACCTCTTCGGGGGCGCTGGCCCGTTGCGGCGCGCCGATCTCGCTGGATGCCACTTGCGGCGACGGTGCGGGCGGCGCGGGTTCCTCGGCGGTGGGGGCGAGCGTCGTCTCCTCGGCCAAGGCGGGGGTGCCTACGTCGAGCACGATGTAGCTCGGCAGCGGCTCCGGCCGGGGGATGGCCATCCACACCACCAGCGCCAGCAGCAACGCCAGATGCAGCACCAGCGACAGCAGCAGCGCGCGGCGCTTGTCCGGGTCGCGCCAGACGCTCACGGTCTCCACCGCGGTGCTCAGCCTCCCGTGGCGATGGCGATCCGCTGCGCCCCCGCCTGCTTCAGCAGGTCCATGATGCGCACCGCCACGCCGTGCGCCACCTCACGGTCGGCGCGCAGCACGACCGTGGTCTGCCCGGTCGTCTCCAGTTCCTGCCGCACGATGGCCGCCAACTGCGCCTCGGCGACGATGACGCCGCCGAAGTAGATCTGGCCGTCCTTGGTGACCGTCACGGTGGGCAGCGTCGACGGTTCGGCCACGCTCGTCTGCGCCTCCGGCAAGTCCACCGGGAGACCCGACTCGAGCGTGATGAAGGTCGTGGACACCATGAAGAAGATCACCAGCAGGAACACCACGTCGACCATCGGGGTGAGGTCGAGCGACGGACCCGGGCGGAAGCGACTCGAACGGCGGGCGCGGAGCATGACGATCAGGCCTGCTGAGCGGGGCGCACCTCGCCGCGGGCACCGCTCCGGCCGTCGGCGCGCTCGTCGGTGGACGGCTCGGGCCGCTCGCCTGCGCGCGACTGCTCGCGCTCCTCACGCCGGCCGGGCGACTGCGCCTCGACGCGCACCGCGCCGCGCGGCGCCGGCGCGACGGCGCCCTCGGGGCGCGCACCCTGGCCGTTCTCCTCGCGGCGGCTGGCCACGGCCTGCACCACGTTGCCCATCAGCTCCTCGCGGCGCCGGTCGATGTCGACCAGGATGTACTCCACGCGGCTCGAGAGGTACGCGTGCCCCATCAGCACCGGGATGGCCACGATCAGGCCGGCGGCGGTCGTGACCAGCGCCTGCCCGATGCCGTCGGCCAGCGCCGCCGGGTTGCCGGTGCCTTGGCGCGAGATCTCGGAGAACGCCAGGATCATGCCGGTGACGGTACCGAGAAGGCCGAGCAACGGGGCGATCTGGGCGATGGTGGCGAGCGGGCGAAGGCCGCGCGAGAGGCGCTGTTCCTCTTGGATGGACGCTTCCACGAAGGCCGGCTCGACCGCCGAGCGGCCGTACGGCAAGCGCACCAGCGCCGCGTGCAGCACCCGCGCCACCGGACCGCCATGCTGTTCGCAGGCGGCCAGCGCGAGTTCGAGGTCGCGCTCGCGCACGGCGGCGTTCACGCGCGACATCAGCACGTCGGTGTCCAGCCGTTCCTTGCGCAGCTTCAGGAAGCGCTCGAAGAACAGGTAGACGGCGTACACCGACAACAACAAGATGGCCAGCAGGACGGGCCCGCCGCTGATCAGTAGATTCATCCCTCGCTCCTCATGATCCCGCGGTCATCCTAGGCACGGGCACGATGAAGGCCATGAGAGCAGCCATCCCGAGCCGCTTCCCGGCCCGCGATGTGACCCTTCGCACAGCACCATGCCACCTGTTCAGCCGGTGGTACGCATCCCGGCCGACACCCCGACCAACGACACCAGCACCGCCTCCTCGAGCGCGGCGCGCTGGGGGCCGTCGGTCGGTTCGGCGCGCAGGCGCCGCAGCAACTCGACCTGGAGGTAGCTGATGGGGTCCACGTAGGGGTTGCGCAGCTCGATGGAGCGCGCCAGCACCGGGTCGGCGCCAAGTAGCGCGGCGCCGGTGGCGTGCTCGATCTCGCGCACCGCCGAGGCATGCGCGGCAAGGATCCGCCGCCCGAAGCGTTCTCGCAGCGGGGCGTCGACCAGGCCAAGGTAGGCGGAGAACACCCGCATGTCGGCCTTGGCGAGGCTCATCTGCGCGAAGTCGACCATGGCACGGAAGAACGGCCAGGCCGCGTACATCTCGCGCGCCAGCTCCGGCGTGCGTTCGCGCAACGCGACCAGGCCCTGGCCGATGCCGAACCACCCGGGCAGGTTGGCGCGGCACTGGGTCCAGGCGAACACCCACGGGATGGCGCGCAGGTTCGCCAACGACCGCTCCCCCACCCGCCGCGCCGGCCGCGAGCCGACGTCGAGCCGCGCGATCTCCTCGATGGGCGTCACCTGATGGAAGAAGTCGAGGAACCCCTCGTCGGCGAGGAGCGCGCGGTAGGCGGCGCCGGCGGCGTCCGACAGCGTTCCGGCGGCGGTGCGGAAGCGCGGGTCGAGCTCCGGCACGGCACCGGCGTCGCGGGCCGAGGACAACAGGAACGCGTGCACCACTTGCTCGAGGTGGCGGTGCGCCAAGTCCGGGTCGGAGTAGCGGTCGGAGAGCGCCTCGCCCTGCTCGGTCATGCGCATCCGGCCCGCTAGGCTGCCGGGCGGTTGGGCCAGGATCGCCTGGCCCGCCGGGCCGCCGCCGCGCCCGATGCTGGTACCGCGGCCGTGGAAGATGCGCAGCGGTACGCCCGCCTCGCGGCACACGCGCGCGAGCCCTTCCTGCGCCTGGTACAGCGCCCAGTTGGCACTGGCGAAGCCGACGTCCTTGTTCGAGTCGGAGTAGCCGATCATCACCTCCTGCACGCCCCGACGCCGCACGTGGTCGCGGTAGGCGGGAAGGGCGAAGAGGCGCTCCAGCACCGACGGCGCCGCTTGCAGGTCGGCCATCGTCTCGAACAGCGGGGTGGCGTCGAGGTCGGGCACGCCCGCCTCCTTCGCAAGCAGCAACGCTTCCAGCACGTCCGACGCACCCTCGGTCATGCTCACGATGGTGCTGCCGCGGGCGTCGTCGCCGTACGTCTCGCCGGCGCGCCGGACCTCGCGCAGGAACGCCAGCGCGCGCGCGGCCTCCTCGCCGACGGCGGCGTCGGGCCGGGCAAGCGGCCGGGGGGTGGCGAGCTCGCGCGCCAGCAACGCCACCTTGGCGTCCTCGTCTAGGTCCTGGTAGGCGTCGTGCACGCCGGCATGCCGCAGCAGCGCCGCCATGGCCCGTTCGTGCACCCGCGAGTGCTCGCGCAGGTCGAGCGGCGCCAGCACGAAGCCGAAGGCGGCAGCGCGGTCGCGCGCGGGGCGTACGAACGCCTTCGCCGCCCGGGCGCTCTGGCCCGCCACCATCGCGCCGGACACCAGGTCGAGGTCGGCGACGTAGCCGGCCGCCCGCCCCGGGTAGCTCCCCGGTTCGGCGCGCTCCGTGCTCAGGTCGGCGTGCACGTGCTCGAGCTTGCGCCGGAACGGCTCGCCGTCGAACCTGCGGGTGGGGCCGAGGCGCGCGTCGTGGCGCGCGAGGTCGTCGCGGAACGCGCGCGTCAGCGTGACGCGCGGCTCCCACTGGGATAGGCGTTGCACCAGCACGTCGACGTCGCCGAGGTACGTCGCGAGCGCCAAGTCGGCCTGCAGGCGGTACGCCTCGCGCGTCACCTCCGGCGTCACGAACGGGTTCCCGTCGCGGTCGCCGCCGATCCACGACCGGAAACGCACCACCGGCGGCAGCGGCGGCGCGCCCGCGTCGGGGCCGTAGTACGTCTCGAGCGCCTCCTCGACGTCGCGCATCAACCGCGGAACGGCGTCGAACAACGAGCGCCGGTAGTAGTACAGCGCGCTCTTGACCTCGTCGAGGACGGTCGGCTTGTGATCCACCAGCTCGCGCGTCAGCCATAAGGTCGCGACCTCCGCGGCGATCTCGCCCTGCAAGGCGCGCGCTTGCTGCGGACCGAGCTCCTGCTCGCCGAGCGTGCGCAGCGCGGCGGCGATGCGCTCGAGCTTGAGCCGCACGGTGTAGCGCTTCACCTCGGTGGGGTGCGCCGTGAGCGTCAGTTGCACGTCGAGCCGCTCGATGAAGGCGCGCGCTTCGGCGCGCGACCAGCCTTGATCCTTGAGCGCCTTGACCGCCGCCGCCACGCTCTGGCCGCGGGGAGCGTCCGGCGTCGCGGCCGCCTCGCGTTGGCGGTTCACCCGCACGCGATGGATCTCCTCGGCGAGGTTCACCAGCTGGAAGTAGACGGTGAACGCTCGCAGGAGCCGATCGGCGGTGGCGAGGTCGAGGTCCGCCAGCAGCGCGGCGATGTCGCCGTCATCCCCCTCGGGTGCGCCCGACCGGCCGCGCGCGGCCTTGGCCAGCTGCCGCACCCGCTCCACCAGGGCGAAGACGCGTTCGCCCTCGAGTTCGCGCAGGACGGTCCCGAGGGTGGTGGCCAGGTAGTCGACGTCGCGCCGAAGCGGTTCGCCCGGGGCCGGGTCGCTCATGGACTGCCTCGTCGCCCTTCGCCTGGCCGGCTGCTGCCCGCTGGGGGCTCGTCGTCGCCGCCGTCGTGGTGCGGACCGTCCCAGCGGATGCGGCGGATGGCGCTCGCGCGGTGTCCCTCGATCTCGATCTCGACCGCCAGCACGCTGGCGGGCCCGTGCGCCGGCCGGAAGCGCCGCGGCAGCTTGCTCACGAAGCGCTCGTGCACCTCCTCGAACGCCATCCCGATGGAGGACGCCTGCACCCCTGTCATGCCGACGTCGGTGACGTAGGCGGTGCCCTGGAAGACGGTCTCGTCGGCGGTCGGCACGTGGGTGTGGGTGCCGATGACGGCCGCGACGCGGCCCGCCAGGTGGTACCCCATCACCTTCTTCTCGCTGGTGGCTTCCGCGTGCATGTCGACGATCACCGGGATGCCGGCTGGGATGCGCTCGAGCGCGTCGTCGACGGCGCGGAAGGGGTCGTCGATGGCGTCCATGAACACCCTGCCCATCACCTGCACGACGGCGATGCGCTTGGGTTCGGCCGGCGACGACGAGCGCACCTCGTGGATCGCCCACCCCAGTCCTGGCGTGCCCGGCGGGTAGTTCGCCGGGCGAAGCATCCGCGTCGTCTCCTCCAGCAGCTCGAGCGCCTCGGCTTGATCGAAGCCGTGGTTGCCGAGCGTGACGACGTCGGCGCCGGCGGCGCGCAGTTGCTCGAAGTGCTTGCGGGTGATGCCGAAGCCGCCGGCGGCGTTCTCGCCGTTGACGATGACGAAGTCGTAGTCGCCGCGCACCTGCTTGAGGTAGGTCGTCGCGGCGCGCATGCCGGGGGTGGCGAAGACGTCGCCGACGAACAAGACGCGCACACGTCAGGCTACCAGCATCGGGGCCGAGCCGCCGCCTCGCGCCGCCCGTGCTAGATTCGGGAGCGCCATGGAGTTCGACGCCGTCGACCGGCGCATCCTCGACATCCTTCGCACCGACGGTCGCGCCAGCCACGCCAGCATCGCCAAGGTCGTTGGCCTCTCGGCGCCGGCGGTGGGCGAACGGGTCCGGAAGCTCGAGCAGGCCGGCGTGATCCGCGGCTACCGCGCCGACCTCGACCCGATGCTCGTCGGGTTGCACATCGCTGCGTTCGTGCACATCGCGCCGCAGCCGCGCAAGCCGGCGCAGAAGCTGGTGGAGCGCCTGATGGCGATGCCGGAGATCGAAGAGCTGCACGCCGTGGCGGGCACCTACTCCTACGTGGCCAAGGTGCGTGTGCCCTCCGCGTCCGAGCTGGACGCGTTCCTAGACCGCCTGTTCATGCTCGAAGGCGTCGAGCGCACCGAGACAACGATGGTGCTGCGCACCAACGTCGAGCGCCCCATCCACCTGCCGTTCGAGGTCGGCTGAGCCATGCGCGTCGTCCGCCCCCTCAGCACCGCCGACCTACCCGAGATGGTCCGCATCCGCAGCATCGCCTTCGGCGCCCCGGACGACGTCGACGCGGCGTTACGCGCCCTCGAGCCGCGCCTGCCGTACACCCTCGGGGCGTTCGAGGACGGTCGCCTACGCAGCCTGGCCACCATGTTCCCGTTCCAGGCGTACGTCGCCGGCAGGCGCGTGGGCTTGGGAGGCTTGGCGGGCGTCGCCACCGCTCCCGAGGCGCGCCGGCGCGGCCACGTGGCCGCCTTGCTGCGCGCCTGGTTCGCCCGGTTGCACGAGGACGGGGTGGGCTGGAGCGGCGAGTTCCCGTTCGACCCGACCTTCTACGCCCGCTACGGGTACCAGAGCGTGACCAACGGCCGCGTGCTGGAACTCGCGCCGCGGCTCCTGCGCACCGGGGCGATGGCCGACGCCGAAGCGCTGGCGCCGGAGGACGCCGCCACCCTGGCGCCGATCCACGCCGCCTTCGCCCAACGCTTCAGCTTCGCGTTGACGCGCGACGACGGCGCCCGCGACGACTGGACGCGTCTGTCGCGGCCGCCGTGGCACAAGGCGCCGGCCAACGTCTACCGCTTGGACGACGCCTACGCCGTGTTCCGCATCGACGAATCGGCCCCGACGCCGGTGCTCGAGGTACGCGACTTCGCCTACCGCTCCGCCGCCGGCAGGAACGCGGTGTTGCAGTTCCTCTCGGCGTTCGACGGGCACTTCGAGCGCCTGCGCATCCACCTCCCCAGCGACGATCCGCTGGTGGCGGATCACGGCGCCCGGCGCTCGGTCGAGACGCCGCTGCTGCAGGTGCGCGTGACAGACGTGACGGTCGCGCTGGGGCAGCTCCGCACGCCGCACCCGCACCGCTTCACCCTGCGGGTGCAGGACGACGACTGCCCCTGGAACGACGGCGTCTTCGACGTCGACGTAGCGCCCGACGGAAGCGAGGTGCGGGCGCTGCCGGGCCACGCCGGCGACGCCGACGTGGCGCTGCACGTGCGCGCCTTGGCCGCCGTGGTGGGGCAGGCGGCAGGCGCGGAGACGCTCCTCGCCGACGGCCGGGCCGAGGGCAGCCTGGTGTCGTTGCGCGCCCTGGCGGCGAGCACCGCCGACCATCCGCCGTTCACGGCGAGCGTCGACTACTACTGAGGCCGGTGAAGCGCCACCCGAGGGCCGGGCCTAGCGCGCGGGGTCGTCGTCGACGCGGACCGCTTCGAGGAACCACCCTGGCAGTCGCCCACGTTGCCTGCGCAGGAACTGCGGGAAGTCGGCGTCGAGCAGGTACGTCACGGCGCGGTCGGTCTCACTGCGCACCGAGCGGCCGTACGCCTGCACCACGGTGAGGGCGGTGCGCCAGTCGTACCAGTCGCGGTCGCGCTCCATCCGCGCCTTGACTTGCGGGTCGCCGAGGTAGGGGTACGGCACCTTGCACAGCACCTGCCAGCGCGACATCTCCTCGGCGAGGTCGATGCCCTCGGTCATGCTCGGCGTGAGCAGGATGGTGGGCTCGTCCGAACTCAGGTGACGCATCAGTGCCACGTCGCGCCCGTCCGCGTCGTGGTGCGTGAGCACGCGCCAGCGGACCTCGTCCGGCAGGTGCTTCGCCACGTAGGTGGCGATGCGGTACGAGTGGGCGTGGACGATCCCCTTCTCGTCCTCGTGGTCTCGCGCCACGTCGGCGATGGCGCCGACCAGCAGCGGCAGGTCGCGCTCGAGGTAGTGCCTGGTGAGGCGCGCGGCGGGACGAAGCACGATGGGTCGGCGCTCGGGCGGGAACGAGGACGGCACGCGGATCACCTCGACCTCGTCCTCGTCGATGCCGAGCCCTCGAAGGTAGGTGGGCGCGTCGAGGATGGTGGCCGACAGCATCAGCACGCGCTCGGCGTGGCCGAACAGCAACTCGTCGGCGAACGGCGCCACGTCGATCGGCTTGAACGACAACGACTCGCCCTGCTCGGTGCGGCGCCGCTCCACCACCCAATCGACGTCCCCGCCGTCGCGGCTGTCGAGGAGCACGGTGAGGCGCTCGGTCTGCCCATCGAGCCACTGCTTGGTGCGCAAACGTTGCAGCGCGGCGTCGCCGGAGAGGTCGCCCTTGAGCTCGCGCTCGAGATCGTGCGCACGCTCGCGCAACTCGGGCAGCAGCGACGCCGCGAAGTCGAAGGCGATGTCGTCGCCGAGGTTCGGCGGGAGCCGCGCGTCGATGCCCGCCCGCGCCAGCTGCGCCTCGCCGATGCTGACGTGGACGAAGCTCATCAGGGCGCCCTCGGCGTTGTGCGCTTCGTCCAGCACCAGCAGTTCGCGCGGCCGGAAGCCGCCTGCGTAGTTGAGCTCGGCCAGGAAGTAGGCGTAGTTCATGGTGGTCACGTCGGCGGCCATGGCGACGTCCTTGGCCACGAAGTACGGGCAGCCGTCGCACGCCGGGAAGCGCCTGCCGACGATGCAAGGAGCGGCCGCCGCGTGCGTCGGCGCCACCAGGCAGTCGTAGTTCGATCGACCCTTCATCAAGGCCAGGTCGGGGAAATCGCGGACGTACTGGTCCTGCAGGATCTTCTGCGCCGTCAGCACGAACGCCGTCGCCGCCTCGCGCGCCAACGTGACGGCGATGGCGCTCTTGCCCGAGCCGGTGGGGGCCTCGACGACGACGAAGCGCTTGCCGTGCGCGAACGCGTCGCGAGCGCGGGCCAACGCTTCGCCCTGCCCCGCCCGGAAGGCGGCGAACGGGAACGTGCTGGGTGGCGTGGGGGTCACGATGCTCGGGGCTCTCCCGCGCACGCCGGTGCCGCTTGGCAGCGGAGGCGGGGCACGGCCCAGGCTATCACGGGTGCCGGCCCGGGCCGCTGGCGGTACGGGCGGGTGCCCGGGTGCGTTGGGCGCGTGCCCGACCCACGGGCGCGTGCCGGCCCCCCGGGCGCGTGCGGACCCCACGTGCGCCTGCCGGGCCCACGGGCGCGTGCCGGCCCCACGGGCCGGAGCCGCACCACGGACCGGAGCCGCACCACGGACCGGAGCCGATGCGACGGG